>CAYLLH010000073.1:0-48443 GCA_964384785.1 uncultured Thermoplasmatales archaeon | reverse complement strand
TTTTTCTTTAATTAAGAAGTCTTTAATATTTTTTTGAATATTTTGTTTTTCTTTGTTTGTTATATAATATTGTTTTTTTTTCATGATGATACTATGTTTGAATTTTAAAGGATTTGTATGTTAAAAATTTTTCTATAAAAAAATATTGATTTTATCTATGGAACATAAAAAATGAGAAAAAAAATTTCAAGATATTATAATCATACATAGCAGGTTTTTTTAAACAACATATGTAACCATTTATAAAAAAAAAATTAGTAGTAATTCTGGCTAAATTTGTTAATTTAAAAAATAAAAAATTTTATTGCCTAAAAAATTAAATTATAAGAACTATTAATTAAATAATCATTTATTTTAGTAATAAAATCATCATATGTTTTTTTGGTTTGTTGTAATCATAAATTGATAATAGCTCTTTTTTTGTTTGTTTTTTTCAAACGTTTGATTTTTTTTTATTTCTTAACTCTTTTTTTAAATAAATATTTAAGATTTTTAATACCATCGCTAAAGCTTTCGATTTTAACATCACCCTCTCTTGCTTTAAGAGTTGATTTTATTTCTTCGGATTTAACATTTTTATTTGTAAACATCTCTATTTTTATTTCTTCACTAAAAGGCATACCATCATCAAAATGTTCTAAAGGCTGAATTTTTTTAAGAGCATCTTTTTTAAAAATCCACATACCAGATTGAGAATCTTTAACATTTATAAGATATAAGATTCTCATGGTATATGCTAGGACTAGATTTCCGAACATATGTTTAACTGTCATTGATCCATGTTTTAGATCTGCGAAACGATTAGTAGTAATAAAATCTAGATCATTAGCCAAAAGATATCCGATGTATTCATGTATTTTATCAAAAGGATATGTGGCATCCGCATCACCTGTAACAATAATATCACCATTTGCTTGTGGCATACCAGTTTTATATGCTCGGCCATATCCTTTTCTTTTTTCAACAATTACTCTTGCATCTTTTTCTTTAGCGATATCTCGGGTTTTATCTTTAGAGTCGCCATCTACTATTATAATTTCTAAATCCCAGTTTTGGTTTTCAAAATATGTTTGATTAATTGAATCAATTGTCTTTCCAACGCCTTGTTCTTCATTTAACGTCGGCATTATCACAGATATTTTTGTTATCTTAAATCACATCCAAATTATTTATTAGAAGAAAAACAGTAAATGAGTTCTTTTTATATAAAATAATTGAAAAAAAACTAATAAAAAAAATATAAAAAAAAGATATGTTTTGAAGGATTTTTTTATCCTTCAAAATTTTTTGGTCTGATTTTATTTGTTGTATTTACGTCTTCTCTTCAGTAGTATGAAGGCTACTCCGATTGCTGCAACAAGTGTAAGTAGTTCAAACCCGGGTTCTTCTTTTTCGTCTTTGTCATCGGGTTCATCAGGAGTATCTGTTTCATTTGCTGCTGCGGTTACTGTTATTGTGACCGGTGTTGCATTCTTTCCACTGAATGAGGCTTCTATTGTATAATCTCCTGTTGTGGTGGGTGCTGTTATAGTTGCTACTCCGCCAGCTTTGGTTTTATATGTGTTACCGTTAAAGGTTATTGTTGCTCCTATTACTGGATCTCCTGTGTCTTTTGCAACAGCTACATCGAATTGTGCTCCTGCTTCAACTTCATCATCAGCAGATATCATGTAACTATAGACGTTTTCGATGTATACTTTGATTGGTTGATCTGGATCAGGCGTATATTGTGGATGTGTTGCACGTATATCATAGCTTCTTGTACTTGATACACTTGGTGCTATGAATTCTACTTCTCCGTTGCTATCAGTTGTATCTTGATCTAAACCTACAACAATTACTGTTGCACCGCTTACTGGATCGGTTCCATCAGTTACTGTTACAGTGAAAACTGATCCCTCGTCGACTGTATTTGGTGAAACACTGATACTGAGTTGTTGACTTACTACTTGTAGAACAGTGTCATCTACTGTTCTTCCAGAAGCTCCGACATCTATACTTATATTTCCTGTTGAAGTTGGGATTATTGTAAATTCTACTTCTCCTTTGCTAGCAGCTGAGTTTGAAGTGTTACCACTAACAGATACACCCTGACCATCTAATCCAACATAAACACTGCCTACTTTTGTACTACTTCGACCATAAGTTGTTACTGTTACTTTTGAACCACCGGCTTCACCTAATGGTATTTTTTCTGGGCTGACAGTAATTGTTGGCACCCGAGTGGTCATTGAACCAGCTTCTGCATAAGCACAAGTTCCCTCTGTATTTTCTGGTTGGAAATAAAATGTATGCGTTTGTGAGGTTTCACCTGTTGCAAGATAACTTGCTGTTAAATCATTTATTGTTGCTACACCATCAACGACATCTAATGCTAAAGAATCATTACTTGCTGCATCACTGCCGGTTGTTCCAGATGGTGTAAATGATGTATTAGCCCAAGTCATATTGTAATCGCTTCCTTCTACATCACTGATATTATCTACACGTAGTGTACCATTAATTGGCTCTCCTTCAAATGTTACAGTGAATGTAGCAGTTATATTGTCATCAGCAGACCATATAAATGGATCTTTATCACAGGTTATATCTACTGCTTTTACTTCGAATGTAGCATTATAGTCTTCACTGTTATGAGTGTTGTTATATGCATATAATGTGTATGTTCCAGGTTCTGTAGCATACACGTTATCAAAGTCATCATCTGTGCCATCGCCGAATTTATAATTTGCATCATTCGTCAGATCTGATGCAGATATTCCATTAAATAATGTATCGGTGACATCCGTACCATCTTCATCATATATCTTTATGTAGAAATCAGCTTTATCATCCTCACTTGGAGTTTCTGAACTGTTTCCTACAATGGTACAGTTGATTTCTAAGTCATCATATGTTTTACCCGCCATAAATGTTGTACGGGAAATAGCTGGTTGTAAATCATTTACAGCAGTCATTTCTATTAAAGCATAACCGTAACGATCGCCTGGACCATCAACATATAATGTTAAGTTTCTTGGAGCTAAAATTGAGGCGAAACCTGCCTTTGAAGTTTGATAAGTTGTTTGAGCTGTTATGTTGAAAGTTATAGTTGTTCTGCTACCTGATGTTACAGATTTTGCAGCAGTACCTTTTATACTTCCATCAGTATCATCTAGATAATAGATGTAAAGATCTGAATAAGCATTAAGTGAATTTCCACTTCCTGCATCTTCAACGGTTACAGTTAATGTTTGATCTTGTTGATCTATCATAAATGTGTTCGGTGATACAGTAACAACACTTCCATTTTCATCATAATTATCTTTTCCTATGATTAAGGTTTCCTCAACTGTAGTATTATAGGCATTTACGGTAATAGTTATTGTTCCACCACCTGAACCCATTGTTGGGATTATTGGTACAGTCCAAATACCAGCAGAATAGCCAACACCAGGTATCTTATCAAGACTACCTGTAAATAATGCATTTCCTGAAATAGTTATGTTTTCCATTGCTTTAGTTTCACTGCTGCTTCCATAGTATGTAGATGCAGTTGATCCATAAATTTTAAACTGTATATCAATTGGTACACTATCATTCTGTGGTATACGTGGTATAATTCCATCATAAGGTGTGTTATCAGAATCACCATAACTAAATGCTCCGTCATCATCTACCCATTCAAATTGTGCATTCGGAGGAGATTCTACAGTCCATTCTACAGAAGTATTCCACTCTTCAGTCCAAGTTTTATTATTATTGCCTCTATCACTGTTTGTATCTACATAAATATAGGCATACCATGTTCCATTTTCACCATAGACTGATGTATCTTTACCCCACATACTGCTATTAATATGTATATATCCATCTGCAATGTTAGTATTATCAATCGTAACATTATTTGTTATTTCTTCACCATCATCATTGTATACTTTTACAGTTGTTGTTCCACTTGTAAAAGTACCAACCTTTGAACTTGTTTCCTTTATTGTAATATTGACTTCACCATCAAAACCCCAATATTGGCTATCATTTTGTACTGAGGTGTAAGGTGTTCCAGTTTCAACTTCTATTGACTGTGGATCAGCATAATATTCTGGTGGATCCCATGGACCGCAAAAAGACCAGTTATATTTAGCAGCATTATCCAACCAAGCATCTGCATCGGTTAAATCAGTATTTGCACCATATGTAGAGTTATAGAATTTATTTGAGCTATCCGCCATATTTTCTTCACCATAGTAGTTAATGTAATCATCACTACTATGCGTCCATGTATCTACATCTAAATACCCATAGGCACTATAGTTTCCTACACTCCAGAAATAACTACTGTTCTTGTAATAAGATTTTATTCCATTTCCACCAGTATAAGAGTTTCTACCTAAAATCGAAGAACCATTATCATCCCGTCTAATGTCTACAATGCCACCAATAGCTTCATCACTTTCATCCTTTAAAGTAAGACTTAGTGTTCCACTGGCATTATATGAAAAACTTGTAACATCTGGAGTTACAGTATAATCAGTTGAACCATTAACCCAGAACCAACCAGCAACAGTAGAGTTAAAATTACTATAAGTACTTAAATCAAAGTTATCTGCGGTTCCAGTTGCTATTAACCACAATCCAGCTCTATCAAGAAGTACTCCATCAAAACTATAATCACTAGTATTTGGATCGATTTCTGTAAAAGCTCCTTCATCGTCATCTCCACCAGAGCCGGCACGTATCCAATTTAGATCATAATATGATGATGCAAAATCAGCGGTACCATTATATTTTGGTTTCCAAAGATAATATTTTGAATCTTCCCAACTTTTGCTACTATCAACTGCAATATTCTTGTAAGAAGATGAATAAACTAGGTTAGATGTCGCAGTGGTAAGAATTGTACTATTATCTACAGAACCATAACCACCAGTTATATCGTAGTTACCACCCTGCCACATATTGTAACCAGGAGTCCCTATTTTTACAGTTATGTTATCATTAGTGGCATATGTCAGATTATATTCTGTATCATTATATCCATAGACACTAATTGTATATGTTCCTGGTTTTGTAGGTGTCCACATATAATAATAATCGGTGTTATCATCGTCCGAATCAGATTGTGGTCCAGATATTGTTAAATTAAAACCAGTATCATTAGAACCAGTAGGATTACTCCAAGTTACATTAATACCATATCCAACTGGATAGGCATCATTGTCTGTAGGAGTCAATATACTAAAAGACTCTACTGGCCCACCCGCTGCTCTTGCATTTTTTACAAAAATATTTCCAACAAACATCATACCAGCCATTGCTGAAAGCAACAACAACATGATGGTTGCAACACTTTTTACTTTACTCTTATCTCTCATTATTTTTTCCTCCTAAATTATACATTATCTACTCTATTGTTCTCTCATCTTTTTTCTATTTAAATCCAGCTCCACAAACCCATCATAATCAGTAATAACATAGGTTCACACCGTGAACCATTTAACAGGAATACATAACCACACCTAAACAATGTAATTACGTATTTCCTAACAGGGTTGTGTCCTCACCGGACCCTCTTTGCCACCGTAAATAACTACGTTGTTTATATAAGTTACGATTTTCCTTATCTTAACGTAGATATGCATAGCATGGTATGTGATTAATTACCTGCATAAAAAAATGTCGAAAAAAAATCAAAAAAAGATAAAAAAAAATTTATCGATCCTGAGGAGTATTAACTTCCTCAATTATTTCAATACCTGCAGATACTCCATCTACTGAATGAATCGCCGCACCACATTCAGCAATAGTATCCTGCACTTTATCATAATCGATATCTTCACCCTCAATAGTTATTTTAACACTATCAGTATCTTTATCAACTTCTTCAAGTGAAATATTAACACCAGATATACCTGGTAAACCACCAAGTCTTTGAGCAAGCTCAATAATTGAAGGCGTATGAGGTTTTAAAACATCTAATACTACTCTTTTAATTTTAGTCAAATCAAACTATCTCCTACATCCAAGGCAACAAAAAAATTGTTTATAAAACTTATCATTATAATCTATTCTCAAGAAGTTTTTTAAAATCTTCCATTTTTCCATCAATATTAGCATTTATCAACCCTATAGCATTTCGAAGTTTTACCTGAGAATCAGTTTTGTAAAAAATTTTAAGTTTATCAATTTTAAGAGTTTTATTACAAATTGGACATTTTGTAGTTTTACTTGATAATTCAAATCCTTTTGCTTTTTTACAATTTGGGCAAACAACAACTCCATATCTCATCAAAGAAACCTATAACTCAGGTAATCTAGACCTTAACTAATAAATATAACTACTGTTATTCCATGTCTCAAAAAAAAATCCATCCCGCCTTAGCTCAGTCTGGCCGGAGCGGCCGGCTGTAGACCCAAGTGGTAGCTACCGGCAGGGCCCCGGTTCAAATCCGGGAGGCGGGATTAACTTTTTTTATTATAGTTATTATCTTGTTTTTTATTTAAGAACGGAAAAAAACTATGTTTGAAAAAAGTTTAGCAGTAAAAGTAACAAAAAAAAATGCTGAGAAAACCCGTAAAGAGTTAATTGAAAAAAATAAGTTACGTACAGATTTAAAAATAATAAAAAATGATAAACATGTTTTCCTTCCTGTAAAAAAAATAAAGAAAGATAAATTTTCATATAATTTTTTAGAAAAAAAATTTGAAAAACAAAAAAACAAAACTAAATCTTATCAGGAAATAATTAACATTCCTGAAGAACTTAAAAAATTTCTTCCATCCTCTTATGACATCATCGGCAGTATTGCCCTAATAAAAATTCCAGATGAACTAAAAAAGTACAGTTCCCAGATAGGATCAAGTCTATTAGAGACTAATAAAAATATTAAAACTGTATATGATGTTAAACCAGTTGAAGGTCAATTCAGGACACGTAAACTAGATCTTATCGCAGGAGTCAAAGAAACCTTAACATTACATAAGGAAAACAATGTTGAATTTTTTGTTGATGTAAAAAACACTTATTTTTCTCCCAGGCTAGCTAATGAACGAAGAAGAATAGCAGATCTCGTAGAAAAAAAAGAAATAATTGTTGATATGTTTACAGGTATTGCTCCTTTTCCCATTGTTATTATGAAACATTCCCGTCCAGAAAAAATTTTTGGAATAGATAAAAATAAAGATGCTATAGTACTTGCAAAGAAAAATATTGTTCATAATAAATTTTCAGAAAAAATAAAAGTTTTTTGTGATGATGCTAAAAATGTTGAAAATATTTTAGAAGAAAATCAGATAAAAGCAGATAGAGTAATTATGAATCTTCCTTTTTCTTCTATCGATTTTTTAGACTATGCTTTAAAAATTGTTAAAAAAACTTTTGTAATTCATTTGTATGAGTTTTTAGATGAAAAAGATATTATTAAAAGGGTTAAAGAAATTAAAAACAATTTACAAAAAAAAGATATTAATATTTTAAATTTGAAGTATAATATTATTAAATCGTATTCACCTACAGAGTTTTATATATGTTTTGATATTACCGGTAAAAAAAACAGTTAAAATAGTTTTTTTTGTATCTGCCGACGTAGCTTAGCCCGGCTGAGCGGCTGATTTGTAATCAGCAGGTCGAGGGTTCAAATCCCTCCGTCGGCTTTATTTTCTTTTTTTAGCTGAAAATCTTGAAAATATTATGATAGAGAGTATAATTAATAAGAGTTCAAATCCTGGTATTTTTTCTTTTTCAGAATTATCAATACTGTCATTATCAGGTAATATAACATCTATAATTATAGTGTCTGATGCTGTGTTTCCAAATTTATCTGTCGTTGTCAGATTTATTAAATAGCTTCCTGTCTCATTGAAAGTTAAGGAAATATTTTGATTACTATAGTATAATGTGTCATCCTCATTTATATTCCACAAGAAAGTATATGGTGGAAATCCTCCTTTAGCACTTGAGTTTAAATAGATTTCTTGGTTTGCATTAAATATATTATTAGTTGTACTGATTGAACAAGATAGTTTTTCAGAGAAAAAATCTTTTGAGTCTTTAGGTTTTATGTCTACAGTAAAGCTTGTTGTTTTTGAGGAACCATTATTATCAATCACAAGAAGAGAACAATTATATTCACCAGGGTTTTTAAAACAATGTCTAAAAGTATTTGTGTTTGTTTTAATAGTTCCATCTCCTAAAATCCAACGATAAAAAACTATCTGACCATCAGGATCAAAACTGGATGATGCATTAAAAACAACTTCTTCATCTACTAATGCAATATCAGGGGATTCAAATTGTATAACAGGAACTATGTTATTTATTGGTGTTTCACTGGTTGTAAAAAGAAAGTTTTCTGAGCGATTAGAATAATAACTGTCTTCTACTACTACATACCATTCACAAATGTAATTATATCCTTCTGCAAAATATTTGTTCCGAGGAAATAAATTTACAGAAACATTACTACCATTTTCTAATCTGTTAATTTCATCTATAATAAGGGTTGTATTATTTTTTATTTGATAAAAATAAACTGTCATTTTATCCTGATCAGCATCTGAAACAATAACACTTAATTTAGGTTTTAAACTAATATTTGTTGATAGATGAGATGGTATTTCGTTACTTATACGAGGTGGATTATTAAATCTACCAAGAGGATACTTATCTATTAACCCATTTTTATTATACTCAAATAATTCTGTTTCTAAATTTTCTTTAACGTATTGGTTGTCCCTATTAGGCCCATTAAAATCTTCCCAGTAATTACCAACCTCGATTTTTTCATTAAACCAATTGTTATCCCCATTTTCTTTGGCATAAGAAACATATGACTGCCCCATAAAATAATTGTTGTAAACAGTGTTATCCTCTGTAGAAGATTCTGCTAAGATACCATACAAGTTACAATCTGAAAATTCATTCCCAGAGACTATATCATTTTTTCCTGAAAAAACTATTCCAATAGCATCCTTGAAACTATTATTAAAAACAAAATTTTCATATTCACTGTTTAAATATAACCCAATGTTGTTGGAGTGGAATATGTTTTCTTCAAATGTATTCTCTTTACCACTTTTGATGTATCCACCCCTATGAGAATTTTCCACAACAAGATTTTTGCTTAAAGAGTTATAGCCGGAGTCTTCTATATATATTGAGTACTTTCCTTTTTGGAATATATTTGATTCAACAAGGTTATGATCGGATAATAAAATTTTTAACGCGTATTCGTCTGAGTTGTTAGTAATTCTATTAGAGATTATAGTATTGTAATCAGAGTTTTGTAAAAAAATACCACCTGTTGTGTTATTTAAGTGATTTCCTCTTAATACTATATCATCTACACCATCAAGAAAGATAGCATAACTGTAAGCACATTGTTCAATGGTGTTATTAAGAACAGATGAATCTTTAGAACTAGAGTTAATATATATCATTCCCTGTCTTAGATAAGTAGAATAAGGGTCAAGAAGTTTGAAACCTTGCACGGAAACTTCTTCGCTTTTTATTCCAATAAGATATTCTGATAAAGCACATCCAACAATTATTGCTTTTTCCGGTACCTCAGATCTAAGAGTAATTTTTTTATTTACGGTAATCTCCTCTTTGTAAGTACCTTCTCTTACCATTATTATATCACCATTTTCAGCTGCATTAACCGCGTTTTGTATTGTAGTAAAAGGTTTTGAACTACTACCATCAGACTGATGAGGATACTGGTAACTATCATCAACCCAGATCGTATTATCTGATGCCGCAGCAAATTGATTTTTTATAACAGGTGAAATAGATATAAAAATCAAAAAGATTATGAAAATATTAACAGCTGAACGATTCTCCGGCATTCCCAACCACTTCTAATTTTTAGTGACACTTAATATATTTAAAGTAATTTAGACTTTTCCAAACACAATACTAAGCAGGTTGACAAAACTTAATAAAGATAAAATATTTGCTAAATTTCTATGAGAGTTTGTATTGGTGGTACTTTTGATCATCTTCACCGGGGACATATTGCTTTAATTGACAAAGCTTTTGAAGTTGCAGGAGATGATGGTTTTGTTTTTATTGGTTTGACTTTAAGAAAACTATGCAGTGAAAAGATAGATATTCAAAGTTTTGAAAAAAGAAAACAAAATCTGAAAAAATTTTTAAAACAAAAAAAATTAGATGCAAAATATGATATCAGATCGATTTCAGATAAGTATGGTCCAGCTGTTGAAGGTGATTTTGATGCTATTGTTGTATCCCCTGAAACAAAAAAAGTGGCTTTAAAGATTAATAACGAAAGGAAAAAAGTTGGAAAAAATCCTTTAAAAATTTTTACTATTGATTATGTTTTATCATCTGATGGTGAACCGATTAGTTCTTCTCGTATCAGATATCATGAAATCGATAAAAATGGGAACTTAGTTTGAATTATGATTAATTTTTTTTGGTTGATTAATTTTATTAAAGGGATGTGTATTACAAGCTTTCAGTATTTAAGATAAATATCTAAAAAAAAATAGTTAGGTGATTTAAGTACGATGGCATATGTTATATTTGAAGTAAAAACTGAGGATGTTGGAAAGATAAACACTCTTCTTAAGGATGATATTGTTAGTCGTCAAAGTATTTTAACTCGTGATGCTAATAGTCTTGGTGTTGATAAAGATGTATCTTTTGTGAAAATCGAAGGTAGCGAAGAAGGTCTAAAAAAAGCTGAGGAGATCGCTAAAGAACTTGGTTTTGACAAACTTGATGCTAAAGAAGCTGAAGAGTTAAATAAGAAGATTGAGGAGCAGGAGGATTCTGCTGCTTCTGGCATGGGCATGATTTTTGATTAAAAAAAAATTGTTCATATTTCTTTTTTCTTTTTTGTCTTACAAAAAGAATTGTCTTACAGACTCCAGTAACTACTGAGGTTGTTTTTTAGATTACTGATTACTTTTTTTGTTCCTCGCGTATGTCCTTGATCTTTATCTCTAAAAGTGATTGGCGTACCTGTCATTGACCCTAACTGATTCACTAAACATTTACCTATCCATTTCAGATTATATCCACCTTCTAACGCTGCCACTATTTTCGGTTGAACCTTTTGAAACAATGGAATAATTTCTCCATATAGATTACAGGAGCAGGCTAAACCCCCAAGCGGATCGGAATGATGATTATCATAACCAGAAGAAATAATTATAAGATCAGGTTTAAACTGTTTAGCAGCAGGAATCATTACCTCATCTATAACAGATAAATATGATTCTTCTCCATTTCCAAAACCAAGAGGAGCATTTATGTTGTATCCTTCCCCATTTCCTTCCCCGATTTCTTCAATTTTACCAGTTCCAGGAAAATGTGGACTAAGATGAATTGATTGATACATCACATCTTTTCTACCATAAAATGCATCCTGTATTCCGTTTCCATGATGTACATCTGGATCAAAAATAAGGATTTTTTTACCATCCTGAGAAAGTTTCTGAGCTGCAAGAGCTTCATTATTAAAAAGACAGAAACCCATAGAAGTTACAGGTGTCGCATGATGACCCGGAGGGCGAGCAAGAGCGAAACCATTCTCTGCTTTTCCTTGCAAAACATTCTCACAAAGTTGTAATGTTGAACCCGCGGCAAGACGAGCGGTTTCATAATCATTTTTACAAACATATGTGTCAAGATCTATCCAAGAATCCTTAGTTTCACTAATTTCTTTAATCTGACGAATCATACGATTAGAATGAACCTCATGAAGAGTTTTCTCAGATATCAACTTTGGTTCAATAAATTCAAGCTTGGGATAAAACGAGGCTTTTTTTAACTGATTTAACATAATAGTTGTTCTATTAGCATTTTCTGGATGACTTTCACTATTATGCCTATCAAATTTTTCTGAAAAAGCTATTTGAGTAACCATTTTTTAATTACACTGTCCCAAAAAACGGGATAGAAAAAGGTATATAATATAGTTTTTTCCTCATATTTTAAGTAAGAGTTATTTTATTTAGCAAAAAAAGAACCAACAAAGATAAACCTTTTAAATGGTTTTTTTGGGAGGATAGAATTTATTCATGAATAAACTATTACTAGGAGTTTCACCAGAATACCTGTATTTTAAAAATGAAAAACCATCTCGTGTATCAAATATTCATAAACCATATTTTTATGTTTTTTCATCAACTGAAAACGATATTGAATCTGCTCGTAAAAGATTTATAGAAAAATGGCAGCAAAAAAAAGATGAAGATGATAGTGTTTTCTCTAAAATCTCTGAGGTAGGAGATGTTGAGAGTTTCAGAAGCTTCTGGGATTTTGGACTCAAACGAGAAGTTTTTAAAGTTTTTTCTAAACGTTCTTATTTTGTTCCAGAAATTTCTGATTTTTTGTTTTTTGATCTTGGTTTGTATACCGCTGAACATGATATACCATATAATCAAAGAGTTATCTGTGATCTTGAAGCAAATGATAAAGGATGGGTGTTTGACACAGATGGTAGCAAAAAAAAAGTTAATGTTCTTGTTTATGATATTGAAACAACACAGTACGGTGAAGGTAAAACCAATGTCCCGATTGATATTATTGGTTGGGCTAATTTTGATTTATCTTTTATTTCCTCTAAAGATTTAAAATCTGAGGATTTTAGTTTTGATATAGTTGATATACCTGATAGTTGGAAGGATATCAAGGTTAATCAGTTGGTTTCTCATAATCTTGATGAAGAAATAGAAAATCTTTATAGATTCTGTAAAATTTTGATGAACTCAGATATTATTTCTGGTCATAACATATTAGGTTTTGATAATCTTCAGATTTATAATCGTATTAATTGGTTTTTGAAAAACAAAAGAAATAATTTATCTGAAGAACAAATTGAGCTTTTTGAATACTTCTTAAGATTTTATTGTCGATCTGATCGTTCTTTTCATTTTGGGACTAGCTCAGATGTTCTACAGTTTTATCCATGTTGCTTAGATACTTTTCTTGGAGCAAGAAAATTTTATAGTTTTTTGAATGATTTTAGTCTAAAAGGTATAGCTCCATTCCTTGGTATAGATGTAAAGGATCGTTTGATTCTTAAACCATCTGAGATGCGTCTTGATGAAAGAACTATAAAATATAATCTTCATGATGTTCAGGAGCAGCTGGGTGTTACCCTGAATCTTATACAGCAAGCTATGCCACTAAGTTTTACCACTGGTATGCCTTTTGATCTACTTTTTGGTGCTGGAGCAGTTCAGATGTGGGATCATATGTCAATGATTCGTGCGAGCTTTCAAAAAAAACTTATGCCTCCTATATGCAGAGTAATGTCCTCATCTAAGTTTTTTCTAAGAAATTTTAATGATTGTAAAAACCGTAAAGAAATCGCATCTAAAGCTAGAAAAAACAAAGATATTTTTTCTAAAGAAACCATTAGACTTGTTAAATATGGGGAAGAGATGCCTTATTGGGTAGAAAACCCTGAAGTAATATATAATAATAAAGCTAAGGATTCTGATGAACGCCTTGCTTATCATATGCCTGGCGGTATGACAATAAAACCTGATAAAGATGCAGATTCTCATTTTATACCATGGTGGAATGTTATAGTTGCTGATGTCGGAGCAATGTATCCAACAATTCTTAAGGCTATGAATATTGGTGCAGACACAGTACGTCTTGCTAGATCTGATGAAAAACCTGATTATTGGATCTGGTTAAAAAAAATACCAATTAGTTTTTTGAAATCAAATGATCTTTTGTACCGAGAGGTTTCAGAAAAAGATGGTTTTGCAGATAAAGGCTATAGAATCGGTGTTAAAATAGATAAACAACCTGGTGTAGTTAACTGTGCTATGACAGGTATAATGAGCATGATAGCAAAAATAAAAAAAGAGCTAAACGAAGCTAAAGAAAAAGGTGTTTCAGGTGATGAACTTAATCGTTTAAAGATGATGTATCAAAGTGTCAAAGGAGCCCGAAATGCAGGAAGCGTTGATTACCAACAAAGAATTGCTCTAATAAATCCAAAAGGCGATTATAGTCCTTTAAAAATAGGTGAATTTGTAGATCAACAAATCAAAAAAAACGGTTCAAAAAATGAATGTATAAATGGAACAATTTTTGAAATAGCCAAAGTTGTTGATCCATGGTTTGCTATTTCCGTAACAAAAAAAGGTAAAACACAAATAAAACGTATAAAAAAAGCGGTTCGTCATAAATACAATGGTAAACTCGTAAAAATCACAACAAAAAGTGGTTCAACTGTTGTTACACCAAATCATAGTGTGTTTACCGTTAAAGATAATCAACTAAAGATAATTGATGCTGGAAAAATAAATAAGAATGTATCCCTCGTTCATACGAAAAACAACTACGAAAAAACAACATTTCAACCAGAGAAATCCGGAATCAAAACAAAATTAAATGATTCTTTTGCCATCCCTCCTAAAAAAATAGAGTTTGTAGAATCTTCTTCAGATTATGTTTATGATATTAGTGTTGAAGATAATGAAAATTTTGTTGATATAAACGGAGGGATTGTATTACATAACACCCATGGTATAATCTCAGCACCTAATGTATCTGGCAGACAGTTTAATTTGTGGGGTGCTGCAACGATTACTACTCGTGGGCAACAGATTCTATCTGATTCGTTGGATTATCTGGAAAAGAAAGATATTAGAGTGGTATATGGTGACAGCGTAGATGCCGATACAGATATTATAATTAGAGAGAGAGGATTAATTAAAATAGTTAATATCAAAGATTTGTTTGAAAATTCAGAGGGAGAAACTCAGATAAGACAAAAACATGAATATAAAAATCTAGAAGGAATCGAATGTCTTTCTGTAGAAAAAAATGGTTTTTATAATTGGAAATCGGCGGAATTTATAAAACGACATAGATATGATGACGATATTGTCAATGTAAAAACCCAACGAGGAAACATATCCGTAACCAAAAATCATTCTCTGTATACCCTTTCTAAAGGTTTGAAAACTATTTACTGTAAAGACATCGTTGAGAAGAAGAGTAAAATTGTTCATTTATCGTATGTTAAAAATGAAGGAAAAGATACAATCATTAATGCATTGGATCCTCTTTTGAGTTTTGATGGAGAGTTAAATATTTGGGTGAATATACCTCTATCAAAAAAGACAAAACATCTTTTAAAACATCATCAACCAAGGAATAATTATAAAGGTGGAAAAAGTAAAAAAAAGTATATTAGAATGAAGATTCAAACTGCAATAGATCTTTACAAGAAAAAGGTTATCAGAGACAAGGATTTAAAAGAATCGAAAATTTCATCCTATAATGGTAAAGGTAAAATCCCTATTTTTTACAAAATGGATGAAGATTTTGCAAGATTGATTGGTGCTTATACTGCTGAGGGTTCTTTATATATCAGGAGACGTGATGGAATTACACGGGAAGGAGCCCACATTTTTGTATGCGGCCATAAAAAAGAATATCTTAAAAGAATAAAAAATGCTGCCGAGAATATTTTTGAGAAGAAATTCGGAATAACTCACAGTGGGAGTGATAAAAATGGGGATAATTTCAGAATTCAGGGCAACTCTGCAACAGCATATATTTTCAAATATGTTTTAGACTGTGGTAAAAAATCCAACAGAAAAAAGATAAGCCCATTTGTGCTTTCAGCAAAAAAAAATATTCAAAAAGCTTTTTTTGAAGAATATGTAAATGGGGATGGATATTATGACAAACGAAAAAGAGTGACCCCTTTGTTAGAAATTACTTCTAGAAGTAAAAAAGTTATCGAAGGAATATCTTTACTCTCCATAATGTTAGGTTATGGTATACCCTCTGTTGATTATCGAAAGGACAAAAGAGCATATCGGATACGTATTGTCCAACATAATAAAGATTCAACGGATTATAACGATGTATCTGGAATTGAGGCTAAAAAGATAAAACAACGAAAACCAACTGATGGATATGTTTATGATATATCGGTTGATAAAAATAATAATTTTGTATCTGCTAATGGATTAATGCTTGCACATAACACCGATGGAATCTATTTGGGTTGTTCTCGTTCTATGGGTAATGTGTCTGGTTTCGCTGAAAAATTGGGTGTTTCAGATGTTGATGAGAAAGAAGATGATTGGTTGTCTAAACCTGATCATGTTTTAGATGCTATTTCAAAATGTAATAGTAAATGGCGTGATATTTTGAATTATCCTGATTTTGAACTTGAACCAGAGTTTCATGATTGTATGATTTTTGTTAAACATAAAAATTATTTGATTTTTGATCAGAAAGATGATAAAATTGAGATGAACAGTAAGGGTAATAATTTTAAGGGTTCTGATAAAGCAGATATTGCTCGAAAGGCTTTAAAAAATATTATGTTTGAGGTTTTGAAGGATAATCCTCGTTGGACTGATGAAAAAGAAACTAGGAAACTTATTCGTAGTAGTATTGTTGATAAAACCAAGGAAACTATTAAAACTTTAGATCTTGAAAAAGTAGATATTGAGGATTTGACTCTTATTCAGAGTGTTCAACCAGCAGGTCGTTATAAACCTAATCAGGATGGTTCTATGAGTACTTTTGGGAAGCGTTCTGCTGCTTTGGAAAAACTTTTGGGGCGTCCGATTAAGTCTAGGGTTAAGTTTCGTTTTGTTGTTACAAAAAAATCTCTTCCTGGTATTTCTAATCCTTCTAAAAGTGGTGTTAAACCTATTGATTATATGTATCCTGTTGAGCTTTTAAAAGACAAAAGTGAAATTGATCTGGATTGGTATAAACAGATGGTTGAGAATTATATTAAGGGTGCTTTTGGTCTATCTGATATGAGTCTTTCAGCTCAAACAGGTCTTGACGCTTGGATGTAAGATTTTTCACATTTAATTATTTTTTTGTTATAATAATTACACAATATATTTATATAGAAAACAATATATATAGTTTTTGAAAGAGGTCGATATAGATGAAACGCCACTTTAGAAAAAGTACCATATTATTTAGTGTTATATTAATAACACTATTGATGCTGTCCACAGCAACTGCTGTACAAGTAACCAGATCGAACAATATTAATGAAAAAAAACCAGTAGAAATAAAAATAGACAACAACCAAAAAAATCTTGAAAACAAACAAAATGAATATATAGAAATTATTGAAGAAAAAACAGGATTATCTATTGAAACAATACTCGATAAATTAGCAATAAATGATCCTGAAACACTATTTGCCGGTGGAATACTTTTCCTTATAATGCTAATAGTATTAGGTATTGGTTTTGGAGCACTCTGTTCTATATTCAGCCTAACCGCAGGGATTTTATGGTCTTGGCCAATATTTGGAGCCTGGCGAGTTAGTCAGGAAATGATAGGTAGAGCATTAAGTAATCAACCAGCTTTAACTGAAGAAGAAAAAATGCGTATATTTGTATTGAATTCTAATCCAATTGGAGCATTTATTGCAGGTTTTTGTGCTGTATTAATGCTCATGGATTAAACAAAAAAACATTATTTTCTTTTTTTTTAAATTATATTCACCCAAATTATTGGAATTTGATCAGGTGATTCTTTATTGAATTGTTCTTTTTTATGCATCCTAAACCCCTCAAAATGCTACACAGTAGCACGATACCATATACAAATAAAAAATCATTATAAAAAATTTTTGTGCAGGTAAATTATCAGGTAACTATAAAAAAAATGAAAAAATCAACAGATAGAACCCTACTATAAAATAAAAGGGGAAAACTTTTTATTTAAAAAAGAATATTTAGGTTGATTGGGGGACTAAGGTTCATATTAAGGGGAGGTATAACTGTACCTGCTTTCCGCTTAGAGGCGCATTCCTCCTATCAAATGCATCCCGTCCCCCACCTTTTAAAGAATATATTTTTTTAATAAAATATTACTATAGTTTTTTAAAAAATTAAAATTTTTAGTTGCCAACCTAAAAAGTATGCCACCAGAAATTGGTGAAATCTGTTATTTTTCAGATCAGCACTATTTTTTTTCTGAAAAAACTTAAGCAGTTAACAAAAAAAAACCATTAATAAAGAAAGAAAATGGTTTTAATTTCTGTCTTAGTCGAAAAGTGCGCCAAGACCTTCTGCTGCTTCTTCTTCAGAAACTGATTCTTCCTCTTCCTCTTCTTCTTTTTCTTCTTTCTTTTTTTCTTCTGAGGAAGATTCTCCGCCTGCTGCTGGTGCAGCTGCTGTTGGAACTGCGGCAGCGTTTTTGATTGCTTCTTCTATGTCAACGCCTTCAAGTGAAGCAGTTAAAGCTTTTATACGGGCATCATCTGCTTTGACACCTGCTGCCTCAAGTACTTTTTTGACATTTGCTTCGTTTATCTCTTTGCCTGCGGAGTGAAGAAGCATAGCGCTATATATGTATTCCATCTTATTTTTTGCCTCCTTATTTATCTTGTTTTATCCTTCTATTTTTTTCTAAATTTTTTTACTGATTTTTATCAGTTAAATTTTTTAAAGTATTCATCTGAGTGTGTGCTCTAGAGATTAAATGTTTAACATTATCCTTAGTTGGTATGCCTTGTTCTAAAGCAATATTAAATGCATCTCTGTATGCTTTCATAAGCAATGGTTGTATTGTATCATTGGTTATCCAGCCTAATTCTAAAGCAAGCACAAGTGAATTACCAGATGCTGTTTTAATTTTACCAATAAACTCATCTATATCTATATCAAGTATATCTGGTTTGAAAATATTTCCTTCTTCATAAACTGCTTTAAGATCCATTCCAAGTTCTATAGGATATATTTCAAGACGTGTAAGCATCTGAGCGACATCTTTTGATATTTTTTCTCCTGCTTTTACTAGTACTTTATCTTTTTTTATTACTACTTTTCCGCCTTGTATCGCTGCAGGAATACCTACTTTTTGTAAATCTCCAACAATTGGACCTGGTTTGAAAGGAGTATCTCCTTTTTTAACCTTAATATCATGCTCTGCGGTTTCACCACCACGAGCTGGTGCCATAGTTCGACTTTGTTTTATTTGACTGAAGAGTTTAAATGGATTCATATCTGTAGCAATAATTGCTGTTTGACCATCAAGAAGATCTTTTAACTCTGATACACCTTTTACTTTTTTTTCCGAGTCATCAAGTGCTCTTTTAATCAAAGTATTTTTAGATGAACGAACAGATGCTTTTCCATGAAAATTTTTCCTCATATGTTGCATCTGAGGAGCAGGGATACCACTAATGTTTACAACACCGATTATTTTGTTGTCTGTAATAAGATCTGTAAGTTCTTTTACTTCGCCATATTTCCATTCTGCTACATGAGCCATAAAAAAATAATTCCTCCCTAACCCTTTTTTATATTATTTTCTCCGGAGGACCCATAGTTGTTTTAACAAAAGCCGATCGTATGTTCAATCGTCCTCTTTCTAATGATCCTTCTACTCGTTTAATTATTGTGTTTATATTTTCAGCGATTTCTTCTTTTTTCATTTCTTCATTTCCAGCTATTGCATGAAAAGTGTTATTGGTTTTTGATCTAACTCTAACTGTTTTACGTAAATTTTTAACCATATCTGAAACATCTGCTCCTGGTGGAACAGGTTTAGGCATTTTACCACGAGGACCAAGTACTTGACCTAGTGATTTACCAATAGTTGGCATCAAAGGAGCCTCAGATATGAAAAAATCATATTCATCAGCTATTTTTTTGAATTTCTTTTTATCACTAGCGTAATCCTCTATTTCTTCTGGTTTAATAAGTAAATCAACATGTTTTTTAGCTTTTACCGCTAGTTCTCCACTGGCAAAAATACCGATTTTTGCTTTTTTACCACTTCCATGTGGTAATATTATTTCTTGATCGATTCTGTTTTGTGGATTATTTAGGTCAACATGTTTTAAATTAATGACTAAATCAACTGTTTGTTTGAATTTTCTATCCATTTTTTTGGATTCCTCAAGCGCTTTTCCGACCGCTTCAACAGTGTTTTCTTCGGACATAACTATCATTTTCTAATGTATTTTTTTCCGCAAGGTAAACAATTATATTTAATAAACTCTTTGGAAATTGTAGTCTTCGGGAATAACAACCCTATTTATAAAATTTTGGTCAACTTTTAGGTAAAAACTCAAAAAAACCATAGTTTTTTTATGAAAGTCGTTCTAGAATTAATTCGAGTATTTCCTCAGGACCACGTATTTTTTTGAGTTCTTTATCATAAATCAATGGTGTTCCCTTTATATTTTTTTTATCAGTGTTTTTATCTATTATAAGAACAGCATGTTTTTCGGTTATTTTTGAGATACTGCTTACCATATGTGCTTTTTTTATTATTTTTTTATCGTAATGATCAACACAGGTTAGAAGGATTTTCTTTTTATCTTTACTAACTGCTTCAAAAGGACTTCTTTTGAGAGGAATTACATGATATCCTACTTTTTCAAGTGTTGAAAGTATTTCTTTCTGAAAACCTTCTATGTTTTCTTTTGGCATGTTTTCAAAATCTTTTTCATTAAAAGGTATTTTTTTAAGTATATCAATGGGTTTTGTTATTGGATTATCAAGTAGTTCTTCAATTCTAATTGCTACATCGATACTAGCATTCATTCCTTCTTCATACATTTGTACGGTTCGTCTAGATACTTTGAGATTACGAGCTATATTTCCAAGTGAAATATTTTGTTTTTTACGAAGTTTTGAAAGTAATTCATGATCAAGTTTTACATATAGACCGCCTGGTGCAGCATAAATCTCTAAAGGGACGCCTTCTACAAGGTTGTTTTTTAATGTATCAGAACTGATAGATGGGATATTAAAACGATAGTATACTACATCTTCCTCAAGTTTTTTAGCTCCTGATTTTTCTCCAATTAAAACAGGTGAACCATCTAATAGTTTAGAAAGTGTTAGTAGTTCTTGAGCCACATTTTCTGTTAATGCATCAACGTTAGTCAAAACCTTTATTATAAGAAGAGAGTTGTCCCTTCTTGCAACTAAATCAAAACCTACAGGTCGCATTGAACAAAGTTCTGAAACATAAAAACCTGTACTGCTAAGAGTTTCTCTTACAGTTCTTAATAGTTGCTGACGATTCATAGTTTGGATTTAATTAATAAAAAAGTATCATATTTAATACTATCGGGAGTGTTTATTAGTATCTGGATTGGGATTGATGACACTGATTCTTCAAATGGTGGTTGTACAACCTTTATAGCATTTTATTTAGTAAAAGAGTTCAATCTGAAATATGATTTTGATCTTATTGGTTTTCCTAGACTGGTCAGATTAAATCCTAATATTCCTTGGAAAACCCGTGGAAATGGTGCAATATGTTTAAAAATCGGGAAAGGAAAAGGAGAAAAAACAAAAATCGGAGAGTTTAATGATTCTGAATTATTCTTTTATAGAAAAAGTGAAGAAAAACTTTTTGACAAAGAAGAATTAAAAGATATTATTTCTGATTCTTTTGAAAGATACTCAAGAATTGAGGATGAAAAAACAAATCCTGGTTTTGTGATTCTTGATAAAAAACCAGATATAAAACATTATTATAAAGCTGTAAGACAAGTTGTAACTTTAGAGGAAACAAAAAAATTCCTTAAACGAAACAATGGTTTTTATAAAGGTTTTAAAAACCAACGAGGACTTATCGGAGCCACTGCCTCTACAGCTTGGAAAAATAAGTATGATAAAACATTTGAGCTGATAAAATATAGAACTGAAAAAAACTGGGGTTCAAAACGTTTTGTTGATGATAAATCTGTTAAAAAAATGGATGAAAAAACAAAACAAACTTTTGATAACTATGATTATAAAAACCATCATAATAGGATAACACCGAGTTCACCATGCCCGATTCTTTATGGAATACGTGGAGATGACTACCAGGAGCTTATTAAAGCAAATTCGATGGTTGATTCAGAACAGTACAAGGGTTGGATGATTTTTGAAAGCAATCAAGGAACTGATGATCATCTAGTTAAAACAAAAATATTTGATATAAAACCATATATGTCAGTCATTGTTAATGGAAAAGTAGTTACTGATCCTTTTACAATAAAAGGTGGGCATGTTTTTTTTAAAATAAAAGATGAAACTGGTGTTATTGATAGTGCGGCTTATGAACCCACCAAAGAATTTAGGGATATAATCCGGCGGTTAACCATTGGTGATATTGTTGAGGTATATGGCGGAGTTAGGGATGATAATATTACTGTTAATCTTGAAAAAATAAAAATTAATGATTTAGTTAAAAAACTTGTAAAAGTTGAGAATCCAATTTGTCCAAAGTGTGGTAAACACATGAAATCTAAAGGTAAAAATCAGGGTTTTAAATGTATTAATTGTAAAACAAAAAGTGATAAACCATTAATTGAAGAAGAAAAACGATCTATTAAAACTGGTTTTTATGAAGTACCGGTTTGCGCCCGGCGTCATCTTAGTAAACCTTTGAAAAGATACTAATTCTGACCATAATGCTTTTTAAGGGTTTATTGCTTCATGGTTTTCATTCATTTGCGGGTGTGGTGTAGTCTGGTATCACATAGCCTTGCCAAGGCTATTACCCGGGTTCAAATCCCGGCGTCCGCATTCATTTCTTTTTTTTTGTACCACAAAAGTTTTTTATATATCACTCTAGTTTTTAGTAGAAATAATAAAAAGGTGGTTTTGAGGAAATGAGAAAAGAAATAATTGTAATGGTTTTTGTTGGAATGTTAGCATTAACAGTTTTCGCTAGTTTTGACCAAACATATGTGATAGCATCTTCAGAGAATGGCGAAAATGGTGTAAACGAAACAGGTAATCAAACCAATGGCGATTTAGATGAAACAGTATATCAAAACAATACAACCAATAATGGAAATCAAACAGACGATAACGTAAATGAAACTGGTTCAAATCAAAATAATACACAAAATAATTCAGAAGATGAGACTGAGGAAGAACCTGCAGATGATTCAAATTCTGGAAGTAACAATAAAAGTAAGGGTCGTCCATGGTCTGATGTTTCTGAAGAAGTTTGGAATAAAGGAATTGGTAAAGGTTTAGATAAAGCATTTAATAAAAGTCATGGCAGATGGGCTGATGATGAAATAGAAGAAAAGAAAAATGAGTGGAAGAAAAAGTTTGAAAATATTACAAATGAAGAAATCCAGGAGAAATTTAATAACAGTGGGAGAGCTTTTGGTCATTTTAAACAACAATTAAAGTTCTTTGGTGGACTTAGTTATGAGAAAGGTTACACCTCTGGAGATCTAATTCATTTTATGTTTGATGAAGAAAAGGGTACTATTTTATCTTATACATTGATGAGAAATAATTCAAATGTAACTGTTTTTGATTTAGTAGAAATAACTCCTTTCACACCTAAAGATGACCCAGTTGCTCATGGTGCTGTTTGGCGTTGTAACGCTGAAAAGGTTAGGCTTGAGGCACATGATAACCCAACAGCGCTTCTTAAGGTTAAAAGCTTTGAAAATAAAACAGTAGCGTTCTATTTATCTGATAACATCACTGTTTCAACAACAAATAGTAGCAATATTCTCTCAGTTTCGGGAGATATTGATGGGAAACTTGTTGTAACTGGACCTATAGCAGGTAACAATACCACTGGTTCAATGATAACAATAGGATCAGATATGGTAAATGTTACATTATATGAGAATTCACATGTGTTTTTCCTTGCAACCCCTGTTGAAGGAATAGGTGTTGGAATTTCAGAAGAAAATGAAAACAAAATTCAGAATGCTATAGCAAACGGAAAAGTTGGCGCGAGAGTTTTTGCTCAAAAGAAAAATCAGACACATGATGAAACATATTCGGATATGGAAACAACAACAGATGTCAAAGAAGGAAAAGTAGAAATAATTGTTAACTCAACAGAAAAAACTGGTAAAACAATAGTAGTTGATATCGATTTTGAAACAATGAATGTAACTGATCCATCGGATGTAGTAGTTATGTTTGATGGTGAAGAAATCAGTATGGCTGATGATTATGATGATATCCTAAATTCATCGGATGATGGAAACAATTCAGAGTACCTAATAGTATTTGGTTCAAATGGTGTACAAGTATTGGTTTCAATCCCTTCGTTTTCGGAACATACAATAACTATCTCACAAGCTTCTTCAGTTATTGACAAAGATGATGATAAAACAACCGCTTATGACAGCACTGTTGTTCTTTTAGTGTTTGCAGTGATAATCATAGCGATAATTGCTTATGCTGTTTACAATAGAAAAAAATAAAATAAAAAAATTTTTTCTAATTTTTTTAATTTTTTTTTTACAAAACGTTATAATAGTATTTTTTTGCTAACAATCTGGAAAAAGAGATATGTTAAAACTTGATTTACATATTCATTCAAAATATTCAGATGACGGAAAAGGATCCCCTGAAGAAATTATAAAAGTTGTCAAAAAAAAGGGTCTAAATGGTTTAGCTATTACAGATCATAACACTGTCAAAGGAGGATTAGAGGGGTTAAAACATTCATCTAAAGATTTTATTATTATACCTGGTGTTGAAATATCTACAACAACGGGGCATATTCTTGCATTAAATGTAAAAGAAAATATTCCAAAAGGTTTAACAGCATCTGAAACTGTTGATAAAATCCTGGATCTTAATGGGATACCTATTATTCCTCATCTTTTTAGAAATATGTCTGGTATAAAAGAAAAAAAATTAATATCTTTAAAAGACAAAATAGATGCTATAGAAATTTTTAACAGTTGTAGTCTTCCGCAAAGTAATCTAAAAACAGCTAAAGTTGCTAAAAAATATAACCTCGGAGGCACAGGTGGTAGTGACTCTCATATTCCGGAATTTGCTGGTGAAGCATATACAACTATTGATTCAAATGATCTGAGTTTAGATTCTATTGTTTCTAACATTGAAAAAAAGAAAACATGGGCAGAAGGGAAAACATTACCTTTATCATATCGTCAGGAGCGGATGACTCGTTCGATTAAACAGTTTTTCCAACGTGGTTTCAAACGGATTTAATCAAAACATTTAAAATACTTTGTTTTTTATTTTCTTTTTGCTGAAAAATGAAACAAGAAGATACTTTTGATGATCTAAAAAAAGAGATAAAATATCTTAAAGAACGACTTAGAGCTGTTGAAAAAGAACAACGGATGATTAGAGAAGACATTCTTTCAGGTGAACCAGCTAGACGTATGCAAAAAAGAATGCTTGAAAAACCAGGTGATACTGTTAAAGATAAAAAAAGAAAATTAGATGAAGATATCAGGATTGAAATTTAGAATCATATTTTCCTTCATCGATTTCTTTCTGAACATCCTGTGGTTTTTTTCCTTCAACTGTTACACCAATTGATACACAGGTTCCAATGATTTCTTTGGTTTTTTGTTTTAGTTCTCTACCGAGAAGATTATCATATTTCATTTTAGCTACTTTTACTGCTTGATCTACTGTTAAATCACCGACTTTATGAGAAGATGCTGCACCTGATCCTTTATCAAGTCCAAGTTCAGCGAAAATCAATG
Organism: uncultured Thermoplasmatales archaeon; assembly: GCA_964384785.1. Lineage (GTDB taxonomy): Archaea > Thermoplasmatota > E2 > DHVEG-1 > DHVEG-1 > JAZKSG01. The sequence goes on along the minus strand of CAYLLH010000073.1, from coordinate 23,010 downwards.
ATGCTGCTGGAGGAGTCCCTACCTCTATAGAGAATTCTTTGGTTTTTGGATCAACTATTACTTTTACTGGTACTTTCATACCATTGAATTCTTTAGTTTTCTCGTTAATCGAATTAACGATTTCCATTATGTTAACACCAAGAGGACCGAGTTCTGGACCGAGTGGTGGTCCTGCTGATGCTTTTCCGCCTTCGACTAATGCTTCAATTGTTTCAGCCATAAATTATCTACTTCTCCTTTTTTTCTTCTTCTTTTCTTTTAACGACCCGTACTTGTTCACCACGAACAGTGATAGGTATAGGAACAACAGATTCAAAAAGTTCAACTGTTATCTCTTCTTTAGTATCATCTATATGAGTAACTTTAGCTGTTTCACCACGGAAAGGCCCTGCAGACATTTCAACCACGTCACCCTCCGAAATTTTAGCCACAGCTGATGTTGGTACAAGGAAATGTTCGATTTGTTCAACAGGTACATCTCCCTCTAAAGCTTTTCGAGCATAAGAAATTGTTTTTATCATATCTTCCAGTCTGTCTTTGTCATATGATTCCACAAAAATATAACCACGTAACTCGGGTGTAACTAGAATTGCTGGAACATTTATTTTTGCTTTATCGGCTCTATTACTAATAAGCGTCGCAGTATTTTTTTCCTTACCAACCATTGTTTTTATTGAAAAAATTTTAGTATTTTTTTCATCAGATTCTAAATCAGCATCTACCATAGATATTAAACCTCAAAAAAACATTTTATTTTTTTTATATTAGACCTAAAGCTTCAGCAACCCAAGGTGCTCCTTTTTCTGCTATTAAAAAGACCAAGAAACCTAAACCACCGACTAATAGCATACCTAGACCCGTAATCTTTGATGTTTTTGCATATTCTTCATCTGTAGGATTACGCGCCATTTTTAGAACACGACCATATTTTCCTTTACCTAATCTTTCCTGGCGTTGTTCCAAATCATGTTGCAAATCCCATGCTTTTTCCATTAGATTTTTGTTGCTTTTATCATTTTTTTTGTCTTTATTAAATAATTTCAAGCTTAAGGTCACCTCTAAAGGGGTTAAAGTAAATTAAACAAAAGGGTCAAACAGATAGAGGTATATAAAGAATTTGGCTATTTTAAAAAAAGAAAAAAGAAAATTATTTTTTTATGCTACGAAATCTATACCATATTGTTCGCGTTCAAGTGGTTTTCTATCTGGACCTAGTATTTGTTTTGATTTTACACCAGTTATAACTAGCATAGCTCGTAGATTTCGTTTTAAGTCAGGGTTAACTGTTGTACCCCATATAATCCGGGCGTTTGGATCAACTCGTGAATATATTTCTTCTACTACTTTTTCTGCTTCACTAATAGTCATGTCTTCACCGCCGGTAACATTGACAAGTGCACCTGTTGCTTCAGAGATATCAACTTTTAGAAGAGGTGAATTGAGTGCTTCAGTTACTGCATTGACTGCTTTGTTTTCACCTTCAGCTTCTCCAAGTCCGATCATTGCAACGCCTCCACGTTTCATAACTGTCTTCAAGTCTGCAAAGTCAAGGTTTACCAATCCTGGCATGGTAATCATTTCAGTAATACCTTTGATAGAACGCATTAGTACTTCATCAGCTACCTTAAAAGCAGCGTTTAAAGATAAATTTGGAACAATGTCAAGGAGTTTATCATTTGGTATAACAATAACAGTGTCACAGATGTCTCTAAGCTTGGTAAGACCACGTTCAGCATTTTCCATACGGACAACACCTTCAACACTAAAAGGCAATGTTACAACACCGATTGTTAAAGCATCTGACTCTTTAGCAAGTTTGGCAACCACGGGTGCTGAACCTGTACCAGTTCCTCCACCAAGACCGCAGGTTACAAAAACCATATCTGAATGACCAATAGACTCCCGGATGTCTTTTTCACTTTCTTTAGCTGCTTCTTCTCCAACACGTGGAAGAGAACCAGCACCCAGGCCTTTAGTTAAACGACGACCGATAAGAATTTTACGAGGGGATTGGCTTTGAAGAAGATGTTGTGCATCAGTATTTAGAGCTACAAGTTCAGCTCCTCCAATACCTTCAGCAAGGCAACGAGCAATAGTATTACTACCGGCACCACCACAACCAATAACCTTGATGTTAGTGGTTAAGCCTTCTAAAACCTCCTCTAGTTCACGATCCACAGCATTTTTAGTCAAAGATGGATCAGGATCCTCATTTTTTTTAGATTCTTTGGAATTATTCTCAATTTTTTTAGTCTCATTTTTATTTTTTTTATTCTTATTATTTTCTTGGGCAACTACATCTTCAATAATTTTTTTCATATTAACACCATTCCCTCACAAATAAACTTTAAACCCCACAAATTTGTGATATTTTATATATTTTCTAAAATTGTAAAGCGATATTAGTTTTTAAATATTTCCTAAAATAAGATTATTCAGAAGAAAAAACTTAGATTATTTTTAAAGAAAAATCTTTGTTTGTAACTGAATGTGTCAGAAATCCCATAGATATCCTATCAGCAAAAGCTGCGTAATCTAAAATATTATCTGGTGTTATACCCCCAGAGATTTCGATTTTAACATTTTTATCGATCTTTTTTATTTTTTTAGTTAACATTTCTGATTCTTTTGGATCTAAATTATCAAGCATAATAAAATCAACATTCATTTCTGCTGCAGTTAATGCTTGTTTTTCGTTTTCTGCTTCAACTTCTATGATTTTACCAGATTTTTTTTGTTTTACTTTGTTTATAGCAGCCTCTACCGATCCTGCTGCTTTGATATGATTATCCTTAATTAGAAATGCATCATAAAGACCGAAACGATGTGTTTCACCACCTCCAAGTTTTACTGCTTTTTTTTCAAAAAAACGGAAACCAGGAGTTGTTTTTCTTGTAGCAGCAACATTTACGTTAGGGTTAATTTTTTTGCATTTATCAACAAGTTGTTTTGTAAGCGATGCTATTCCGCTCATTCGACATATAAAGTTTAAGGCGAGTCTTTCACCAGTGAGGATTGATTTTGTAGAACCAGTTATTTCAGCAACAATAGTACTTGGTTTTATGCACTGACCATCTTCTACCAGAAAATGTATTGTTGCACCAGTTTTATTAAAAACTTTTTTTGCTTCATCTAAACCTGCAACAACACATGATTCTTTTGAAATGATCTGTGCTTTTGAGTTTTGATCTTTGAAAATAGCATTGGAGGTTATGTCTCCTTCCTCGTTGAGATCCTCTTTTAGATAAAATTCTATTTCATCCATAATCAGCCAACATTTTTTATACATAATCCAGGTTTTAAGGATTTTGGTAATATTGTTATGAAACTTGGTATGATTGGTTGCGGAGCTATCGGCAATGATGTTGCAAAGTATGCAGATAAACTGGATGAAATTGAAAAAATATATCTTTATGATATTGACGATAAAGCTTCAAATAAACTTAAAAATTCTTTAAAAAAAGCTGAAATTAAAAAAGTTAAAGATTTTTTAGAAGAGGTTGATGTTGTTTTTGAGGCTGCTTCACAAAAAGCAGTAAATGAATATGCTGAAACATGTTTAAAATCAGGCAAGGATATAATTATTATGAGTATTGGAAGTCTTTTTGATGATGATTTTCGTTCTACTCTTGAAAATCTTGCTAAAGAAAATAAATGTAGGATTTATCTTCCATCTGGTGCTGTTTGCGGGATAGATGGTATTCTTTCTGCTAGTATTGAAGATTTAGATGAAGTAACTTTAGTTACTACTAAACCACCTAAGGCATTAGATAAAAAGATTGATAAGAGAACTGTTATCTTTGAGGGTTCGGCTCGTGATGCAGTTAGAGAATTCCCTAAGAATATTAATGTTGCTGCGAATTTATCTATAGCTGGTGTGGGTTTTGATGATACAAAAGTTGAGATAGTTGTTGATCCTGTAGCTACTCGCAATAGTCATAAGATTCTTGCTCATGGAAAATTTGGCAGACTTAGAGCTGAAGTAGAAAATATGCCTAATCCAAATAATCCTGGTTCTAGTTATATGGCTTCTCTCTCTGCTATTGCTACATTGAAGCGTTTGATTAATCCCATACAGATAGGTGCATAATTTAAAGTTATAGGTTTATTTTGTAAAGGTGTAAAGATAAAACAAAGTTTTATATAGTATTATTTTTAGGCGTTTTAAAAAATGAAATTTGAAATCAAAAATCGTGATGCAGCAGGAAGAATCGGTAAATTTACAACCAAACATGGTACAGTAAACACCCCAAATATGATGCCAGTGATAAACCCAAATATGATGATTATATCGCCAAAGCAGATGAAAAAACTCTTTGGAGCAGAAATAGTAATCACAAATTCGTACATCATAAAAAAAGACGAAAAATTAAAAGATAAAGCAATAAAAAACGGTGTACACAATCTTATTGATTTTGATGGACCGATTATGACAGATTCTGGAACTTTTCAATCATATGTTTATGGTGATGTAGAGGTTAAACCATCTGAAATTGTTGAATTTCAAAAACAGATTGGAAGTGATATAGGAACCATTCTTGATGTTTTTGGAACACCAGATCAAACAAAAGATGAAGCAGAAAAAGGAATGATGGAAACACTAAAAAGAGCAGAAGAAAGCATCAAAATTAAAGGCGACATGAACCTGGCTTGTACTGTTCAAGGATCAATCTATCCTGAGCTTAGAGCAAAATGTGCAGAGGAACTAAATAAAATAAGTTGCGATTTTTATCCAATTGGAGGTGTTGTTCCTCTTATGGAAAATCAGAGATATAGCGATCTTACAAATGTAATCCTGGCATCTAAAAAAAATTTATCACCAGATAAACCAGTTCATCTTTTTGGAGCAGGGCATCCTATTATTTTTCCTCTTGCAGTTGCATTGGGTTGTGATTTTTTTGATTCATCATCATATGTTAAATATGCAGTTGATGACCGTTTGATTTTCCCATGGGGAACTGAGAAACTAAACAACTTAAGTGAACTACCATGTTGTTGTCCTATATGTTCAGAATATTCAGCATCTGAATTAAAAAAATTGGATAAAAAACAGAGAAATATTCTGCTTGCTAAACATAATCTATATGTATGTTTTTCTGAAATAAGAAAAATAAGAAATGCAATAAGTCAAGGTAGTCTCTGGGAGCTAGTGGAACGAAGAGCAGATTGCAATCCTTATCTTAAACAAGCTTTAAAAATTCTTAGAAAAAAAGAAAACAAAGAATGGCTTGAAAAATTTGAACCAATTAGTAAAAACAAGGCATTGTTTTACACTGGATCTCATACAATTCATAGGCCTATAATCTATAGGTTTCAGAATCGTTTAATAAAAAATTTTGACAAATTTTATGAAAAAAGTATTTTATTTCCTGAGTCGGAGAAACCTTATTCTACACATTACAGTGAAATTTTAGAGAAAGCAAATCAAGAAAATAAATGTGTCAACTTATTTGTTGATTCATACATTGGACCAGTTCCTTTTGAGCTGGATGAAATGTATCCTCTTGCTCAATCAGTTTTTCCAGAAAATGTTGATCAGGAAACATTAGGGGAGAAGAATAAATTTTTAGAAGAATTCACTAAAAAAACTAAGGTTTATAATTGGGATGATAAATCTGAGTTATTATCAAAGATAAAAAAATCTAAGGATTCAAAAATTGATTTTGATGTTAAACGTGTTTCAATGGTTGCAGATATGCAGTTTGGAAACAAAGCAGGAGACTTGTTTTTTAAGGATAAAAATATTGAATTTGTTAAATCTAAAAAAACAGGTAAAATCCGTAATATTATCGTTGAAAAAAAACACATACTTTCAATGCGTGCTAGTGATGGAATGTTTACATTGAAGCTCGATGGAGCAGAAATTCTTCATAAAAATCTTAAAAAACCAAATTTACGAGTGATAATCGATGATGAAGCTGCACCTTTTGTAAAGGATGGTAAGAGTGTTTTTGCTAAATTTGTAAGAGATTGTGATTCAAGTTTGAGACCTGATGATGAATGCCTAATTGTCGACAGCAATGATAATTTGTTAGCTGTTGGTCGGTGTATTCTTAACAGGGATGAAATGCTTTGTTTTAATCATGGTGTTGCTGTAAAAAACAGAGAAGTAAGATAGTAAAAAAAATTATCATTTTTTTTGTTTAACGATTAGTTAATAAGGTTTTAGAGTATTTGCAAAAAAATAATTATGATTATTACTAAGCAGAAGAGTATTGACGATATCCTGGTTTTTGTGGGTTCTTCCCCTGTTTTTTTGATGGGTTGTAGTGAATGTGCCACTGTTTGTAAAACGGGTGGTGAAGAAGAAGTTCTTGAGATGAAAAATGTCTTTGAAGAAAAAGGAGTTGTTGTTACCGGTTGGGTTGTTTTGGATCCTGCTTGTAATTTTTTGAATGATAAACGTATTTTAAGAAAATATAATGTTGAGCTTGAAAAAGCTGAAAAAATTGTTGTTCTGTCTTGTGGCAATGGCGTTCAGACTGTTTCTGAGATTATTGATGATAAACCCGTTTTTTCTGGTACTGATACTTTGTTTCTTGGCGAGGTTAAAAGATTTGGGAAATTCGAACGTCGATGTAATCTTTGTGGAGAATGTATAGAGGATGAGTTTGGTGGTTTTTGTCCTATTTCTCGTTGTCCTAAAAAAATGTTAAATGGTCCTTGTGGTGGATCTGTTGATGGTAAATGTGAGGTTGATTCAGATTTGGATTGCATTTGGGATCTTATTTATCAGAAATTCAGAAAAGAAAACCGTTTGGATGAAATTAAAAAATTTTTCCCTGCTAAGGATTGGTCTAAATCTCTTGATATGAATAGGAGGAATAGATAAATGAAAGCTATCAGTAATCTACATAGAGTTCTTCTAGATGGCGATTTTGCTGTAACCTGTGAGATCGGTCCTCCAAAGGGTTGTGATCCTTCTAAAATTCTAAATAAAGCTGAAATCCTGAAAGATTATGCTGATGCTTTTAATGTTACTGATAATCAAACAGCAGTTGTAAGAATGTCTAGTCTTGGAGGTAGCACTCTTATTTTAAATAAAGGTTTAGAACCAGTTATGCAGATCAGCTGCAGAGATAGAAACCGTATAGCTCTTCAGAGCGATATACTTGGAGCATCTGCTGTTGGTGTTAAAAATATTCTTTTATTGACAGGCGATCATCAAAGTTTCGGAAATCATCCTCAAGCTATGGGAGTTTTTGATATTGATTCAATACAGTTGATTGACATCGTTAAAAACATGCGTGACAAAGGTATTTTTTCTAACGATGAATCGATAAAATATGGAAATCCAGATGTTTTTATTGGTGCTGCCGCTAACCCATTTGCAGGATCTATTGAGTTAAGAGCAGATAGATTAGAAAAAAAAATTGATGCTGGAGTTGAGTTTATTCAAACTCAGAGTGTTTACAATTTAAGTCGTTTTAATGAATGGATGGATGAAATAAAAAATCGAGGACTTGAAAAAAAAGTATTTATTTTAGCTGGAGTGACTCCTCTTAAATCAGTTAATATGGCTAAACGTATGAAGTTTCATGTTCCAGGAGTAGACATACCAGATGAAATATATGATAGAATTGTGAAATCAAATGATGTTAAAAAACAAGGTTTTGATATATCCTGTGAACTTATAGAAGAAATAAAAAAAATAAATGGTGTACATGGAGTGCATATAACAGCGCTTTTCTGGGAGGAAATCATTCCTTCATTGGTTAAAAACACAGGTTTAAGATAAGAGTTATTAAGAATATTTTCATTTTTTATGTGAGTTAAAAAAAGATGAGCAAAGATTATTATCCTTGGGGTGGAGAATTTACAGTATGCACACTGGATTCTAATACTGCAGTTGTATTGCTAAACACGGATTATACTCCATCTAAAAAGGTGGCAGTTTATGGCCCCCTTAAAACTGAGAATATTGGTATAGAAAAAATCGTTGCTAATGTTATATCTAATCCAAATATCAGGTTTTTAGTAATTTGTGGGGCGGAGATTAGAGGTCATCGTTCTGGTGAATCATTAGTTTGTCTTAACAAATACGGCATTGATGATAAGAATCGGATAAAAAATGCTCCAGGTGCTATTCCTTTTATTGAAAATCTTGACAAAAAAGCTATAAATCGTTTTCAAAAACAAATAAAAATTGTTGACTTAATTGAAAACACGGATAAAGAAACAATAGATATACAAATAAAAAATTTATTAAATACAAAAACTGAACCTATGGATAAACCATATATCGCAATCAAAATAGTAACTGAAAAAAAATCTATTAGTGATAAAAAAGCATTGCATTCTAAAATAAAAATAGATTATTTAGGAAAAATAAAGAAAAGAGGAGAATAAATGTTTTCTTTTACAGAAAAACAAAAAGAATACCAAATTAAAAACATAACAATTGGTGGTCAACCCGGAAGAAACCCTACAGTATTGTTCGGCGGTTTTTTTTTCAAAGGAGAACCAGAATTAGAAAAAGCAAAAAAAAATCTTGATAAAATGAACAAGATAGGTGAAAAAACTGGTAACCCCGCGGTTCCTGATTTTTTCATAAAAAAAGAAGAATACCTGGAAAAAATCCTTGATTTTGTTGAAAACAATCTACCAAGAAACAATGTTTTTTCTATTGATATTATAGAACCCGGTTTGAAAATAAAAACCTTAGAAAAACTTCGAGATAGAAAACTGTTGGATAGAACGATTTATAATTCTATTCATATTGGTACAACCCAAGAGGAAATTGATTGTTTAAAAGAAAACACGCCAGAGATGGCTATTATTGTTGCTTTTAATCCAAAAGATAAATCACCGGATGGTAAAATAGAGGTTCTGGAGAATGGTGCTAATTTAACTGAAACAGGTTTACTCGAGTTATCAAATAAAATTGGTATCAAAAATATTCTTGTTGACACTGCGGCTATGGCGCCAGGGGATTATAGTGGTGCATCAATTGCTGCGATACCTGTTATTAAAGAAGAATATGGTTTTCCAACTGGTTGTGCGATTCATAATGTTGTCGAGAAATCTAGTTGGTTGAAAGAATTTAAAGATGCTAAAAAAACTGTAGATGCTGCTTCAAACATTAATATACCTATGTTTGGTGGAGATTTCGCTATTTTTGGACCTGTTGAACATTCTGAAATGGTTTTTCCAATTATTGCCTGGCAGGATATACTGATATCCGAGTATGCTGAAGGCTATTTTGGTATTAAACCAGCGGATTTTCATCCTATAAGAAGGTTTTATTAGACATGGTTAAAAAAATTGAGACAACAGTTATTGGTTCATATCCCGTTGAAATTAATAATTTAGATTTTTTTAAAGATTTTTATAACAAAAAACCACCATCATGGGATGATTATATTGAAACTGCGGTATATGACATGGTTGATGCTGGTGTTGATATTGTTTCTGATGGTCAGACACGTGATCCTTTTGTAAATATTTTTCTTAGAAAAATGAAAGGCGTCCGTGTTAGGAATCGACCTGAAATAGTTGATAATATTGAGTTTAAAGAACCTATAACTGTTGATGATATAGAATATGTTAAAAATATTATTCCATCTGATACTAAAATCGTGGGTCTTCTTGCGGGTCCTTTTACTTTGATGAAATCATGTGTTGATTTGTTTTATAATGATGAAAAACAGATTTGTTTTGATATAGCAAAGGTTTTACAAAAAGAGGCAGAGGTTTTACAAGATTATGTTGATTTGATTAGTTGTGATGAACCTTTTTTTTCCGTTTCATTTCCAGAATATGGGCAGGAATTAATTAATTTAGTTTTTGAAAAAGTAGAGGTTAAAAAAAGATTGCATGTTTGTGGTGATGTAACTTCTATTATACCCGGTCTTCTGGATATGCCTGTTGATGTACTTTCTCATGAGTTTAAAGCTCAAACTTATTTAATTGATGAGTTTAAGGATTATTCTGTGGATAAAGAAATTTGTTTGGGTTGTGTTAGGTCTGATGATGCTAAAGTAGAAGATGTATCTGAAATAGAAAATCATATCAATAAAGCAATTGATGTTTTTGATGACAAAGTAACTCAGATCTCGCCTGATTGTGGGTTAAGGCATCTTTCACGAGAAAATGCTTTTAAAAAGCTTAGGAATCTTGTTATTGCAGGAGAAAGTGTTAATGGTTAAGGATGTACATTTGATTAAAGCAGTTAAAACTAAGGAAAATGATGTCAATCTTGATTCAAAGGGTTTTTTTGTTATAGAATTGGATAGAGAAAAAGAGGAAATAAGAGTTGAATATTATTCTAATGTTTATAAGGAAAAAAGGATTGTTTCTGGTAATTTAAAAAAAGTTTTTGTTGGAAAAAAAGCAGATGCCCTGTCTGATACCATTGTTAAGAATGTACCCTCGCTTTTACCTGAACATTATATGTATCTTGGTAGAGAACTTCAAAGAGCTGAATGTGCTCTTGAGAAAAATAAAAAATATGTTCAAGGGGGTTGTTAGAAAAATATGGGCAATTGTTACAGTAGTGGTTTCCGGGGAACCAACATGAATGATGAGGTCTCTTCTTAAAACCGGGTTTAGAAATGATTCTAAGATTGTTTTTGATAAAAACAAGATAAATGATTTTGAAGACTTGTAAGGCATTACAAAAAAAAGAGTGTTTGTTTCGTCAAAAAACGAATTTAAAATAGACAATTATAATAAGTATTAGTGGATTTGCTTGAAAAAAAAGTAATAGTTTTATAGGAGAATGATGAGGTTTTATTTATGACGGATAAAAAGAGTTCAAAAGTTTCAGGTTTTTACAAACGTTCTGTTGAGAAAAGAATTGATTTTGTAAAAAAATTTTCAAATCTATCAGAAGAAGAGACGGGTGTTTTATCTTCTTCTCTTGATTTAGATATCGCTGATCGTATGATAGAAAACGTTCTTGGAACTTTTGAGATACCTTTGGGTGTAGCTGTTAATTTTTTGATTAATGATAAAGAAATGCTTATTCCTATGGCTACTGAGGAGAGTAGTGTAGTTGCGGCAGCTAGTAACGCTGCTAAAATCGCTAGAGTTAAAGGGGGTTTTAAAGCTGAAACATCGGAACCACTAATGATTGGGCAGCTTCAACTATTGGGTGTTGATGATATAAGTAGCGCTGTCGAAGAAATCCTTGATCATAAAAAAGAACTTTTAGAGGTTGCAAATAAACAAGATGAAATACTTGTAAATCTTGGCGGTGGAGCAAAAGAGTTAGAGGTTCGAATTCTTGAAGATTCTGAAAATAAAATGATTGTTGTTCATATTTTTGTGGATGTTCGTGATGCAATGGGTGCTAATGCAGTGAATACTATGTGTGAAGCTCTTGCACCATTGTTAGAGGAACTAACTGATGGTTATATTCGTCTTAAAATTCTTTCTAATCTAGCTGATCGAAGAATAGCACGTGCTACAGCTGTTTTTGATAAAGAAAAAATGGGTGGTAAAAAAAATGTTGATGCATTCCTTGAATCATATAAGCTTGCATCTATTGATCCATATCGAGCAGCTACACATAACAAGGGCATTATGAATGGTATAGACTCTTTGATTATTGCAACTGGGAATGATTGGCGTGCAATTGAAGCAGGTGCTCATGCTTATGCAGCAAAAGATGGGCGTTATACTTCTCTTACAAAATATCATAAAAACAAAAATGGTGATCTTGTGGGAGAAATAGAGCTACCGGTTGCTGTTGGTATTGTTGGTGGTGCATCTAGTATTCATCCTAAAGCAAAAGTTTGTCGTAAAATCCTTGGTATAGAAAAAGCAGATGAACTAGCTGAAGTAGTGGCAAGTCTAGGGTTGGCTCAGAATTTCGCAGCAGTTTTTGCTCTATCAACAGTGGGGATACAGAAAGGCCATATGAAACTTCATGCAAAAAACATCGCTGTTATGGCCGGTGCTGAAGGGAAAGAAATCGACCAGATAGCAGATCAGATGATCAAAGAAGAAAAAATAAAACTTGATTATGCAAAAAAACTATTAAAAAAATAATTTGTTTTAGACGATGTGATCAGCTATATTTTCTGGTTCACGTTCACAATAAAAGCATTTAATTCTAGGTGGATCTTTACTTATCACCGTGAAACGGCTTCTAACTGTTTCTTTTTCATCATTAGATATACATGTTGGATTTAAACAACGAGCTATTCCAACGACTTCATCTGGCAGTTTTACTTTGTATTTTTTTGCTACATCATAGTCTCTTATGATGTTAATTGTTGCTTTTGGAGCTATCAGTGCTATTTTGTCGACTTCATCATAATCAAGTTCACGGCTTTCAACTTTAACAATATCTTTTTTTCCATATTTACTTCTTACATTCATAGCAACACTAACAGCAGATGAAATACTTTTTGGAATCCGAAGGATGTGAAGAACTTTTACAGAGTTACCTGGAGGTATATGATCTATCACGGTTCCGTTTTTGATTGGCTGTATTTTTAGTTCTTTCATATTTTTTTGCCCCCTAACAATAGTGATAGTAAAGCCATTCTAACAGGAACACCATTAAAAGCTTGTTTAAAATATAGTGCATGAGATGTTTTATCAACAGCTGGATCAATTTCAGTAACTCTTGGCAATGGATGCATTATTATCATGTCTTTTTTAGCTGATTCTAATACTTCAAGATCGATTTTATAACTTCCAACTACCCGATTGTATTCTTCTGCATCAGGAAATCTTTCTTTTTGTATACGTGTGACATAAAGAACATCTGCATCTTTTACAGCTTTGTTTAAAACCGAAGTATAATTAGGTTCGACGCCTAATTCTTTACATTCATCAACTACTTCCTGAGGCATCTTCAAACTTTTTGGTGATACAAAAGTTAGATTTGCACCATATAATGATAAAGCATAGGCAAGTGAGTGAACTGTTCTACCATATTTTAGATCTCCAACAAGAGCAATGTTTTTATTTTTTATTTTCTTTTTTTCTGTTTTAATTGTGAAAAGATCCAGTAGACATTGAGTTGGATGTCTTCCAGCTCCATCACCAGCATTAAGGACAGGTGATTTAGCAAATTTTGCGGCAAGTCGTGCTGCTCCTTCTTTAGGATGTCGTATTACTATAACATCGCTGTATGCATCAGCCATTCTTATTGTATCAGCTAGACTTTCACCTTTTTTTTGTGAGGTTGCGGTTGGATCAGCGAAACCTATAATTTTTCCTCCAAGGCGGCTCATAGCGGATTCGAAGCTTAATCTTGTTCGAGTGCTTGGTTCGAAGAAAAAAGAAGATAAAACTTTACCAGGAGCTATTTCTTTATATTTTTCTCCTTTGGCATATGGTAACATTTTTTTAGAATAGTCAAGGATATAATTGATCTCTTTTTTTGAAAAATCTTTTATCGAAATTATGTTTTTTCCTTCAAAATTCATTTAAATCAAAAAAAATGAGATGTATAACCCGCTTAATAAACTTTTTAATTATCTATTTTGAAATTTTTAATCAAAATTTTAAACCAAGCATAATTTATTAATATAATAAAGATACTATAGTATTTTATCTAAGTAGTTGATTAATAAGATTTATATAACAAAACTATTTAATATTATAAAAATATCATAAATATTAATCAGCATCTCTGGTGGAAAATTCATATGACAAAAGAAAAAAAATCCAAAAAAGAAGATTTAACTGATCTTCATAGGATTTTAGATGATCTCTCTTTAGAAGAAATAGATAACAATGAAAAAGAATTTTTGATTTCTCTTGCTAGAAGAATAGAAGAAAATTATGGACCAATTTACAAACCATCAAAAGAAAAGAAACAACCTAAAGAAGAAAGAAAATCCTTTGTTTTAGAACCAAAAGTAAAAGTTCATCATACCGATAAAACTGTTTATACAAAAAAAAGAGTGAATTCTTCAAAAGAAAAGAGAGTAAAAAGCCAGGATTTAATAGAGATAGAAAAAGTTGATTCAGCTCCACCAGAATTTACAGAAATTAAGCCAAAAACCAAAGAAGAAAAAACAGATCTTGAAATTGAAACAATTAAAAAAACAGAGGAAGAACCTGAAAGTAAAGATGAACTTAAAGAATGGGAACCAGTAAAGGTCGAAGAAGAAAAAAGCGATAAGGCAACATCTTTTTATTGCCCACATTGTGGTTCAAAATTAGAAGGAGAATATAAGTTCTGCCCAGTGTGTGGAAAAAAAACTTTTTTAGAAGAATTAGACGAAGACATTGAAAAAGAAGAAGAATGGGAAAAAGTTGAATCTGAAGAAGAAAAAAACAAGGTTGAAGAAAAATTACAAGAAGATAAGGAAAACAAGAAAAAAACCTCTGAAAAAAAAGTAACCATGGAAGAAAAAGAAAATATTGAAGAGACAAAAAAGAAACCTGAGAAAAAAGTTGAAACTAAAAAACAAAAAGATGTTAAAGATAAAAAAATTGAGAAAAACAAGAAACCTTCTGTTGAAAAAAAGGAAGAGATCTCAAAAGTTGAAACTAAGAAAGATTCGAAGAAAGAAAAAGATGAAGATGTTTTTGATAAACCTTGGAATAATGCTTTTATTGATCTGGAAAGTGTTGATGATAAAATCGGTGAATTGCTTTACAATAATGGTATCACATCATTAAAAATTTTGAAGGATACTAATGTTAAAGATTTGAAAAAAATTCATGGTATCCGTGGAAGACTTGCTAAAAAAATAAAAAGTGAAGTTAGAGATTTAGAGGAAGAATTAGAGGATTCATTTGATAAAAAAGAGACTTTGAAGGATGAATCTGATGAATGGGTTACGGTAGAAACTGATGGATATCAAGTTGATGATTATACTCTTTATGAAAAAAAGGTAGAAGGAAAAGATGGTAAAAAAAGAACAGTTCGTTTTTTTAGTAAAAAGGAACCTGCTGAAGGAGAACCTATTGATCTTCCAAAGGGGTATGAGGTTAAAAGGAATAAACGGACAAATGTTCCTTATCTTAAGAAGAAATAATTGTTTTTAGTTTGTTTTTCCATTAAGTTTATAAAATAGTTTATTTACTTAGCGGTTGGTTTAATTTGTTATGACATGGAATGGTCCATTAAACAAAGTTGATGATTATCGTTTTGAAATACCTGATAGTTACAAAGGGGAGAATAATAATCTAAAGATGAATACTTCGGCTTTGATTTATTCTTCTGATAAGATGATTTCTTCTATCCGTGAGGATAATGCTCCTGAGCAGGCTGCAAATATAACAAGTTTACCAGGTATCGTTGGACAAGGTTTGGCTATGCCTGATATACATTGGGGGTATGGTTTTCCGATTGGTGGTGTTGCCGCGGTTGATGCTGAAGAAGGTGTTATTTCTCCAGGTGGAATCGGGTTTGACATAAACTGCGGAGTGCGTTTGATTCAAACTAATTTAACGGTGGAGGATCTTGATAAAAACAAGATTCGTAGTATTGTTGATGAGATGTTTAAAAATGTTCCCTCAGGTTTGGGTTCTAAATCTAAGGTTAAGTTTAATAATTCTGAGTTGAAAGATATTTTGGAGAATGGTGCTAAAGCGGTTATTGATAAAGGATTTGGTTGGGATGAAGACATTGATTTTCTTGAGGAAAATGGTTGTCTTGATTTTGCTGATAGTAGTATGGTTTCTGATCGTGCTTTGAAACGTGGTCGAACCCAAGTTGGTAGTCTTGGTGCTGGTAATCATTTTCTTGAAATTCAAAAAGTATCTGATATTTTTGATGAAAAAACAGCTAAAGCTTTTGGTGTAAAAAACAAGGATCAGATTATGGTTATGATTCATACTGGTAGCCGTGGTTTCGGTCATCAAGTATGTAGTGATCATCTTAAGACTTTGGAGAGAGCTGTTAAAAAATATAAAATAAGTATTCCTGATCGGCAACTTGCTTGTGCTCCTATTAATAGTTCAGAGGGGCAGAATTATTTGAAAGCCATGGGTTGTGCTGCTAATTTTGCTTGGGCTAATCGTCAGCTTATTGTTCATTGGGTTCGTGAATCTTTTGAAAACGTGTTAGATGGTAAAGCTGAAGATTTTGATATGAGAATTGTTTATGACATATGTCATAACATTGCAAAATTTGAAGAACACATTGTTGATGGGGAAAAAAGACGGGTTTGTGTTCATCGTAAGGGTGCTACTCGTTCTTTTGGACCTGGTAGAAAAGAAATCCCTGAAAAATATAAAAACGTGGGTCAACCAGTTATTATACCTGGTGATATGGGTACTGAAAGTTATTTGATGTGTGGTACAGATAAAGCTAAGGAGTCTTTTGGTTCAACTTGTCATGGTTCAGGTCGTGTTATGTCACGTAATCAAGCTACTAAGAGATGGCGTGGTGAAAAAATTGTTCAGGAGCTAAAAAACCGGGGTATTTATGTTCATCCTGCTAGTATGAAGGTTGCAGCTGAGGAGGCTCCTGGTGCTTATAAAAATGTTAGAAGTGTTGTTGATGTAGTGCATAATGCAGGTTTATCAAGAAAAGTAGTTCGACTTTTACCTTTAGGTGTTGTGAAAGGATAAATAAAAAAAATCTTTTTTTACCAATTAAGTTTAAATGTTAGAAAACACATATAATGCAAGTAATTGTGGATGGTGATGCTACTTTGGATGATAAAGTTGAAATAGTTGATTTTGAAGAAATAGAATTGAAGGATGCAACAGTTATAGCTGGTTTCCCCTCTATAGGGCTAGTGAGTACGATTGCTGCTAATTATTTAATTGATGCTTTGAATCTAACACAAATTGGTTGTTTAAGATCTTCGCAGTTTCCCGCGTTATCTGTTGTTCACACTGGTGAACCTCTATCACCAGTTCGTATTTATGCTGGTACGCAACCTGGTGGAAAAAAAATAGTTGTTTTTGTTTCAGAGTTTAAACCTAAACCTCATCTTATAAATGGTATATCTGATGCTATTATGAAATGGGTTAATGAGAAGAAATGTAAAACTTTGATTTCACCTGAGGGAATGGTTGTTGAAGGAAAAGATGATGAATCTGGAGGGGTTGCTGATGCTTATGCTATTGGTTCTACAGATCAAGCTCGTTCTATGCTTCTTTCAAAAGATATACCTCAGTTTAAAAATGGGATTATAGCTGGTGTATCAGGAGTGCTTTTGAATCTTGGTAAACAAGCAAAGTTTGATGTGATAAGTATTCTTGCTGAAGCTCATCCGAATTATCCTGATGCTAAGGCAGCAGCTGCTTCAATAAACGTTATAGCATCAATTGTAGGAGTTGAGATCAATGTTACACCATTATATGAAGAATCTGAGCGTATAGAGAAGAAACTTCAGAAATTCCATAAACAGGCTAAACCAATGGTTTCTGGTGGTAAAGCACCGCAGCCTAACATGTACGGTTAAAAAAAATTTTAACTAATCTTTTTTTTTTCTTTTTTTTACAAAATTTT
Source organism: uncultured Thermoplasmatales archaeon (assembly GCA_964384785.1). Classification (GTDB taxonomy): domain Archaea; phylum Thermoplasmatota; class E2; order DHVEG-1; family DHVEG-1; genus JAZKSG01. The sequence continues at coordinate 5,633 of CAYLLH010000073.1, read as the reverse complement.
AAAATCAATCAATTAGTATTACTTTAGTTTGTTATGAGTAATATTCCAAGATCTCATCCTCGTTATATTTCTTTGATGACAAGGGAAAGAATTTCTAAGGGTATGAAGAAAGGCTTGGTTCATGAAACTGGTCTTATAGCTCATGGACGTGGTGAAGCTTTTGATTATTTGATTGGTGAAGAAACTCAGGGTTTTGCAGAAGAGGCTGAGAAAGCTGCTGCAGCATGTTTACTTAACGCTGAAAAACCTGTTATTTCTGTTAATGGAAATGTTGTGGCTCTGGTGCCGGATGAAATAGTTGATTTATCAAAGTGTGTTTCTGCTAAAATTGAGGTTAATCTTTTTCATAGAACGAAGAAACGTATGAATCTTTTAATTGATGAGTTAAAAGAACATGGAGCAACAAAAGTTTATGGAGAAAAAGCTGATGGTGTGATTCCTGGTTTAGAACATGACCGTGGTTTATGTGATAAGGATGGTATTTTTTCTTCAGATGTGATCCTTGTGCCTCTTGAGGATGGTGATCGTTGCCAGGCTCTTAAAAAGATGGGTAAAAAAGTGATTGCTATTGATTTAAATCCTCTTTCTAGAACTGCTAAAACTGCTGATGTTACAATTGTTGATAATGTTATAAGAGCAGTTCCTAATATTCAAAAATGGGTTGAAAAACTAAGAAAAGAGGAACAAAAAACTCTTGAAGATATTGAAAATAGTTGGGATAATAAAAAAAACCTGAAGGAATCATTGTTTTTTATTTCAAACAGATTTAAGTAGATTTGAAACTAATTTTTTTTGTCTTTATAGTTAAAATGGGAAAATAGCGCAATAGTTTTAAATATTTGAAATACCGCATTTTTGTTTTTTATAGAAAATAGAGTTTTTAGGAAATAGTAATCTGGAGATAGGATTTATGGATAAAAATAAACAAAAGGAGATAACTAAAAAACTTCAAGATTTAGTTAAAAATCAGAATACGCCTATTGTTGTTGTTAAAAGAGGTTCTATTAAGAAAACTTCGGGTAGTTCATCTGATTCTAGTGAAAGTTATTCATCTTATAGTGATTATAACTAAAATTTTTTTTCTTATTTTTAAATTTTTTTTTAGGGTCAAAAAAACTAAAATATATTGGTTTTATATAGGACGGTTCATGGAAAAGTTTAGGACTCATTATTCGAAAGATGTAACAGAAGAAGACTTTGATAAGACTATTAGTGTTGCGGGTTGGGTTGAAGATATCCGTAATCTTGGTAGTATAGCGTTTATTATCATCCGTGATCGGTTGGGTACCTTACAGGTTACTGGTCTTAAAAAAGAACAACCGGATTTGTTTGAAAAACTTGTTAGTATTCCCCGTGAATCAGTTGTTTCTGTAAAAGGAGTTTGTCAGAAAAGTGATAAAGCTCGTAATGGTTATGAGATAATACCTGAAAATTTTGAGGTGCTTTCTGAAGCTGAGACCCCTCTTCCGTTGGGTGTTGTTGATAAAGTTGAATCTGATCTTGATACAAGACTTGATAATCGTTTTATTGATTTGCGTAAATCTGAGATTCAAGCGATTTTTAAGATCCGATCTGAGATTATTAATGCAGTTCATGATTATATGCGTAGTCAAGACTTTTTAGAGGTTCATACTTCTAATATTAATGCTAGTAGTAGTGAGGGTGGTACTGAAGTTTTTAAGTTTAAATATTTTGAAAAAGAGGCTTTTCTTGCTCAATCCCCTCAGCTTTATAAACAGACTTTGATGGCCACTGGTTTTGATCGTGTTTATGAGATTGCTTGGTATTTCCGAGCAGAAGAACACAATACAAGGCGTCATCTAAATGAGAGTACTGCTGTTGATGTTGAAATGGCTTTTATTGACTCTGAAGAAGATGTTATGAAGATTCTAGAGGAACTCGTTCATTTTATGTGGAAACGTGCCTCAGAATGTAAAAATGAGCTAAAAATTCTTAAAAAAGAAATAACGGTTCCAAAGCTTCCTTTTGAAAGAGTCAGTTATGATGATGCTGTTAAAAAACTTCGAAGGAAGGGATCAGAAATAGAATGGGGTGATGATTTAAGCACAGAGGATGAAAAACTTCTTGGAAAAATCATGAAAAACAAAGGACATGATTTCTATTTTATTACAAAATATCCAATTGAGGCAAAACCATTTTATACGATGCCCTCTGGTGAAAAACTTAGTTGTGGTTTTGATCTTGAATGTAAAGGAGTAGAACTTGCCTCAGGTAGTCAACGTATACACCAGGTCGATCTTCTTAAAAAACAACTTAAAGCTAAGGATCTTAACCCGGTGGATTTTGAAAGTTATCTAAAAGCATTTCGTTATGGTATGCCACCTCATGGTGGTTTTGGATTCGGAATAGAACGATTCATGATGGAACTACTTGACATTCAAAACATTAGAGAAGCTATTTTGTTTCCACGTGATAGAACACGTTTAACACCATAAAAAAAAATATTTTTTTATATTGGTTTTTTAAACCAACAGAATATATAAAGTAAGTATGAGGAGTTGAAAATTTAAATGTCAAAAAACAAAAATGCTATGATTATAGCGATTGTAGCCGGATTTTTATTGTTAATTGCAGGTATAAGCGGTTTCGCTGCTTGGGAAACAATAAAAGATTTTGTAATTGAAAACATTACTGACAATGAAATCGTTCAAATCGTGTTTTCTGTTTTAATATTAATTGCTTCTTTTGGAGGAATCTCTGTGATAATCGGTGGATTTATCATCGGAAAAAACAGTGTGAGAACTGGTAAATTATTTATTCTGTTAGGATCAGGAATGGGATTAATAGGTTTGTTGATATCTATAATTGTTGCATACATCCAAGGAAGTTTTACTATTGGAAGTTTCTTTTCAATAGGGGTTATAGGTCTTATTTTATCAATAGCTGCAAGAATGATAGCAGAATAAAAAAAGTTAGTGCAAGGGGGGGGGACGAAGCTCTAATTCCAAGTTCAAATCATTTAATATTACACCCATATTACACCCACATCGGCATTCGAATGTGTATCTGGAATCGCATTGATAGAAGCTATTTATGTAAAATTTATTTCCTTAAAAAAAATTTCAAAATGATTATTACGATTTATTAAAAATCATTGATTTTAGATTGAATTAGTAACACTTGATCTTTTAATTCAGGTATTTTATTTTGAACAACATCCTATATTATTTCTATATCAATTCCAAAATAAGCATGAATTAGAATATCTCTTAAACCAGCAATTTTTTTCCATTCAATTTCTGGATATTTTTTTATTAATTCTTTTGGTAAACGTTTTACTGCTTCACCTATAATTTCAAGATTTCTTACAATAGCGTCCTGATATAACCTACTTTCAGAAAAATCATCAATTCGTTAGATTATTAGTATATGATTCAATTCTATTGATTGCTTCTAAAATATCATTTATATATGCTCTATAATCCCGCAGCATATTTTACACTCTTTAGTATATTTGGTTTTAAATCCAGTTTTAATGCTTCCTTTATTACTAAATCAACATTGCAGTCAAATAAATCTTCTAAAAAAAATTTCAAATCCATATAGTTATCAAACGTTTTTTTATCTTTTTCAAATTCAACAAGAATATCTATATCGCTTTCTTTTTTTTGTTTGTCTGCTGCATATGATCCAAATAAACCTATGTTTTTCACTCCAAATTTTTTTATATTCTCTTTATTTTCATTGATTATCTGGAGGATCTTTTCAGAATTCAACATTTTTTATCCTCATATCTAAGGTTTAACACTTTATATATAAAAAACAGGTATATGAAATTGACGTTATGAAGATAGGAAATTAGATTTTAAAGTTAATGTTACATCATATTAGTGCCAAAATCGGGATCCGGACCTTAATTTAGGAGTTAAATCTCTTTTTTTGTACTTTTAAAAAATTATAACATAAAAAATGAGGGATTTTTCGTCTTTCTCACACTATCTTTAATAATATCTCTCCTATCTTTATCTTTTGTTTTTATTATATTTTTCTTCTCTTATTTTATGAATCCATTTTAATGAATCATATCTCCATTTATTCATATCAAAAAACTTACAAAGGAGTATCAACATCAATCTTTTCAAATTCAAGTTATCTATACTTATTTAATAATCAATATCTAGCAACCATTTCCATATAGGAATGTACTTAATTTCTCTTTTATTGTATCTCGTAATTTCTTCGAAATCTTCAGTAAGAATTATGCCTTCTTTAATGTTAAAAGTATCCGTAGCAGATAGTATTCCTTCTATCTCTCTTTTTTTTGTTTTTTCTTTTTTAATATCCCAACAGACCTGAATTAAACTATTTGGTTTTAATCCATCTTTTATAACAAAATCAACTTCATGATTTTTTTTGTCTTTCCAGAAGAATACATCTTTTCCTCTTCTTAAAAGTTCCAAAAAAATAATATTTTCTGCAAGTCTACCTAAGTCCTTTGTAAATATAAAAGAAACAGCGTTTCTAAGACCTGTATCGATACAATAACTTTTTTTATTTTGCTTAAATTGAACTTTTGTTTTATAAGAAAAAACATTTAGCGTTAATAAAATAAATGATTCTTCGAGATATTCTAAATATTTTTGGACGGTTTCAACACTGACATCAACAGCGTTTGATATACTTCTAAAAGAAAATTCCTTGCTGTTATTGCATAGCAGGTGATAACTTATTTTTCTTGTAATATCATATGAAACATTATATCTAGCAGAGATGTCTCTTGCAAGAATATCATTATAAATATTTGTAAGAATAATTTTTCTTTGATATTCATCTTTGCCAATTGTTTCAGGAAAGCCTCCGCCTGTTATATATGTGGTTAAATGATGTAGAATTTTATTTTTATTATATTCTAAATAATCTTTTGAAAAATCATCCCAACCAAGAAATCCCAAATATTCCTTAAATGAAAATGGAAACAATGTAAATGTTATATGTCTTCCTGTTAAGACTCTTCCAATATCTTTTGATAGAAGAGATGCTGAGGATCCTGAGACAAATACTTGTTTAAATTTATTTGTATCATAAATTGTTCGTATCCATCTTTCCCAATCTTTTTTTTGTTGTATTTCATCTAAAAAAAGATAATTAACTTCTGGATTTATTTTTTCAATAGATTTAATAATTTCATCAAATGAAGCGGTATTTATTTCTGTATCATCAAAGTTTAAAAAAACTATATTTTTTGGGTTTATGTTTTTTTCTTTTAAAATTTTTATAATTTGGTATAAAATAGTTGTTTTACCTGATCTTCTGACTCCAATTATGTCTTTTATCTGTTTTAGTTCAAGAGTGGTTTTTATATCATTTGTTATGTGTCTTTTTACACCTGAAAGTTTTTCTATTGATTCAGTATCTGCCCACCAGGGATTCCATTTTCTTATTGATTCTTCAAGCATGAAAATAAGTATTTTATAGTTCATTTATAAATTTTTCTATTATAGTCGACAATAAAATGTATTTTTTGTCGATTATTATTGACAATTTTAGGTAATGTTCTATTTTCACAATGAAAAATTGGTAGTTTTATAAAAAAATTTGAATACAAAAAGTGCAGGGGACGAGATTTGAACTCGCGGACCTCTACAGGACAAGGCCCTCAACCTTGCGCCGTT
>CAYLLH010000072.1:0-2277 GCA_964384785.1 uncultured Thermoplasmatales archaeon | reverse complement strand
TATATTTCATTTACCATATATATACTTTTTGGTAGATGAATGGAGATGGCTGTATCCCGCCTTTGAAAAGACGGGGATTAGCCTAACGAATTACCTAATGTAGAATCAGTGGAATTTTTAATACATTCGCGAACCTTTAGAGACTTTATCGGGTTTGGTTTTATCTACATTTTTTTTAAGACAATATTCGATATTGCCACTATCATCTTTCCCGCATTTCACTATTTCCTCACGGCGTTCACCATACAGGATTTGTACCAAGATACTTTGTTTAGCATACTTGTCCAATGTGGTGTTTAACTCAGGGATAGTTGATTTGAAACTCCATGCGTTACCTAAAACATTTTTGATTTTGTTGTATCTTTCTTTAATAACTGGTGAACCATATTTACGATAGAGGTCTATGCCATCCTTATCCATGATGTATTCGCCTTCCATTTTTTTGTGATACCCTGTTTTGGTTTTTTTGCTTTCTGCTTGAAATTTCTCAGTTAACTCTGCAAGTTTATCTATACCCTCCTGAGTTAAAGAAACATGGTTTCCTTTTTTATCAACTTGTTTTTTTCTAGAGGCATATTTGATGTGAGCCATTGTGTTATTGTATGAGATTTCTGTATAGTCGGATATTTTTTTGATTGTGGAATCAGGGTGGAATGCTATCGATTTAAGTATTTTTGTTAAACGCTCATATACAAGTTTTGTTCCCATTTTTTGTTCTAAATATTTTGCATCATCATCTACTATTCTAGTTCCATGTATATATGTTCTTTTAGTAGAGGATGAAGGAGGTTGTTTATTGGTTTTTTGTTTTTTTGATTTTTTTTGTTTTGGGATTGATAACTGTTTTTTATCTAATCTATTCAGATAGGCTCTAGCATATGTCGCTCTTGAACTTCGTTTTGTTCCGGGATGATATTTTTTCATTACTTTTTCCACAATGTACTCTGCTCCTTTGTCTACATTTGCTTTAACATCCTTTAGTACATTTTCTCTTATGTGTACGTTAGACTCCTTTCCAATTATGTCGCCTTTGAGTTTTTCTAGTTCTTCTCGTGAAAGATTATTTGTGTTTTTTTCATCTATTGTTTTTGGAATGTTTTTTTCTTCTGGTTTCTTTTTGAAATTAGTTTTGTGTTCTTCTTTAAGTGTAGTTGTTGGTTTATCTGTCATGTTCTTTTCAAAGTCAAGCATTTTTTGTAAATTTTGTATTATCTCAAGATTATCTGTGTTTTCAAGTTCATCTAACTCTTCTTTGATTTCTCTAATTATGTTTTCTTTCGTTTCTCCATTAGATTCTAAAATATTTTTTATTATCTGTACTCTGTGGTTTATTAATGAAAGATTAAATCTTGTGTCTTTATAGTCTACATATTGATTTATTATTTTAAGGAAAAAACATATTACCCCTGTCTCAGGAGAGTCAACTGTTGACTTGTCGAGACTTTTTTCTAAGATAGTTATTGTTTCTTCGATTTTTGATTGTTGTTTTATAGTCTCCTCCAAGATTCTTTCTATCTTTTTTAACTGCTTCTTAATTTGTTCTTCTTTTTTTATTTTATTCATCTACATCTACATCCTTATTTCTATTCATCATTCATTCTTTTCAATGATTATCTGTCTTTTACGATTCACACGAATTTTTAGATAATCCCCTGACTTTATTTTACAGTAATCCGCAAATGAGGAGGGGATTGTTGAAACTAAACTTCCGCCTTGTCTGAATGATTTTACTATTTTAGGTTTCATAACTACCACATTTTATTCGTATTGTTCGTATTATTCATACATTTATATATCTTTTGGTGTTTTCCACTCCTGTTAGATGGTTTAAAAAGGTGTTTTTATTGCTCAAAGTAGGGGGTTTACGGCTATGTTTTGTGTTTTAGGCGATTTTAGCCTTCTTAGGTCTTGTGAATTCTGTATTTTTTGTAGAAAGATTAATTAAGTTTAGCGAACAATAGGTATGTGGTGGTAGTTTATCGGCAAAAAGAAAAGAGGAGTACGAGATGGAACAGGGCCTCACGAAGAGTCATATATGAGTCGTGTTCTAAATCGGAAAGGAAAAAAATCAGGTCGTAAACAGGGCGACTGCAAATAAATTATAAAATCTGAGGGGTGGGATTCTCTACTTTTTTTAGTATATTTCGTTTGGGTCACGGAACATGCACAGTTACAGCCTTGTGAACCTCCCATCAATGAATTGACGGGCATCCGTTTACAGGCTCGTACGGGTCTCCCCCATGGTCATCCCTGCTTTTAGTCGTTCATCTTGACATC
>CAYLLH010000071.1:0-18851 GCA_964384785.1 uncultured Thermoplasmatales archaeon | reverse complement strand
CTATGGTCTTTCTGAGACTTACCCTCCTCTGTTTTTTCATTTATTGCATCCCGCTTTAAATGAAAAGCAGGAGGGTTAATTTAATTTTTCAACAGCCTGTTACAATTTTTTTTCCAAAACTATATAAGTATCTTCTTTATTGGCGTGTTTTACAATATTTGACATTGTGAACTTTCGGGGGAGAGAAAAATAAATGTCTGAATTTATTTGGCATTGGAAAGATGGAAATAAAAAGATATATACTAGAAAAACTGATGTAGCTGAAAAAGCTATGAAGAATGGTTTTCTGGTAATGGGCATGAAAGCTAGGCCGGATATCGTTAGATATTAGTTTTAAGGTTTAGTTTTAATTATTAGATTATTTGTGATTTAGAGGGGGTTAAAATCATTTTTTTTCTTTTTTTATTTGTAACGTAAGTTTTTTACTTATGTGTCGTATAAGGGTCTAGTTGTATGTCTGATATTAATTATGATGAATTACTTAACAAGGTAATTGATGAAACTTCAAATGTAGAGAGTACTGGAGAACGTTTTAAACTTCCTAAAGCAGAGATTTTCTATGAAGGGAATCGTACTGTTATAAAAAATTTTGATAAGATTGCAAGTGTTATCAACCGCGATCCTGATGTTATTTTAAAGTTTTTATTAAAAAGTGTAGGTACTGCTGGGGAAATTGAAGGTAGTAGAGTGGTTTTTCAAGGAAAAATACCCGCATATCATGTTCAGGATAAGTTAAAGGAGTATATCGAGAATCAGGTTCTTTGTTCGGAATGTGGAAGACCCGATACTCATATTGTTAAAAAGGGTAGAAATACTATGCTTCGATGCGATGCTTGTGGCGCTATTCGTTCAGTGAATGCTGTTAAAACAAGAGATTTTAGTAAAGATGAGGATAAACTTGAGGAAGGGAAAGTTGTTGAGGTTACAATTAAGGACATTGGTAAAAAGGGCGATGGTGTGGCTTATTATAATAGATTTACAATTTTTGTGAATGGTGCTGTGAAAGGCTCTACCGTAAAAGTTAGAGTAAATAAAATTTCTGGAAATATTGCTTTTGCTAATGTTGTAAGAGGCTGAGAAAATATCGAAAGTTATTTAAACTAATTGGCGTATTTCATTTATGTGTGTCAGACAAAAGATGTCTGTTGTCGGTTTTTGTATGCACAAGTGGCGTACAAACGACACAATTATGACATCATTTAATGACCAAAAATTGAACATATCTCGTGTGAGGAGAAATGAAAAAACAACGTATAACTATCAGATTATCACAGCAAGACATCAGCTCTCTTGATCTTTTCGTAAGAGCCGGAGGATTCGGTACCAGATCTGAAGTTATACGCAGAGCCATCAGCGAATACATCAAAAACTACGCAGATGAAATCGTTGATAAAGCCAACAAAATCAAAAAAGTCCAAGAAATGGAAATGGCTTTGGAATCAATGGAACCTTACATGAAGAAATAATGTTTAAAGAAATCTAATTTGGGAGAAAAGGGATGGGATGCACCCTTAACATCGAAGGGCGCCTTTTTGGAAAGGGGCGTCCTTCAAACTACCAGCCAAAGAAAAATTATTGATAGGAGGAATGGGATGAGTAAAAATACAAATAAGAATATGGAATCTTTTATAGAAAACGCGGTTGAAAACAAAATAGATGAAGAAAATGGTTTAGAATTAACAGACGATATGTTTGGAGTACCTCGCATAGTAATTATTGGATGCGGAGGAGCCGGTGGAAACACTATAACACGATTAAATAAAATCGGTGTTAAAGGTGCAGAAACAATAGCAATCAACACTGATAAACAAGCTCTTGACTTAGTTCAAGCAGATAAAAAACTTCTGATAGGTAAAAACCTCACTCGCGGTTTAGGCGCAGGAGGATACCCTGACGTTGCAGGTCGTGCAGCCCGTGAATCAAGCGATGAAATAGAAAAATTTGTAAAAGATGCAGATCTTGTTTTTATAACAGCTGGAATGGGCGGTGGAACAGGTACAGGAACCGCACCCGTTGTAGCAGAAATAGCTCGAAAACACAAAGCCGTTGTAACTTGTATGGTTTCAACACCATTCAACGTAGAAAGAGCAAGACTTATAAAAGCAGATGAAGGACTTGATGAACTAAGAATCAAAGCAGATAGTACAGTAGTACTAGACAACAACAGACTTCTTGATTTTGTTCCAAACCTGCCAATAAACCAGGCTTTTTCAGTAATGGATCAAATGATAGCTGAAACTGTAAAAGGTCTATCTGAAACAATAACAGTACCTTCATTAATTAACCTGGATTATGCAGATATGAAAACCATAATGGACTCTGGTGGACTATCAGTTATGCTCTGGGGTGAAGCAGATGAAACCGCAGGTGTTGAAGAAATAGTTAAAGAAGCATTAAATCATCCACTACTAAATGTAGACTACAAAGGAGCAAACGGTGCACTAGTACACATAACCGGTGGACCAAAAATGAGTTTACAATATGTACAAGATGTAGCTAAATCACTTACAGAAGATCTTGACTGCTATTCAAACGTTATACTTGGAGCACGTGTAATGCCAGAATTCGAAGGAAGATGCAGGGTTATGGCTATAATGACTGGTGTACAATCACCAAACTTACTAGGCCCAAGTCGTGCAGCAATGACAGAAAGACCTGTAAGAAAAGCAGTAGCAACATCAAAATTCGATATAGACTTCGTAAGATAAACAACAAAAAATTTTTTTTCTTTTTTTTAAACTTTTATTTTAGTACCATTAAAATTTTTACCATAAACAACATTTTCTAACTCTTTTGTGTTTTTACCATTTAAAACAAATGTTTCAATTTTTGATCGCTGAATAATTTCAAGAGCTGGACCATCAATAACCGTGTTTTTACCAGCAGACTCCCATTTAGTCCCATACTTGTTAATAAGATCCTCAACAGCGATTTCATCAAATTTCACGGCGTTATCAAAACTGTTTGGATCCTTATCATAGACTCCATCAACGTTAGTAGCAATAATTAATTTAGAAACATCAATGTATTCAGCAAGCTCCGCGCCAACCATATCAGTACTATGACCCGGAGTTGTCCCACCCATAACAACAATCTGACTATCATCCTCTGAAGCCGCCTTAACAGTCATAGGAATAATTTTATTAGAATTTTTAAGAATATCAGATAAAAATTTTGCATTAACACGAGTGACAGAAATACCAATCTGATCAAGTTCCTCTTCTGTAAAACCAAGTTTTCTACCAAGTTTAATATAAAAACGAGCTGTTTTTCCTCCACCCACAACAATATAAATCTTATACTTTTTTGAAACATTGTAAATTATTTCTCTAAAATGTTTATAAAAAGAAGGATCTGCATCATCAGAAAGAATAACTGATCCTCCCATCACTATAACAATAGAATCCATAACAAACACTAAACCTTTATTTTTTGTATAAGAAAAAAATAGGTAATAAATTTTCCTAAAAATTTTTTTTAGGTTACTTCAGGACCAGCCTGACCCACCTGTCCTTTCTTCGGGTTTTTACCGATTTTTACCTGAGGCAAAGGTATCGGCGGTGGAAGACCCAGATCTTTAGCAATCCCTACTGCTTCAGGAACACAAGCATGCATAACAGCAGTATGAATTTTACTAGCTATCTCATCAGGCATCTTATGATCATTCTGCCAGTTACCAACAAATTTAGTTATTTCCTCATCAATATAAATCAAAGAACCTTCTATTTTTATTAACCCCACAGGTCCAAAACTAGAAGTATATTGAAAATCTACTTTAGCCTCTCCTTTTTTTACCTCATTTATCTGATTAACAGTACTATTATGATCTATCCTTACTCTTTGAGGCCGATTCTGAAGTTCAGAATAACGCCTAGCTTCAATAGATTTAAGTTGTATATTTCTAATTTTCATAAATACTCTGGAATAACAACATTAAGAACATGTTTTTACTATTTTCGGATAAAAAAAACAAATTTTTTAAATATTAGTAAAATACATAAATCTTAAAAACATGATGCTATTGTGGGGGAGAAGAAGAATTATGAAAAAAACTACCGTTGTAATAGCAATAATATTTGTATTATCGCTATTTCTACCAGTAACAGCTTATGCTCAACAAAATGTTAAAACAACAGAGTATAAGATTGAAATAAGCACCAATGGCGAAATGGATATCAAAGAAACAATTACTATAGTAGCTAATAACAATCAGACTGTTGAAAAACTTGAATTCTCAATCATGGACAATGTTGATGATTTAAAGATTTCAATTAATAAAACTAATTCTAACTACGTTATTGAAGATAACATAATTACTTGCAATATTTCAAATATGAGTTTTAATAATCAATCAGAGCCTTTAAACGTGATTATATCTTATATTATGCCTGCTCAAACAGAACATTTTGAGAAAAAAATCTTGTCAAGTGAAACTAAGGATGTTTCTCTTATTCTTAATGAAAAAGTAATTTTTCAATCTGATTCAATGAGTTATGGAGATCAGTTCAAGGTCACCCTGTATGAACCTTCTGAAACTCCTCTTTCATGGTATATGATAGGTTTTATCATACTACTAATGGTTCTTTTAGGAGTTGTAAGTGTTTATTCTTTCAAAAAGCAGAAATCACAAAAAACAAATGATATATATAGTGGCTCAAAAGAGGTTTATAATACTCAGAAAAAACTTTTAACTCAGCTTTTAAAAGAACTTGAGAAACAACATCGTGATAAAAAGATATCAGATGATACATATCACAAGATCAAAGGTAAATATAAACAAGAAGCTGTTAACACTATGAAGAAACTTGATGATTTAAAATCTTCAGAAGTCAAATAGACTTTGTTGGTTTTCTAAATCTTCTTCTTCATTATTTTCATCAATTTTTTCTGGTTCTTCAATGGAGGGTTGTTCTTTATCTCGTTCTGATAAAGAAATTATATTTTTTATTTTTTGATTATTTTTTGTTTCAAGAAGATATTTTATTTCTGGTTCTGAAAGATCAAGTTTTTTTGTCATTTTTACTGCAAATTTTTCATTGTTTTGAAATAAATGTTTGTAGAAGTGAAGTATTTCTGTGTGTGTTTTATTTTTTGAAAGATGACATTTCTCACTAATTTTTTTTGTTAATGATTCTTTTATCATTCGGTTGTTTCGATGTGTTTTTCTTTGTCTAAGCCATGTGGGAAAATTGTATTTTTCATTAGGGTAGCTTCGGGTTTTTGATGCTGAAACGCCTCCGTTCATTAGATCACAAGCATAACTCCAAAGTCCATATTTTTGTCTTCTAAAAGTCCTACCAAGAAAAACATCTGCTTTAGATAACTTATTGTATCCTTCTGTTAAATCATTATAGTCAAGGTATTCCTTGGGTATGTTTTCATTTATCCATAAGATAAGGCTTTTTGGGTCTTCATCAAGGTTATACATTTTTTCTTTAAGGTTTTGGATGTCTTTTGTTTTAAAAACATCTCGTAGTGCATCAAAAATTATTTTGTTTCTATCACGGTATCCAAGGACGTTTAAATCCTCGTAATTTATTTTAGTTCGGTTTAAACATAATGTTTGCAGGTCGTTTACAGCTGATCTGATATCGCCTTTACATCTTGTAGCTATGCTTTTTAGTATTTTTGGATCAACTGTTATATTTTCCTGAGAGCAGATTCTTCTTAAGAGATTAAAAATGTGTGATTCATAAGGGTTATAGAATTTAACCTGACGAGTTGAAGATTTTAGTGCTTCACCTGAACCTCTAATTAATCCATAATAATCATTTACGACTAATATTATTGGTTGATTTGTTATTTTAATGGTTTCAACTATCGCTTTTTTTCCACCCTTATCACTATAGTCTATGCTTTCTTTGTTTACATTTGCTTCTTTTAATCTTTCATAAAGGTTATCTGCTTCATCTAAAAGGATTAATTTTCTTCCGCCTTTTCTTGAGGATATAAAATTTCCATGATCATCAAATGTTTCATTTACAGCACCAGAAGTTGCTACTTTTTTTATTCTCTCAGCGTTTCTTGCATCAGAGGAGTTTAACTCTATAAGAGTCCAGTTGTAATCTCTAGCTAGAGCTATTGCTGCGCTAGTTTTACCGATTCCTGCATTTCCAGAAAGAATTACTGCTTTTTTTAGAGGTTTTCCTTTCTCCCAGGAATGAGCCCATTTTTTCAGGTATGCTACAGCTTTATCGTTTCCTACAACTTCATCAAGTGTGTAGGGTCGATATTTTTCAGTCCAATCTTCCATAAAACTTTTTTTTCCTTATTTTTAAAAAACTTTTATTGGTATAAATAAATTTGCGTGTTTTCTAACATAACTTTTTTAATAGATTGTTTTATTTCAGAGTTTCACACAGAAATAAATTTTTTTTATGCGAGGATGGCCCAGCCTGGCTACGGCGATGGATTGCTAATCCATTGGTCTTTTGACCACGGGAGTTCGAATCTCCCTCCTCGCGCTACCTTTATATCAATAGAATCATATTTTTTAAATGGATGCTGCTCTATTATCAAGAATCTCTATAAGTTTACCTTGAAACATAGAGGCAAGAATCATAAATACAGTAAGCAGGATTACAAAATAAACACCGAAATAAAAAATCATAACTGGGAGAAGAGGTATTTTTATAGCTCGGTTGTAAAGAAAAACAGCTACAAGACCTGTTCTCATACCATGACTTTTTAAATCTTTCAGCAAAGGAAACCATACATATATAGGACCATGACTTAAGATTCCAAATGCAGCAGAGAGAAACCATCCTTTCAACCCTGATTTCTCTCCAAGATATTTTTTAACTTTTTTGGGTTTTAAAAAAAGATTAGAAACACCCATAAGGATTATCACTATAACAAATATAGGAATTATACTTAGGAAGATGTTCCAACTAGTATTTAATGCATTCATAAGCTTTTTTGAGTTAAGAAAAAATAGAATAAAATAAAGAGCAATGATAACAGATAGAAAAACAATATTGAAATACTGGTTTTTACTGTTTTTTTTCCTGTTTTTCTGTTGTTTATTTTTCATGGTATAACTCCTAAAATTAGAACTGCCACTATTGCTACGATGATTGAAAAAATAAAGCTTAGAAGATTTCTTAAAAATGCAAAACGTTTTCCCAAGGTTGAAATCTCCACAGGAAGTTGTATTATTCCTACAGTTACCCATGCTGCAATAAAAGCAGTTACTGCATAAAGGCTGACTCCTTCTTTTAGAAGTTCTCCTCCTATTATGTAGCTTGTGATAGGGTTACCAGCTGATATACTTCCAATAAGAGATCCGGAGAATGTATCTTGAAAAACGTTTCCTGTAAAAACTGATGAAATCAGTTCTGCTGGGATATATATTTTAAAAAGCCCTATTAACAAGATTACTCCAATAAGAACAGGTAAATTTTTTACAAAACTTTTTATTGCTTTGTAAAAAGCGTTGAATATGCTGATTTTGTCTTTTTTAGTTTTATTTTCCTGAGACATCTTTTTTTCCGATGAATTTTTAAAAATTTTTTTTATTTTTTTTATAATCAGGTTGACTAATAAAATATTATTGATTTAAAAAAACATGTTTTTTTAAAAAAAATATTTTAGTTTTTTTCTTGTTTGAGTTTTCTTAGATAAAATTTTTCGTTTTTAAACTCAGTTTCAATAAGTTTGCTTTCAGTGAGTAGTTTTCTTATTATACTCCAGTCTGAATCTGCTTTTTTTAAAAACTCCTCCACTGCTTCTTTTTTCATAGGATGAACTGAGGTGATACTTAGAATATCTTTTTCAACGTTTCCTGTGAAAGCAAAAGCGTTTCCTTCATAACCTATGAGGTATTCTACATCTATGTTTTTTTGTTTAAAAATTTGGTAGGCTTTGTTTATTTTTTGTTCTGATGCAGCCTTTACCCATTTTTCGGCAGGTGGACGGGTTGGTATTGAAATATAGCTTTTATAAGGGTTTAAATTTGAGATAAAATCAGCAGTTTTTTCTATTTCTGATGTATCATCATTGACATCTTCTATAAGCATGGTTTCTGTTGCCAGATCTCCTTTAAAAGTTTTTGAAAAAGTTTTTATTCCATCTAAAATTTTATCTAGTTTTAAAGAACCATGGGGCCTATCAGTTTTTTTCCAGATCTTTTCAGTTATAGCATCGATTTTTATAGAAACCCAATCAGCTTCTGATAGTTCATTTCTTACATTTTTTTGCCAAATCAAGGAGCTATTTGTGATAATCGCGATTTTAATCCCAAGTTTTTTTATTTGTTTGATTTCCTCACCTAGGTTTATGTCTAAAGTTGGTTCTCCATCTGGAACAAAAGTTAAATAATCAATTTTTTCGTTTTTTTCTTGAGCTTTTTTGACTTTTTCTTTAACAGAATTAATTATTTTCTTTGGGTTGTAGAATTCTTTTCTTTTAACATGCATGTTTAGTGTTCTACCAAGCTGACAATAAACACAGGAGTATGTACAATTTTTAGGAGGAATGTTATTTATACCAAGGCTTTTCCCAAGTCGTCTAGAAGGTACCGGCCCATAAGCGATCATGTCTTTATT
The DNA here is from genome assembly GCA_964384785.1 of uncultured Thermoplasmatales archaeon. Taxonomy (GTDB): domain Archaea; phylum Thermoplasmatota; class E2; order DHVEG-1; family DHVEG-1; genus JAZKSG01. The sequence goes on along the minus strand of CAYLLH010000071.1, from coordinate 10,305 downwards.
ATTCATAATCAATCCCTATAATTTTTTTTAAGCGCCTTTATGACTATAAAACTTCCTTTTCCATATCCTTCTTCTATCTTCTGGCGTTTATCTGCGAAAATTGTTTGTTTTATCGAAAAATGTTCAAATTTTGCTTGTTTCAAAAAATTTTTTACTTCTTCTACTGAGTAAAAAGTTGCATGTTTGTAAAATCTATTTTGCATTTTTTTGGTTTGATATTTTTTTCCTAATTTGCTGTTTTTATCTATAAAACCTACAATTATAGATCCATTTTTTTTAAGTATCCTATAGGTTTCTTGGAATGTCTTTAATATATCATCTACAAAACAGATTGTTGTAACAAGTAAAGCAAAATCAAATGTTTCATCATCAAAAGGAAGGTGTTCTGCGGTTGCATTATAAACATTGATTCCTCGTTTTTCTGCAATAGATCCTATTTTTTCTGAAGGTTCCACACCAATTTTTATATCTAAGGATTCTGCAAATCTTGCTGATCCTACTCCTATCTCAACACCTTTTTTATCATCTGGAATAAAACTTTTTACCGCTTTGAGTTCTAACTGATATATATCCTTGTGTCTAACAAACCAGTTGTCATATTCTTCGCTGTATTTTTCAAAAGGTTCGATTTTAGCCATTACCTTCTCACATATACCCTTTTAAGATTTTTTTTTATCAAACAGTTTAGTAGATAAAGTTAGAGGATAAATTTTATTAGAAATATTTTTCCATTCTGTCGAATGCTTTATTTATCATATCCTCTGATACGCAGAAAGAAAGCCTTAGATGACTTTCACCTGTTGGACCAAACGCAATCCCCGGTGTTGTAGAGACTCTTGCTTCTTTTAAAAGTTTTTTACAAAAACTGGTAGAATCTCTTCCTTCTTCAGGGATTATTTTTGGAAACATGAGATATGAACCTTTTGGTTTCTGGTATTCAAAGACAGAATCCATCTTATCTAATCTTTTACACATAAGATTTCTAGCTTGCAGGTAGTGATCTCTGAAATTTTTTATGCAATCCTGTGAACCTCTCAAGGCAGCAAGGGCTGCATATTGAGAAACAACTGATGCGCAGATAGCAAAAGGTATATGGGCTTTGGTGATCTGAGGTATAAAACTTTCATCAGCGTGAAGATAACCGATTCTCCAGCCAGTCATAGCATAGCTTTTTGTAAAAGTAAAACAGCTAACAGTATTTTTTTTCATCTCAGGGATAGAACCGATGCTGAAATGTTTAGATTCATCATAGGTAAAATACTCATAAGCTTCATCTGTTATAACCACTAAATTGTTTTCTAAAGCTATATCAGCTAATTTACGAAGAATTTTCTCTGAAAAAACTGTACCAGTGGGGTTGCTGGGAGAACAATACATAATTGCTTTAGTTTTGGATGTTACAGCATCCTTGATTGCATCAATATCTAAATCAAAACCTTTGTTTTCAACAGTCGGCACCATTACAGGTTTACCTGACGCTAGAAGAACCTGACGTATATGTGTAGAATAAGTAGGGCTGGGAAGAATAACTTCATCACCGGGATCAACTGAAGCCATAACAGCTGCTGATAACCCTTCAACTGCTCCAATAGTGACCATCAACTCTGAAGGAGTTGCATCTATACTATTGTCTTTTTTAAGTTTTTTAGCGATTTCTTCTCTTAAAGAAAGTAATCCCATGTTTTGAGAATATCCTCCTACTTTTCCCTGTTTTATAGCATCTATAGCACCTTGTTTTATGTGCTCTGGTGTATCAGAAGTTGGTTTAGCCCAGGATAAAAAAGCTACATCATCTATATTTTTTGATAGTCGGGTCATTTCATGTATCGCAGATTTCTGTATTTTAAAAACTCTATTTGAAAATCTCCAATCTTTTTTCTCTTTATTTTCTGTTGTTCTCATTTTTTTTCCATCCGTAAATCATAAAATTTTTATCTTAAAATCAATCCTTCCCTCAGATCTGGTTTTCTTTCCTGCATCTCAATTATTTCATTTATATTGTCTTGGATTATTTCAACTGCTTTTTCGATTTTTTTCTCTCTTATTATTGCAGGAACAAATTTGTTTTTTAGTCTTTTAATATTGGGCCCTATTCTTTTTCCTATTAAAACATCGACACCATCGAGTACAGAGGCAGTAGCTTTGGCTTTCCCTGGATCACCATGGGTTTTGGTTTCATCTTCTTTGTATTTTGCGTTTTCTCTTGTTTCAGTAAGATCAATTTTTCCGTTTGAATACTTCCAGATTTGAAAATATTTTGACATTCCAACATGGTCATCAGGTTTTATAGTTTCAGCATCATCAGTTCCGATTGCAAAAAATAGTTTTCCTTCAATATTTTTTATCGCATTTTGAGGGCAGTTCTCTATACATTGGCAACAGTTTATACATCTTTCCTCAGATAGTTCTGCTACACCAGTTTTTTCATTTACAAAAACAGCTCCTGCAGGACATTCGTTTTCACAGACCCCACATCCAATGCATTTATTTTTGCTAACATTTAACATTTTTTTTATTATTTCTCCTTATAAGCTGTATTATTTTATCTTGCTTGTTTTGCTTTTATTATATCTTCTTTAGTTATGTAATTAAAAACTTCTACGGCGTTGTTCATATTGCAAAATATCTTTTTTTCTTCGTCCATAAAGTTACCATAACCATCTATTTTCATAACTTCAAAATGTTCTAAAATATCCTGAATATCAGCGTTTATCTCCTTAGATATATTTTGAACATCAACGCAGCCCTTTTTATTTTCAACAATTTTTTTTATTTTTTTATGCATCTTAAACCAATCGCTTTTCATTCTATACTCCTTTTCAAAAAATTTATAGAAAAAAACTTTTTTTTTATCAATATTTTAAGGTTTAATTATTGAAAGTTCAGTTTCATCTCCGTTTTCTATTAATCTGGTTTTAAACTCGTTATTTACAGTTAAAATTAAATCATATTTTCCAGAGTGTGGAAACCTTATTTCTTTAATTCTAAGATCTTCATCCACAGATATTTTATGTATTTCCCTTTCTTTTTCAGTCCATTTATCAGGTTTTCCTTCCTGTAAAACAATATATCTCAAATTTTTTTTACCTCCTTTTTTACCAATTTTTTTTTATCAAAAAAAAACACTGATTGCATAGTTATATTTCAAGTATTTTTCCTGCTCCACCTTCAACATATTGATCAGGGTATAATCTTTGGATTTCTTTTTTATGTTTAGTGCAATGAGTAGCGCAAATAAAATCAAGGTTTTTCAATGATTCAGGTTTGGTTCCATGTAAACCACCTATTATGCCATAGAGTTCACCAAACTGGGATGCTGTTTTTAGAATATTGTTCATATCTGGATGAGAACATCCTGCAACAACGATTATTCCTTTTTTGGTTTTAACACAAAGAGATTGCTCAATATTTTCAAGTTCACCTGTTGAATAAACATTTTCATGTAGCTTCAGAGGTTCATCGATTTTTACAACTTCTTTTGCATTTTTTACACCTCTGAAAGATGGAGGACTCCAAACCTTGACCTGATTGTTTTCTGAAAGAAAAGCTGAAAGACCACCTGTGTGATCAAAATGTGCATGTGAAATAAAAACCTCATCAATTGTTTTAGGATCGATATTCAACTTTTCCATATTAGAAAGTAAAATATCCCCACTTCCACCAGTATCAAACAAAATCGTTGGAATATTTTCTATTTCTATTAGAGCTGAAAAACCCCAATCAGATTTTAGGTTTTTTTCAAAAGCAGTATTGTCATAAATTATTGTAACTTTCATACAATTTTTCTTCCTCCTATCACAAAATTCTCAACATATTTTTTTTATTTCATCTCATAAATCTTTTTTGAGTTATTAACAATCAACAAAGCAGCTTTACATAAAGCCTCCTCAATGTTATCACATTCAACATTCCTAGATAGAAAGCTGAGACTTATCGGTCTTCCATTCACTATTTTTACTCCACCAACGTTTTCTGTGTCTTTTGAGGACATTATATCTATTCGCCAGTTTTCCTCTTCAATCTTTTTTACAACACTCCAAGCAGAAAGAAGGTCTTTTGAGTAATTTCGCTCCATATCATCCATCACCATTTTAGCGACCAAATGATCTAATTTATCACCTGGATTAATAGAAAGAATTTCTTCATCATCCACTATAAATCACCACCAGTAGATTCGACTATTTTCTTCCAAATATTCTTAATTTTCTTTGTTGTATCATTGTTTTGATATTCCACTATCGATAGTTTTTTCATTTGAGCATCTGTAAAACCTGGATCATATGGAATTTCGCCCATTATTTCAATCTTTTTTTCTTTTGCAATATTTTTGATTTCATTTGTTTTTTCCTGGTTTAAATCACTTTTGTTGATCAAAATACCTGTTTTTACTCCAAAATGATCTGCGACATCTATAACTCGTTGCATGTCATGAATTCCAGAAACTGTTGGTTCGGTTACAATCAATGCATAATCTACACCAGATAATGATGCAATTACTGGACAACCTGTTCCAGGGGCTCCATCTATAATCATCCTATTCTGCTCTGTAGTTATTTCAGATGCTTTATTTCTAACCACTGTAACAAGACGACCAGTATTTTCTTCAGCAAGACCTAATTTAGCATGAGACATAACACCCAATCTTGTTTCTGAGGTATACCATTCACCATTGATTGCATCTTCAACTTTTATGGCACCATCCTGACATACAAGGTTACAAACTCCGCATCCTTCACATTCAAAAGGATCAATATTGTATTTTCCCTCTGTTTTTTCTATAGCATTGAATCTACAAGCATCCATACATCTGCCGCAGTTTGTACATTTGTCCTGATCGATTTCAGTTGAAACACTACCAGTAAAAAAGCCTTTGTTTAAAATCCTGGGTTCAGTAATAAGATGTAAATCTGCCGCATCTACATCACAATCTGAAATAACCGGGTTTTCAGCAAGCGCAGCAAAAGAAGCGGTAAGTGATGTTTTTCCAGTCCCACCTTTTCCGCTTATCACAACCATTTCTTTTAGTTTCTTATCAGATTCAAGATCAGGTTGTTGTCTTAGTTCTTTGGATCTAATTTTTTGTCCTTTATAGCTTATTTCTTCAGGTTCTTTAACAGATCGTTTAACTTCAGCAGATTTTTCTAAAATTTTTGAAAGCTTTTCAAACAAATCAACATATCTACTATTTTCTTGTTCAACTATTAAACCACCATTAGAATATATTTCAGCGATTTCTCGATCATCAGGAATTTCACCAATTATTTCCAATTCAGCTTTTTCACAATATTCTTTAAGTTTGTTATCCTTGTAATCGGCTCTGTTTACAAGAACCACGGGTTCTATTTTCAACTCTCTGCACATATTAACCGCTAGTTTCAAATCATTAATCCCAAAAGGAGTGGGATCTGTAACAAGTACTGCTAAATCTGCTCCATTAATGCTTTCCACGGCTGGACAGGCAGTACCAGGAGGAGCGTCAATAATGTTTATTCCCTCTCCTTCTTGTTGTTTTACATTTTGAATTAAACGAGGTGACATACCTCCCTCCCCTGTTTTAAGTAGAGCATAAAAAACATTCATATCGCCGGTTTTTCCTTTTTTTAAAACACCTATCTTTTTTTTATCTTCAACTATCGCATCTGTCGGACAAACAATAGAACATCCGCCACAGACATGACATAATTCTGGGAAAAACAGTACTTTTCCCTTAACTAAGGCAATAGCATTATATGAACAGGCTTCCACACATTTTCCACAGGCGATACATTTATCTTCATCTACCCTTAAAGGAGCCTCTATTTCTATATCGATTTCTTCAGATATTTTTGGTTTAAGAAAAAGATGACCATTAGGTTCTTCTACATCGCAATCTAGATAAGTTAATTTTCTTCCTTTTTTTTCTAAAGTTTTTGCTATATTGGTAGCAATAAATGTTTTTCCAGTTCCACCTTTTCCACTTGCTATAACAATATTTTTCATTTTTTTAATTACTCCTCTTAATCTTGAAATTACTGATTTTTTTAGAAACAGGATCCTAAGCTTGTTTTTTAAAGGATCAAATCAAGAATTCACTTGATTTTTTTGTGTCCATTATTTTTTATTAAAACTGTCTCACCATTTTTTTTGTATATTAGGTTTTGAGCGGATGGATAGCTAACACAATCAAATCCTAACTCTAAAAGAAAACTTTTGACTTCTTCAATATCATCTGCATCTTTTTCGATTAATGTATCTTTCATATTTTTTTCACCTAAAATTTATTTTAGATTTTTTACTATGAACGAGTCATTAGTGCACCGCATTTAGGACATTTTTTTTTATTACAAGGTGCACCTCTTTTGTGAGGTTCGATATAGTTGCATTTAGGGCATATACATTCTCCACCAGGACCAAAACCGTAACCCCCACCTAAACCACGGGTGCTACTTCTGCCGAAACCGCCGCCATCACTCTGAGACATAATTTTTTATAACCTCTATAAAAGTTTTTTGAATAAATTATGTGTTTAATTTTTTTAAAAAGTATTAGACCCAGTTGATAAATGCTATGACTATAAATATAGATGAAAATATGATATTTATGAATAATTATTTGTAACACCTATATATAACAGATATATCTCTAATAAAATATTATCAAAAAAGGGAAGAATATATTACAATGTCAAAAGAAAATATAAATTTGGATAAAAAAGACAGAAAAATAATTGCTTTACTTCATGACAACCAGGATATCTCTCAGGAACAGATAGCTAAAAAACTCAAACTTTCTCAACCATCTGTTGCTATGCGTATTAAAAAACTTAAAGAAAGAGGTATTGTAAATCGTTTGATGGGTGTTAATCTTAACAAAGTTGGAATACATGTAGCCATGGTTACAGTTATCACCTCTGATGCTACCAAGATCTTAGATATGTTTCGTGACTGCCCCTTTTTTTTAAATGGTTTTGTAATATCGGGTAAAGAAAACTTAATGCTACTTTTTGCAGGTGAAGATTTAGCCTCCTTAGAATCAATAATAGATTGTCGTATACGACCTGATAAGGATGTTCAAAGCGCAACTTTTACTATTGTCATATCTAGTCTTAAGGATTTTGTTATGCCCATAAAAATTGTTGAAAGACCTTTAAAAAAACCTCCCTGCGGAGTAGATTACAAGGGATGTAAAGCCTACCATGAGAATCGATGTTTTGGTTGTCCAGCTACCAAACGCTATAAAGGTGTTTTTTGGTAGAAATTAAAAAATATTTTATGTTTCCTTTTTTGGACAAGGTTCTTTGACAGTACTACAAGAATCAAAGGTGGAAAGGAAAAAATTTTTTGTTAATTTTATTGAATCTTTGGGGCATATGTCCTCACATAATCCACAGAAACAACATTTTCCAATATCTATTCTGGGGTAAGTTTTTGGATATTTTTCTTTTTCTTCCTCTGGTGCTTCTATCATTTCTATTGCTTGATTAGGACAAATTTTTGCACAAAGCCCACAGCTTATGCAGTTATCTATTTGATATTGATGTTCCCCTCTATATCCTTCAGCTATTGGTATCGATTCATGTGGAAACTTAACGGTCATAGGTTTTGAAAACAAATTTTTCATCACTTTTGATAATATTTTCATTTTCATTTTATTATTTTCACCTATCCATATCCGCTGGACAAATATTTAAACTTAAATAAACAGCAGGTACATCTGCAATCTGTACGCCTTTCAACAGGTGCTCTAAAACTGGAATCATATGCAAAAAATCTGGACCTCTAACCTTAGCTCTATATGGTTTTGCTTCACCATTACTTACCATGTAAACTGCAGCTTCTCCTCTTGAAACCTCATTACGGATATAGGTTTCCCCCTCTGGAATTTTTAGATTTAACTTTGGTTTTTTAACTTTTTTTACAATAGTTTCCCCTTCGGGCATTTCTTTTAAAGCCTGCTTTACTATTTTTGTTGATTGTTTCATCTCTTCAATTGCAATCAAGTATCTTGCATATCCATCTCCTTCCTTTTTTGTAGGTATTTCAAAATCAAGTCGATCATATACTTCATAAGGTTCATCTTTTCTAACATCAGTTTTTAAACCTGAAGCTCTTAAAACTGGGCCAGTTGCTCCAAGTCTTATTGCATCTTTTAGTTTTAAAACGCCTACACCTTTAGCTCTGGCATCTAAAGAAGGATTTTCACATTCAACAAGTTTATACATTTCATCTATTTTATCTAAAACTTTTAATATTTTATCGGGTGCATCTTTAGGTAAATCTCTCCTTACACCACCTGGACAAATATATCCTGCAGGGTATACTCTGCCACCGGTTATCATCTCAAATAAATCCAAAATATAATCTCTATATCCAAAAGCCATTTTAAAACCAGTGTCAAAACCTGTTCCCTTCGAAAACACACCATACCAGATGATATGAGATTGAATTCTAGAAAGTTCTGCCATAATAACTCTTATATACTTAGCTCGTTCTGGGATTTCAAAATTCATCAATTCATCTACTGCTTCAGCATGAACTAGATTCCAATTCAAAGGCTCTAACACACAAAGCCTATCAGATAATACAGAGTTTTGTATAGGAATTCTATACTCCATGAGTTTCTCAAAACCTCGATGAAGATAACCTGGATCAGCTCTTGCAGATAAAACTTTTTCTCCATCAACCCTTAATTTAACACCAAAGTTACATGAACCTGGATGTGCAGGTCCAAAATAAAGATCATAATTTGTATCCCCCGAAATCCTCTCCATTTGATTATACATAATATGATCTCTCCCTTTCGTTATCTTTATCGTAAAACTCTTCTCTGACGTATTCTCTCCAATCAAAATCTTTTCTAAAAGGAGGCATTTTATTCCAATCTTCTAAAAAAAGAGGATTTAAATTCTTATTTCCATCAAATTTTACCCCGAAAAGCTCATGGAGCTCACGTTCATGAATCTGTGCATTATTATCATAAATAGATACTAAGGATTTAATTACAGGTTTATTCCTATCTATCTTTGTTTTCAATGTAACAAGAATATTTTGTTTGTAGGACCAAAGATGATAGGTAATTTCAAATTTTCCATCTTCTAACCAATCAGTTACAGAGATAGCTGAAAGATGTTCAAAACCTTGTTTTTTTATCCAACTACAAATTTTTATTAAATCCTTATCTTTTATTGAAACCCATATCCTATTTACTTTTTCTACATTCACCTTAACATCAAAATCAGATTTGAGTTTATCAAAGACCTCCAATTTTTTTTCCTTAGAAAGCATTTTTATTTAAGCTCCTTGACATGTTCAAAGATTTTTTCGCAAGCCTCAAAAACTGCTTCTGGGCGAGGAGGACAACCTGGTATGTACATTGTCACAGGTAGATAATCATCTAATTTTTTTATTGTGTTATACGAATCCCAGTACATTCCGCCACTCATAGTACATGAACCTAAAGCAATTATCACTTTAGGTTCAGCCATCTGCTCAAATACTCTTTTTGCCCTTTTTATAGATTTTTTTGTCTGATAACCAGCGATAAAAAGAACATCTGCATGCCGGGGTGTGCCTGTGATAATCATTCCAAAACGTTCCATATCCCATCTAGATCCTACAACAGGTACAAGCTCTGCAAATCCACATGAGTTAAACCAGTTAAAAATCCAAATTGCTTTGATAAGCTTTCTCATATCTCTTGCTTTTTTAGACAGTTTAGGCATAAGTTTCGACAACCATTATTATTTTTTTCTATAGGGAAGTAATCTTAAATTGAGAGTTTTTTACTGAGTTAAAAAGTAAAATATTTTAAATGATTCAGAAAACGATATTTTCTTAGTAATGAATAACTTATTATATTCTACAATATGCTCTATATAACTCCCCAGAAAGCCAAGTATAAAACAGGTTGTTATAAATATTTCTAAATATGAAAAAGAAGTATGTTCCTCTTTTGTCTCTATTGTAAATTTTACTTTTCTTTGCATTCCTAAATCGGGTACAAATTGTGTCAAAAAATCAATAAAATTTTCGTTATTTCCTCTGCATCCAACATGATTATATTCTTAATTTCCTAATTTCTCTAGTCTATTAAACAAATATCCTTCAAATGACTTTTTCATGTTGTAATTTCCTATCATGTTCTTTTTTTTAACACACATATTAACTCTACAAGTTTTTTGATTTAAGTTACTATTCTAATTTTTTTAAAAGTTCATTATAGGCTATGTTTACATCGATGATGTTGTCTTTTAAACGTTTAATAATAACATCTATGTTCTCAGTAGTTACAGCACCTCTTGCAGATGGTTCAACTAAACCTTCTTTT
>CAYLLH010000070.1:0-8116 GCA_964384785.1 uncultured Thermoplasmatales archaeon | reverse complement strand
AAATAACCAGCGTTATGAATGTTCAAAAGAACTGTTGTCATACCAAAACCCATCAAACCAAGAGGTGCTGGGTTTGCAAATATATTTTTTTCTGTCATTTTTTTATAAATCACCCTTTCAACTTATTTTTTTTAACAATTTTTTTTACGTCCGGTGCAATTAAATTCAACTATAAAAGATTGTCGAGAAAAAACAGAGTTATATACTCTGCATTACTACGATAAAACCAGATAGTAGTAAAAACAAAACAATTAACAATACTACTATTTTAAAAGCCCATTTTTTAAAAGTTTTTTTGTTAAGTTTCATAGTATTATTCAACCTCCATTTCAAGATAAAAATCGGTGAAAGGTAAAATATGAAGATTCTGATTTTTTTTGGATAATACATCTTTTTCAACAGTTAAATAACCATTTTTTAAAAGACCTACATTATCATCAGATTCAACATTAAAAATATCGGAGAGCATGATATCGCCTTTTTCTTCAATTAATTTTGTTGCTTTTTCTTTGTTTTTTTCAAGCCAAGCTATAATTTTTTTACTATCTTGTTTAAAACTTGGACCTATTTTTGCGTATACTGGTTTGATTTCAACTATTTTTTCTTCAGCCTCTGGTTTACCTATAACAAATTTATGATCATCTGGGAATTTTAAAGTATTTTGTATTAACTCCTGGTTTTTTTTCAAAGCATCAATAATTTCTTCAGAGCCATAAGTTGTAAAGGCTTTAACAGATGCATTCAGAGGTATACCCTGCTGGCTTTTCCATGAGCGAATATTTGAGATATAGTTTTTAACAATCTCACCTTGTTTTTCCAGGTTTTCATCTACAAACAATGATTCAGGCCAACTAAGTATATGTATGCTTTTTTCTTGTTCATATTTTTTATAGTATTGATGATAGATTTCTTCTGTTATATGTGGAAAAAATGGTGCAAAAAGTTTAAGGGTTCCCAGGCCGAGAGTGTATAATGTATATCTTAGGTTTTCATTATCCGTGTTTTCATCATAAACCTGGGATTTTATCATTTCTATATAATGATCAGCTATTTCATGCCATAGGAAGTATTCTACATCTTTCATAGTCTGTGAATAATCATATTCATCCATCTGATGGGTAGATTTTTCAACGAGTCGGCTGAATTTTGATAGAATCCAACGGTCGACATTAGAAAGATTCTTTTTTTCTGGTTTAGAATCTTTTTTACCTACCACTGTATCTATAAATTTTTGTACATTCCATATTTTACGAAGCAAGCGTTTTCCACGAACTACATCTTTTTTCCTATAAGGATTATCTTCTCCAAGAGAGCAACATGCTGCATAGCAACGAAATGCATCTGTTCCAAATTCATCAATTACCTTCAATGGATCGATAACATTACCTAAAGATGCATGCATAGGTGTTCCATCTTCTGAAAGAATAAAACCACCCATCATAATATTTTCAAAAGGTTTCTTTCCAGTGATAAGGCTACAACGGAGAATAGTGTAAAAAGCCCAAGTTCGGATGATATCATGAGCTTGAGGTCGCAAGCTCATAGGATAAAGTTTTTTGAAACGTTCTTCATCTCTGTACCAGAATGTGTTATATAATGGTGAAATAGATGAATCCATCCAGGTATCAAAAACATCTTCACAGCCTATCAGTCTTCCACCGCATTCAGGGCATTCTAAGACTGGTGGTTTATCAATAGTTGGATCAATATAACAATCCTTTTCTTCTGCAACAATTACATGATCGCAATCTTTGCATTCCCATAAAGGAATAGGTGTTGCAAAATAACGCTGACGGGATATAACCCAATCCCACTCTAGGCTGTTAACCCAGTCCTCTAGGCGGGTTTTCATAAACTCAGGATACCAGTCCATCTCATCAGATTTTTCAAGAACCATTTTTTTAAACTCAACAGTTTTTAAAAACCATTGTTCAGCATTGATAAACTCAGCAGGGGTTTTACAACGCCAGCAGACACCAACATTTTGATTAAGATCCTCCTGACCAAGTAGTAAATCCTTCTTTTTTAGATCCTCAATGACTTTTTTACGAGCATCAACTATTTTCATACCCTCATATTTTCCACAGATTTCTGTCATAAGACCTTCTTCGTTGATACTCATATCTAGTGGAAGTTTGTATTTGAAAACCCAGTTCAAATCCTCCTTATCACCCACTGTACAAATCATTACAACACCTGAACCAAAATCTGGATCAACTGCATCATCCTCTACAATTTTTACTTCTTTTTCAAATAATGGAACAATAAGTGTTTGATCTGCAAGCCAAGCAGCACGATCATCAGAGGGATGCACTGCTACTATCTGACAACTTGGAAGCATCTCAGGCCGGGTTGTAGCAATCTCAACATATAAACCATGACTGTCTCTTCCGATTCCATGATATTTTTCAATTTGAGCGGGTTGTTCATCTTTAAAATAAAACTTAACTGTGTTAAGCTTGGTCTCCCGGTTTTTATACTCAATTTCTGCATCAGCCATAGCTGTCATACAACGAGGACACCAGTTAACCGGGAACAAACCCTTGTAAATTAAACCTTTTTTAAACATTTTTATAAAAGAAATCTGAGTAATCCGACGGTAATATTTTGCATCAGTTTGATAGTAAATACTTGGGTCCATACTCTCGCCAAGAAGTTGGAACTGTTCAGTCATGGTTTTAATGTTTTTTTCAGCAAACTCGCTGCATAGTTTGTTAAACTTATGCCGGTCTATATCCTTACGAGTGATACCACGAGCTCTTTCCACACGCTCTTCGATAGGTATACCGTTAACATCAAAACAAAGTGGGAAAAACACATTAAAGCCTTTCATTCGTTTGTAACGTGCTGCAAAATCTATATGTGTATAATGAACAGCATGACCTGCATGCAGTGGTCCTGATGCATATCGTGGTGGTACATCTATACTAAAAACTTTTTTGTCACTATCAAAATCGAAATGATAAAGTTTATCATCAAACCATTTTTTCTGCCATTTTTCTTCAAGTTTTTTCTGATTGTAACCCGACATAACTTTTTTTCACCAACAGAAATACAAAAAAATCCTATAAAAGATAAGAATTTTTTTATATACATAATCTTGTTTTTAAGGGGTCAAACAGACAATGTTTTATAAATATTACTTATCAAAAAAATGTTTAGTGTTTTTATGATTTGAAAAATTATTATTTTTTATACTAAAAAAAAGAAAAGAATATTTTTGTTTTGTATTGCCCCAAAAATTAGTTTTTTTTTATTTTTTGTTTACAAGATCTCTTAACTCATCCAAATCTTGTTGAATGGTCTCAATTTCCTGTATTTTTTCTTGTTCGAAGCTTTCAATTATGTCATCTATTGATGATGAAAGCTTATAGAGGTGTACTGGTCTTCCTTTGCCTTCTTTTTTCTTATGTCTCTCTGCTATCCAACCTCTGTCTCTGAGTTTTTGCATTGCTACACTTACTTCGGGTTGTCTAAGTTTGGCTCCTCTTTCTATATCAGCTGAACGACATTCGTTTGCTCTAGAAACATAAAGAAGTGTTTTCGCTAGATTTTTGGACATACCTAGATCTGTGAAGATGTCTATAATTTTTTTATCTTCGGGTTTAAAATTGTAAGTTTCACTCATTTTTATCATCCAAGAAATCATTATTCTTTTTTATATACTGTAAAATATATAATATACGTATAGTTTATAAGTTTTTCTATAAAATTAATAAATAATATTAAATTATAAGAATTCAGTCAAGAAAACCTAAGGCTTCCTCGATTCTACCCATCTCAATACCAGTTGTTGAATCACCGATGATACAACCCTTAGAATTAGAAACTAAACCACTACCAATCACAGGACTACCATGATTAACAGTACCAATCATAACATCAACATCAAAAATCTTTTTAATATTATTTTTTTCCTCATCAGTAACTTTTGGATGACATAAACAACCCTTATTTGTTACAACAGCAGCCATACCCACATTTTTAAGTCCACCAATTTTACCACGATGAACAGGAACATCAAAAGTTTTACCAATAAGACGGATTGATTCATCAGAGATATCCGGATGAACCATACAACCAGAATCATTAACTAGTATATCATTACCTGCAGCATTATAAATATCTCCGATAACACAAACATTCAAACCTAAATCACGAACAACATTAACACATTTTTTATCAGCAAAATCAGTCAACACAGCACCCTTTGAATTTAATGCCATTAAAGACCCGACTATATTTGAATCAGAAACACTAAACTCAACCAGTTCTGCTTCTAAAACCTTTTTTACTTTATTTAATGTTTTTTTTGTAAGACCCGTGCGGATAAAAACAATGTCGTCATTACAACGACAAAAAACACCTAGATTAGGATTCTCATTAAAATCCAGAAGTTCAAGCATAAAAAATGATCACATCATTATTTCTATTTTTTCTTTTCAGAAGATTTCTTTTTAGAATCCGTTTTTTTCTCTGTTTTTGAGGACTCTTCAGGTTTCTTTTTTCCGGAAGTTTTTGGTTTTGTTTCTTTTTTTGTTGATTTAGCTGGTTTTTTTGTTTCAGTTTTCTTTTTTTCATCGGTTTCTTCTTTTTTCTTGGATTTCTTTGTTTCTTTTTTACCCGTTTTTTCTTCTTTTTTTGGTTTCTCAGTCTTTTTAGAGTCCTTAGTTTCCTTTTCAGATTCCTCAGATTTTTCTTCTGATTCTTTTTCTTTCTTAGGTTTCTTCTTCTTAAGTTTCACATCACCATCAGCAGTGGGAACCATCTCATAATCATCAGCTCCACCTTCACCTTCTTCCTCTTCTTCAGGCATTTCCTCCTTTCGAAGAACCGGTGTTTTCTTTTCACGTTCCTCACGAAGGATTTCACGACGTGATTTTTTAAATTCAAGCTCAGGAAGTGATGCTTCAACTATTCCATCATCAAATTTAACAGCTTTAACACGTACACGATTAGGCATACTATATTTTCCATGAGACCAAAGCATACGATTCAAAGATTCATCTATCCAGATATCTTTTTCTTCTACTTTCATATGTCTGGTTAAAAAATTCTTAACTCTTCTTACAGCTGTATCAGCTGCTTTAGAATTCGTATAATTCTTAGCCTTAAGTGGTATAACATAAATTCTTTCTTTTTCTTCTGCCATAGTTCATCAGCTTTTTTTAAGATTATCACGTCGCCAATGACGTTGTTTTGGATGACGGGTAAAACGTCTATTTGTTTTTAACATAATCCAGGCGGGAACACGCCTGTTACTACGAGTAGCCTTGTTAAGCCTAATTTTTCTTGTAAGAGTTTTACGTGATGACATAAACTATTTTTCACCTTCTTCTTATATTGAAATCTCTTTTTTTAGGTATCATTCTTTTAAGCAGTTGCTGTAACTGCTTATCATTTATTTTACTTTGCAACCTGCCTGATTGAGCAAGCATAATCAGTTGACTTTCAATTGATTCAGCAACTTTTGGACGTGCAACTCTTATATTACCTAGTCTTTCACGTGCTTTAGGAGTCATAATACTTATAAGGACCATCTTTTTTTGTTGTTCAAATTCTTCATTTTGAGTTTCTTGTTCTTCTAATTGGTCCTCAAGCTGACCCTGTTGTTGCAATTCTTTTAGTCTTTTTTTCTTTATTTTTTCTAGTTCGTCGTCCATAATTATTACGTCGAATCACATTATTTTATCTTATACTATTAATAATTTATCCAAACTAAACATTATAATAAATTTATGATAAGGTTTTGTTTATTTACCAATTTTTTTCAAAACATCCATTGATGCATTATCCATAAAAGATCGGCCTTTGGATGTAACCACTCGACCTTGTCCTTTAATTTTTTTGATAAAACCTGCTTCTTCTAGTTGTTGAAGTGCTCTTCTTACAACAGTACCAGAACCTTGACGTGCTTTATCTGGTTTTGAACCCATATCCTTAGCTCCACCATATTCTGATCTTAAACGTTGAACACCTACACCATTTTTGATATAGACTTTTCTAAGAACCGATGCGCAACGGGTATACCACCAGTCTTTATTCTCAGGTATATTTTCACATGTTATACTAGTACGAGCATATCTGTTCTCTTCTGGTATCTTTATAGATTTTTCTTTCTGAAGTTTTTTAGCAACCTCATCAATTAAATCTTTAGCGGGTACATCATAAACTGTTGTCATAAACCAATTTAACCTCTTTATCTATATTTAATATATAAATTAGGACATCGGTAATAAACAAAAGGTTATATAAGTATACCGGATGAAAAAAACCAATTGGTTTTCTAGTTTATTTTATGGGAAAACGACTAAATTTTTTACAATTAAAACAATAAAAAACAATCCTGCCTCTATGAACACGCACACGACAAGTTACACCCGGTAGCATATAACTGTAACAGTGTTTACAGAAACATCGTTTAAAACGACGAGGGATAGGAATCTGGTAACGCATTGATATCTTCCGAGCTATTTCTACATAACGATCAGAAAAATTTAGTTTTCCGGATAAAGCAGTGTGCTCAGCCATAGTAAAAAGTTTATCGATACGACTACGAGCAATTTTTTTCTCTAGATTCTTATCACGTTTACGTCCCATTAAACTATCAGAAAAAGGTTAACTTTGTTCTCCTAGTTTAAATTTTTTCCAAATAAAAGAAACTAAAAATGTAGAAATAATACTTATCAAAAGCAAAATAACCGGTGTTACAACATTACTAAGAAGTTGATAATCAATTAGCATCATCAAACCAAAACCAGAAAGCATGATACCCGCAAAAAGCTTCAAAAGCCGGCCATGCCACTCAGTAAGAGTCACTCGACCCAGAGTATAAACAAAAATCAACACTATAACAATCAACGGTATAACATAAACAACATTATAAAAAACAATATAAATATAATACTCAAAACCAGATAGATCATAGGTAGAAAGCTTCTGAGTAAAAACCAATGGAAGACCCAATGTACACAAAAGCTCATAAAAATTAACAGTACCTGCTAAAACAACGGTTCCAAAAACCACAGCAGCAAGACGCGGGTTTTTAACTAGATCACGCATTTTTTTATAAATATCAGGTTTTTTCTCATCAGGAATACTAATAGAAACTCCTTTTTTAAAAAAGAAAAAATCCTTAATATCCAAAACACCCAAACTAAGAGCCAGCAACCCTGCGATAATAGTGATAACTGTTATACTTTCACGAGTTAAATAAAAAACATTAAACAAAACAAACATAAACAAAGCATACAAAAAACCAGAGAAAAAAATAAAAATACCACCTATAAGAAGCATACGTTTACGGTTTTTAGCATGAACCAAAAGACCCAGAAGAATAATAAGAATAAAAAAAGCACATGGATTAAAACTATCCACACCCGCTAGAACAACAGTTAAAACAGGTAAAGAAAAATCATCAGTATCAAAATTTATATCCCAAAACAAAAAATTAAACTCAACAACATCAGGATCAGAACCCTTTGGGGTTACACCCCGAAGAAACAAATCAATATTTTTACTAAGTTTAGAAATAGTGATATCGCTTTCTTTTAGAAAACTTTCATTTGTCTGATTTTTTAGAATAATAAAAGGATAATCTATATTGTATTTTTTTTGATAAAACTCATACTCGTTTTGATATTCACTGGTTTTTTTATAAACAAAAACAATATTTGAAGTATTATCATATTTTTGTTCTATTAATTCTACAATATTTTCTTTTTTTTCCATACAACTATTGCAGATTTCTGAGTAATAATATTCAACATAGATTGTATCATCAGAATTTTTTTCTGCTGAAACACTATCGGAATAAATTGTTAAAATAAATAAAAGAAGGAAAAAAGCTGTTAAATATTTTCTATAAACTTTTTTTTTCATAACACTTTTTTTTCCTCTTAAAAAGTTTTTTTCTTTTTATTTATTAGTAATATCAATGTTGTTAAAACTATAAAAAGTTGTATTATTTCAAAACCGGGTAAGAAAAACCTGTTATCATTTTTTGTTTCGTTGATTGTTTGATTCTGATAATTTAGAGTTATATCAAAACTGTTATTCAGGGTCGATATTATTTTATCTTCTGTTATATTATTCTCAGTAAGAATTGTTTCATTTA
>CAYLLH010000069.1:0-3115 GCA_964384785.1 uncultured Thermoplasmatales archaeon | reverse complement strand
GAACGTGGTCTAACAGATGAAATCAATATAGAAATAATAACAGGTAAAGGAACAAAAGATAATGAAAGAATGCAACTTTTAGGCTCCTATATATTTGATTATCATACAAAACCAATTGATGTAAAAAAACTTATAAATAGTGTTGAAAAATGTTATGATGATTTGATTCATAGGGAAAAAATAAAAAAAATAACTTAAGAATTCTCCCTCAAACATATTCTAATTTTTTTTAAGTAAAACTCTATTTTTTGACATTTTGTCATTTTGACATTTTTACAAAACAGTTTTAAATACAAAAAATAACGTGTGCTTTTTTTGTGAGATAGAAAGGGGAATTACATCCCATCCAAAAAACAATAAATTGTTTTGTGAAGGGGCCTAAAAAAATATATTAAGCACACCAATCCAAAAATATTTTTTTACTTATCGCCCCTTCTTTCTCTCATATATTAAAATAATATATCTTTTTGTAAGTCTATAAATATATATAAAAATTAGATAAGAAACAGTGTTTTTTTAATTATGCTTTAGATAAAACCTGGCTACATTTAGGACAAACACCTAATTTAACACTCCAAAAATTTTTCCCATTAACACCAAACCTTCTTCCGCATTTTTTACAAATCAACAGTCAACACCAAATACTATTTTGTATTTCATGTTTATAAAGTGTTTATTGTACAAATATTATCCAAACAAAAAAATTTTTAGAAATCATCAAGTTTTTTGTTACTAAACTTGTTCATAATTTTTTTAGCAGTATTCCATGAATGACGAGTATGAGGTGGAAGTTTCCCATATTTGTTAACCCATTTTTTCAAAAACCTCTGAGTAATAGGATCAGCTGGATAACCACTACCTAAAGGAACATCCATTTTTTTCCTGAGTTTAAACTCTATTCTTTTCACTAGTTCATCCCGATAAGTTTTAGCAATAATTGATGCCGCGCCAACTATTGGATAGATATCATCTGCTTTATGTTTAGAAATAATTTCAGGTTTAAAACTAATATTAGAAAGAATATTATCCCGAAATCTCTCTTCATTTACATCAGCTGAATCAACATAACAAATCTCAGGTTTCAGTTTCTGAACAACTTTTGAAAAAGCATTTACTGTAATTTCATTCATAGTCATAACCTTACGCATATCATCAATATCTTTAGCATCAATGACAACTATTTCTTTTTTCAAAGCAATCTCATTTATGATACTTGCAAGATATCTTCTTCTACGAGGACTAAGTTTTTTTGAATCCCGGATCTTATAACTAACAAGTTTACTATCATCTTTTACTTTTACACCTGCAACTACTAAAGGCCCCATGACTGGGCCTTTTCCAGCCTCATCAACACCTGATACCATTATTTACCTTAGATGCGATAACTATAGTTTAGTAGATAGATGTTACGAAAAAAAGCTGTACAAAAAGAGATTTTTAAGGAAAAAACACCGAAAATTATATTAATCAATATATTTTTAGTTCAAATAGAAAATTTGTATAATGGGGTAGGTAAAGATGAAAAACAATAAAAAAACTGTAATATGCATTATAGCAGTACTTCTAATGGTATCATTTTTAAATATTTTTAATACCAGTACTGCAGAAGAAAAAACTTATTCTTCAAGTTTTTGTGAAGATGTTGAAAAAAACATAGATGACTACAGCATCCTTCTTGAAAAACAGGTAAGTACTGGACAAGAAGTTGTTATGTGGCAGGAAGAAGTAGATGTATATCTAAATCAAGTTGTTGATTTTAGACTAAAATTAACAAACAATGGTAAACCGGGTACTCATCCGATAATGTATGAACATGTAGAGGATTTTTTACCAGAAAACTTGGAATACATTCCTGGTTCAGCTAATATTCCGCCTACTAAATATTCAGATCATTATGTTGAATGGAAACTAGAACAATGTCTGAAAGTTGGTGAAAGTTTTAATATAATTTTTTCAGCGAAAGCTGTTTTAGAAGGTACTTCTGAGAATTTCGCTAAGGTTGATTGTTGTAACGAATTCCATTGGCCACAAGATAATGATACAGCTAATGTTAATATTATAAGCAGCTGTGAACCCGGTATAAGTATTGATAAAAAAGTATTAAATGAATGCGGTTGGAGTGAATCAACAGAAGTAAACTTAGGGGATACTGTTCATTTTAAAGTAATAATTGATAACCCATCTGAATGTTATCTTATTCATTTCAGTGGAGTTGTTTTTGACCAACTTCCAAACAATTTACGTTATGTAAATGGTAGTAGCACTATTTATGATGAAGCAGGTTGGCCAAATGTGGAAGAAGTAGATTGGGAGAATAATATTGTTTATTGGTATAAACCACCATCTATACCACCTGGTGAAAATCTTACTTTTTTTTATAATGCAACTGCTGTAGACTGTGGCATAGGTGAAAATAATATAACTGCTCATCCTGAAGGATTTACACCAGTTGACCATCCTGGTGGAGAGGTTTCTAATGCTGATGGATCATATGATGTTTCAGATCAAACTAGTATCTATGTAGATTGTGACCAGTCAGGTATCAGTATTGATAAACAAGCAGATTGTGAAGAAGTATGCATCGGTGAAACAGTTGAATATACCTATTATGTTTCAAACACTGGAACAGTTGATCTAACAAATATAGTGGTAACTGATAACAAAATCTCAGAAGTAGAATATGAAAGTGGGGATACTAACAGCAATGGATTGCTTGAACTTGATGAAACATGGGTTTACACTGCCAGTGCAACACTTTGTGAAAACACAACAAATATTGGAACCGTAACCGGCGAAGATGAATATGGTGAAATAGTAACTGATGAAGACATTGTTACTGTCAAAGTTATTGATTGCTCATGTGACCCAGAAATCTCTGTTGACAAAAAAATAAAATATAACAATGAATGGTCTAATGATTTAACAGTTGAAGGATATCCAGTTGATGTAACATTTAAAATAACTGTTGAAAACACTGGAACCTGCGAACTTTTTGATATAGAAATAAATGATAATGTCGGATGTGGAATAGATAACTTCCATGATTTCTCAATCATCCCAGATTATGTTGATGATTACCATATCGAATGGATTTATAATGAAATACTTTCACCTG
>CAYLLH010000068.1:0-4116 GCA_964384785.1 uncultured Thermoplasmatales archaeon | reverse complement strand
TTCTCCGAGGCAAACCATCATTTTGATGTTAGGATTTTTTTCATAACGAAGAAGATGATCAATCAAAGTAGATGCCGGATAAACATCACCACCGACAGCGTATCCCTCGTAGACTCCATCAGTGTTTTGAGCAACAATATTGTATCCTTCATTAGAAAGACCACCTGATACAGATACAAATCCAACCGATCCGGGTCGGTAAAGTTTTGTTTCTTTAATATTTTGAATCGTTCCAGCTGCGTTTCCTATTTTAAAACAACCAGGTTTTAGCCCTCCAACAGTAGCTGGACCTATCACCCATTTATCATGTTTCTTTGCATAATCAGCTATTTTTCTTACATCACGTTGAGGAACACCTTCTGCTATCATC
The DNA here is from genome assembly GCA_964384785.1 of uncultured Thermoplasmatales archaeon. GTDB lineage: Archaea > Thermoplasmatota > E2 > DHVEG-1 > DHVEG-1 > JAZKSG01. Next base: position 3,746 of record CAYLLH010000068.1, on the reverse strand, counting down.
ACAACAGTCCTTATGGTGTCAGTTTCAAGAGCTTCCATAGTAGTTTCAGCGCAAGAACGTTCTGAAGCAAAATTAACCATTACATCTACTTCAGGATGAGCTTTCACAGCTTCTTCCACGCTAGTGTAACGTGGAAGACGGATTTCTTTAGTGCCCCAAAAGAGTTTATAGTATCCTCCACCAGTTGGTGTTATAAAACCTGCTACACTTGGTTCCTCTCGACCACTGACGTAATCAAAATCAAGCATACGTTGAGCAGCTCTGGTCTGTGTTCCATGGATAAAACCTTTTGTATGTTCATTAAAAAGTTCGTAATCTGGTAATTTTTTCTCTTGCTTAAGTTTACTTTTAGCTACTGCCATATTCATTTACCTCCTTTAAGAGCCATAGTAACAATCCGAGTCATATGAGTCTCTGGACCATACACTTCAACAGGCAGATCAAGTCTTTTACCCATTTTTCTCATGTTTTCAAGACCCTCTTTGTAGTTTGGACCGCCACGACGAACATAAATTTGTACATTTGTTTTCTTAAGTTTATCAGCATAATCCTCAACAGCTTTTATAATCCCTGTAAAAGTTTTAGCTACATCTGTAAAATTAGCTATACCTCCGCCTACAATTAAAAACTTAGGACGTCCTTTCGGGTCTTTTTTACGAGTCATCAAATCCAAAATTGTTTTTGTGTATTCATATGTTAGATCTTTCGTTGGATTTCCACTGTATTCTCCATAGTTAGCTAGTTCATCAGTAAAACCAAGATCTGCGACTGTGTCAGCATAAATAACACTAGCTCCACCACCAGCAACTAGATTCCAAACACGTCCTTCAGGGTTTAAAATCGTGAGTTTTAATGATGCACCAGTTCTTTCATCGAGTTCATCCACTCGTTCCTCCTCTGGTGTTTTACTAAGACCAAATGGACTCGGGAATTTCAAATCACCCCATTTTTCAGCGCATTGATATGAAGCATAATCATCAACTTTTGCAACAGTATCAAGAGCCACAGGTTCATCATTTACAAATGTAAATGGATTCAACTCCAGGTATACAAAATGATAATCCACTATCATTTTATAAAGTGCTTTAATAAAACCTGCTACAGTGTCTTTTTTGTTTCCAAGTTCTTTAGGTAAGAATCCTTTAACGTCTACATCATCTATTGATTTATCAATTGGTATATCAAGTTCTACAACTGTATCCCATACTTCTTCAATATTTACTCCGCCTTTTGTTGAAAAATGAATAGTGTCATGTTCCCTGTGAGTAGTGATTGCGATATAATATTCTTCTTCATGTGGAACAAATTTTTCAACCAAAAAATGAGTGAGAACGCCGGTTGTTTCACCAGTGGTTTGTTTAATTGTCACTGTTTTATTCATTCGTTCTTTAATCCATTTCTGGACTTCAGACCATGATTTATTTACAAAAAGTAAATTGTTTTTGCCTCTTTTTCCGAAGAGTTGGTCTGGTTTAGCTACTAGTTTTTCTTTTTTTACCCATGGGTTTTCTTTTTCTATTTTTTTCCAATCGGTTTCAGGCCCAATCAAAACCTGTTTATCTTCAAATTTGAATTTGTTATCGGAAAATTCAGGTAATGCTTTGGCCATCATTTTTTTTGCGTTATATTCTCTTATTCCTTTTTGTGCCATTTTTTTCTTTTTCCTCCTAAATCAAAAATTTAGGTTTTGTTTTTCATGTAAGCAAGTGTTCCACCTGCTAACAATACTTTTTTCTGTCTATCTGATAAATTATAAGAAGCTTTGAATTCAACTCCTTTTGTTTTATTTTTAACTGTAACTTTTTCATCTTTTTCTATTTCTTCTTTTGCATTTGGTATTTCTAGTTCGTCTCCTTGTTCGATTTTATCGTAGTCTTGCTCATTTATGAATTTCAATGGTATTATTCCAAAGTTTAGTAGATTTGCTTCATGGATTCTTTCCATGGATTTTGCAATAACTGCTTTAACTCCCATATACATTGGACACAATGCTGCGTGTTCCCTGCTGCTTCCTTGTCCGTAGCTGTATCCTCCGACTATGATGTTGTCTTTTCCGCTGTCACGTATTTTTTTAGCTCTGTCATGGAATTTTGGGTCTACCACTTCAAATAAAAACTCCGAATACTTGGGTACATTGCTCCTGTATTTCATCTTTGAACCCGCAGGAATTATGTGATCAGTTGTGATTTTGTCTTCAACTTTAATTGTGACCTCGCCAGCTATTGTTTCAGATAATGGGTTACTTGCAGGTGGATCACCTATATTTGGACCGCGATAGACTTCTACTTTTTCTTTTACCTCCTCCGGAAATATAAACATACTGTCATCGATTTGGAATTTTTCAGGCATTTTAACATCAGGATATTCTATACCCATGTCTTCCAGATCACGAGGGTCAGTAAACTTTCCAGTTAAAACTGCAGCAGCTGCTGTTTCAGGGCTAACAAGATAAACATTTGCACTTTTTGTTCCACTTCTTCCAAGGAAATTACGGTTACTGGTTCGAAGTGAAACTGATTCAGTTTTTGGTGATTGACTGTTTCCTATACAGAAACCACATGCTGATTCTGCAAGACGTGCCCCCGAGTCAAGAATGCTTTTTAGTCCACTGTCTTTGGATATATTTTGTAAAACTTGTCTAGAACCGGGTGCTACAACAAAACTTGTTTTTGGATGAGTAGTTTTCCCTTCGACTATTTTTGCAACTGTCATAAGATCTCTATATGATGAATTTGTACAACTTCCAACACAAACCTGGTCGACTTCCATTCCCTCAAGATCTCGTACTTTGCTTATGTTTCCTGGGCTGTGTGGTGTTGCTGCGAGTGGTTCAATTTCACTTAAATTGATTTCAACAATTTCATCGTATTCAGCATCAGGATCTGCTTTGAGTTCTGTCCAATCCTTTTCTCGTCCTTGTGCTTTTAGAAACTCTTTTGTTACTTCGTCACTAGGAAAAACACTAGTTGTTACTCCGCATTCAGCTCCCATGTTAGTTATAGTTGCTCGAGCTGGTACATTAAGAGTTTTAACTCCTGGTCCGCCATATTCAAAAACTTTTCCAACATTTCCCTTGGTTGTGAATTTTTCAAGAACCTTAAGTACTACATCTTTAGCACTAACCCATGGTTTCAACTCACCAGTTAGATTGATTTTTACAACTTTTGGATAAGTAAGATAAAATGGTCCACCAGCCATTGCAACTGCTACATCAAGACCTCCTGCCCCTATTGCAATCATTCCTATTCCACCATTTGTTGGTGTATGGGAATCTGATCCTAGTAGTGTTTTTCCTGGTTTACCAAAACGTTCAAGATGGACCTGATGACATATTCCGTTTCCAGCACGGGAGTAAATTATTCCATATTTTGCTGCAACAGTCTGCAAGTATCTATGGTCATCAGCATTTTCAAAACCAATTTGAACTGTGTTATGATCTACGTAACTAACTGAGAGTTCTGTTTTTATTTTTGGGACATTCATCGCTTCAAACTGCAGATATGCCATTGTACCTGTGGCATCTTGGGTTAGTGTTTGATCGATTTTAATTCCTACTTCTTTACCCTTTTCGGGTTTTCCTTCAACAATATGTTTGTCTAAAATTTTTTCAACTATTGTTTTCCCCATAATTTTACCATCTCGCTTAGTTATCTAATTTAACCTTTTTTTCGGCTAAATACTAATGTATTTAATAAATGTTTTGCAACCTAATTACTACAAATAACAAATAAACAGTTCATTTAATA
>CAYLLH010000067.1:0-8487 GCA_964384785.1 uncultured Thermoplasmatales archaeon | reverse complement strand
TGTTCTGGTTATTAGCTGCTGGTCATTTCATAGGAGCAGAAACTGAAATGGGTGCTAATGTGTTAAAAATAGCTGGATATGAAGGAATAATCTGTGGTCTTAGTGCAATCTATTTGGCTATGGCTGAGGTTATGAATGAAACCTTTGGAAAAACAATGTTGCCTGTTGGCGGTCCAACTTTAAAATAATTAAAATTAAAAAATTATTTTTTTTTATTTTTTCATTTCTTGTTCTGCTTTTTTTATTTCTTCTTGCATCATTTTATCAAGTTTTTTGTCAACACCTTGTTCATTAGCGATTTTTTGAAGATCTATTATAATGTTTTCCCAGAGTACCTGCTGAGATAGAGCAAAATCCCACATGTCTAGTTTTTTACCGCCTTCAGCGTTTTCGAATTCTTTTAAAAAATCTTTTTGATCTTTCTCTTCCATATTATAATCAGAACTCCATTCTTAGTTTTTCTTTTTCATCATTTTTGCTTCTTTGATTTGTTGTTTACGTGCAATTAATGACATTTGATCAAGCATTTCTTCCCATAATGCTTCCTGGTCAAGAGCGAAAAACCACATGTCTAGTTTCTTATTTATATCTGCTTTTTTGAAATCTTCAAGAAACTGTTTGACGTCTTCATCTTTCATTTTTTATCAAAACCTCTTAACTATTTCTTCAAATAAAAATCTTTTTTTATTCTAAATGTTTTTTATATTTCCACAAGTTCATATGATCTACTACCAAGTCCTATTTCTTCTCCATACTGTAGTTGTTTAGATGGATCAACATTGTTTTCTTTTTGGAAAATATCTGGTTTCTTCTGATGTATTAGATCAAGTGATGCCTGATCAATTGCTACAGGGTCATCTGATATAAGGTATCCTATATCTGGACATATTATTGGTCCCGGGTTAGGATGACAGTCACAGAGTTTAGCGATCCGGTTTACATCATTTAAAAATATTACTTTTTTGTTTTCAAGACATGCTTTTGCTGCACAAGCAAGTACATATTGAAGATCTGCATCCTGAAAATCAAGTGCATCATGTTCACAAATATTGACACATACTCCACATCCGAAACAGTTTTTGTTATGAGACCATTTTTCTTTATCCTTATCAACTTTTATGTCTCCAAACGGGCAAACCTCTGCGCATACTCCACAATATGTGCATTCATCGACTTTGTGTTCAGGACGACTTCCATGATGCATACGACGTTTGGTTTCTTTGGTTACACCACCCATTCCAAAGTTTTTGATTGTACCACCCATACCAGTAGCGTTATGTCCTTTAACATGAGAAAATGAAAAAATATAATCTGATTTAAAAATATGATCTGCTACTTCATAATCTCTTTTATCAACTGTTATATTTTTTCCAGAATCATCTATAATAATTTCGCATCCTATTTTTTTCTTAGAAAAACCATGGATTTTAGCAAGTTTTTCATATCCTGTTTTTGATTTACGTAATGCATTATATGCTACTGTTGTATCAAACAGATATGGTTCTGCATTATAACTATGTAGTACTTCTACTACTTTTTTTACAAACTCTGGACGAGGAAAATATTTGTTTTTAATCTCACCCATATGAATCTTCAGTGGAAATTTTTGATTCTCAAATTCTTTTATATCAAAACTATCTAATGCATTTTTTAACTTGTTTTCATCTTTAAAAAATACTACTTTTGTTGAACTCATCCTATTTTTTTCTCCCATTTTTTAAGTTTAAGGACTTTTCCCAGTGATTCTCCTTTTTTGATTTCTTCACGTATACGGTTTTCTTGTTCTTTTACATTAACTGCTCGGTTTGCTATTTCTTGAGCGTTTTCTTGAGGTACAACTATTATTCCTGAGTCATCAGCTATGATCCAGTCATTGTTTCTAACTGTTTGACCACCTATTGTTATCTCTGATCCTATTTCACCATATCCTTTAGGCTCACCAGCGTTTGAAGTTATATATCTAGAAAATATTGGAAGATTTATTTTTAAAAGTTCATCAAGATCTCTAACGGCTCCATCAATTATGATTCCCTGTATGCCTTTTTGTTTTGCACTATGCGTTGCTAGTTCACCCCATATAGCTGTTTTACCCTGGTTTACATCTATTACTATTATCTGATCTTTTCGGGCTATATCAATAGCTTCTACGGGTTTAGCCCAATCTCCATCCATGGTTTTAACTGTTAAAGCACGTCCTGCGATATGATAACCATTTTTTATAGGTCGAAGGTCTTTAACAACTCCTTTGGTATGCATAGCATCAGCAATATTTGCTGTACTAACTTTTTGAAAAGCTATTTTAAGTTCGGTTTTATCATATTTTTTAAAAAGATCTGATCTTATTTTATCTTTGGATTTTATACTTTTTTTGATAAGTTCTGTTGCTTTAGTTACATTTTTTGCTTTAGTTATAGCTCCACCGACAATTATTATGTTCGCTCCAGCGTTTATTGCATCAGATGCTGTTTCACTGTTTATTCCACCTGCAACAGCTATTGGAATACTTGTTTCTTTGTAGATTTTTTTTATGATCTCGAAAGGTTTCTTACCTTTCATTTGTTCATCTATACCTATATGGATACATAGGTAGTCTATTCCTATTTTTTCTAGTTCTTTAGCTCTTTTAGTTTTATCTTTTACACCTATTAGATCAATCATTATTTTTGAGCCGTATCTTCGAGCTGATTTCAGACCTTCTTTTATGGTTTCATCATCCGCTGCACCAAGAATACATACTATATCTGCACCAGCTTTACTAGCCATCTCTGTTTCAAGTGCGCCTGTGTCCATGGTTTTAAGATCAGCAATAATTGTTTTCTCTGGAAAATTTTGTTTAAGTTTTCTTACTATTTTCATGCCTTCAGATTTTATCAAAGGAGTCCCTGCCTCTATCCAATCTGCTCCGCCTTTAACTGAATCTTTGGCTATTTTTAAAGCTCGATTTTCATTTAAGAGATCTAATGCTACTTGTAGAATAGGTTTATTCATTTTATTTTTCAGCTGCTAAAATATATGTATTGTTTAAAAAACCTATGGATAACAAAAAAAAATAAAAAAGAGATTTTTTTTTTATTTATATTGTTGACAGCTGTCACACCAGTAACGGTTGTATTGTTGGATGAATCTTGTGGGTTTACCACAAGTTGGGCATACGCCTGCAGCGGGTGGTGGAGCTTGTTGCTGTTGTTGAGGTTGTTGATAACCACCTACAGGTCTTTGAGCATAAGGGGGAGTTTTCTTTTTTCTAAGTAAAACAGCTAACAAAACAACGATTACAGCACTTACAGTTATCAAAATAATTAAAGGAATAAGCCACTGTTCTAAAAATGATTCTTCTTTACTTCCATCATCTCTTTTTTCGTCTATTTTCTGAGCTATTTGATCATAAATAGAGCCAAGTTCAGAGCTATCTGTTACATTATAATACTGTCCACTTGATGATTCAGATATTTCTTCTAGTTGTTCTTGGTATTCACTCTTATCCTCAATACCTAAACCAATTATGAATGTTGCTTCTGAACAATTCAGTAATCCATACCTCCAAGGATTTGGACCCCATCCACTATAGTAACCTGAGGATGGTTGTGTCACATTTTTCTTTTCTTTGTAATCATGGCTTGGATAAAATTGGTTGCATATATTGTCTTCTCCATCAGTCAATGCAACTATTGCTCCAACTGAATTTGATCTTTTATATCCTACAACATAATCCATTGCTGCACCTATTGTATCAAATAATGGTGTTGAAAAATAAGGTTCCAAACTGCTTAAATTATTTTTTAAATCGGTTTTTCCAGCGGTTTTTGTATAAACAAATCCATTTAGTTGCCTTGGCTTGTCAGATCCCCATCCGTTTTCATAATTGTAACTACTTGTGTTATAGTCATAAGAATAATTGGCTGTGTTGCTTTCAAAACAGAATATTGCGCATCGGTCACCTATATGTAATTGATCTATAAAATCAGATGCCGCAATTACAGCATCCTCCCATTTTGTGTTGTTTGAACGATTATAATTTTCATCATAAGTGTATGCATCCATTGAGCCAGAGTTATCTATAACGATTACTACATCTACATTTGATGTTTGTTGTTGATCATCGGCTTTTACTTCAGTTGGATTTACAACTAAAAGTGTTATGTTTACAAGCATTAATGCTAATAAAATTGATAGATATTTTTTCATTATATCCTTCTCTCCAATAATATCTTCCTTCAGGTATCGTTTTTATATATTATACAGTTTTTGTTAAAAAAATATTTTTTTTGTAGGGGGAAATTGTTTATATAAAACATTTAATTTGCTTATTGCATCTGATACATAAGTAAGATTTGAGGATTTATGACTAAAAATAAGCCTACTAAGTTTCATAAGAAAACAAATGAAAACTTTGATGATTTACTCCGTAAGCTTGAGCTTCAGGCTATAGAAACTGCTGAGGAACGAATTCCTTTGTATATCGAGGTTGGTTTGAAGGATGCAGACCGGGTTTTAGATGTAGGTTGCGGCTCGTGTATCGTAACACGTGATCTTGCTCATCTAACACGTGGTAATGTTTATGGTATTGATGAATCACCAGATATGATAAAGGTTGGTCAGGAGGTTTTAAAACAATATGATAATGTTAGTTTGCAGGTGGCATCAGCTGAAAATCTTCCTTTTGATGATGGTTTTTTTGATGTTGTTACTTGTAATCTTATGTTGATGTGGTCTAGTAATCCTCAGGATATAGTTAAAGAAATGGCTCGTGTTACAAAATCAGGGGGAAATGTTTTAGCATCTTTAGAACCAGATTATGGAGGTAAACTTCATTATCCTGAGAATCCTCGTGTGGATCCTATTTTTGCAGGTAAAGCAATACGTGCTAAAGGCGGCGATCCTCATATCGGCCGGAAGCTTCGTTGTCTTTTTGTCCGAGCCGGGTTAAAAACCAGAGTGGGGATAGGTAATAATCGTATCTGGAGTTGCGAAGAAGATAAAGCGTATTATCTTCATGCACGTGATTTTTATGTAACTGCACTTAAAGCCTCTGGTTTAACACAAAAAGAAATAGATGCGTGGGAGTTTGAATATTTGAAATCTCTTGATGAAGGAGTTCAACTAAATTTTTTTCCACAGTTTTATGCAATTGGTGTGAAACCATAGGTTTTTTTAAAAGAAATTATTTAATAGTTTTTTAGGGTTAGGTATTTTTTATGAATGCAAAGCTTATTGATGGAAAAAAAATATCAAGGAATATTAAGGACAAGGTTGCTTTTGAGGTTGATAAACTCTCTGATAAAACAGGTATGAATCCTTCTGTTACTACTATAAAAATAGGTAAAGATTCTTCCTCAGATCTTTATCTTCGTTTGCGTGATAAAGCATGTGAAAAAGCGGGTATTAGTTCCTTTCATAAGTTTTTTTCAAAAGATGTAAAAGAATCTGAAATATTAGATACAGTTTATAGTTTAAATGAAAATTCCGATGTTCATGGTATAATGATACAGCTTCCAATCCCTGTTGATCATATTTCATCAAGTAAAATTATTAATGCTATCGATCCTGAAAAAGATGTAGAAGGTTTACATCCTTTTAATATAGGAAAGACTCTTTTAGGAGAAGAAAACTTGGTTCCATGTACACCACTTGCGGTTATTAAGATTTTAGAACATGAAAAAATAAAATTGAAGGGTAAAAATGTGGTAATTGTTAATCATAGTGAAGTAGTGGGTAAACCGTTGTCTTGTCTTTTTTTAAATAGAGATTCTACAGTGTCCGTATGTCATGTTTATACTAAAAATTTAAAAAGTTTTACAAAAAATGCTGATGTTTTGGTTTCTGCGGCGGGTGTTAAAAATCTTATTAAAAAGGATATGGTAAATTCCGATTGTTTTGTTTTAGATGTCGGTATTATTCCAACTGATGAGGGTGTTACAGGTGATGTTTGTTTCGATGAAGTATCAAAAGTTGTTGATCGAATAACTCCTGTTCCAGGAGGTGTTGGCCCAGTTACAGTAGCTTGTTCACTTCTTAACATGGTTAAAACTTTTAAAAATTGTTATAATGGGGTGTAAAAAAAGTTTTGAATAAACATAGTTTTTTATCTGTAATATTTTTTATTACGGGTATCTGTTTATTTATTCTTGGTTTCTTAGAAGGAGAAGTCTCTGGTGGTTTTTTTGTTATATTTCCCTTTATAATGGGTTCAGGTGTTTACGGTTCAGCTGGTGTTTTATGTTTTTTTATAGCATTTTTATTCTACATTTTTAGTTTCTCATCTAAACTGGAAACAGATTATTCAACTATTGATTATGAGCCAAAAAAAACTTCATCTAAATGGGGTGGAGTTGTATTTATTGGTCCGATACCTATCGTTTTTGGAAGTAGTTGGAAAACTGCTCTTTTGGTGATGATAATTGGTTTTGTTTTTATGTTGATTCTATATTTTTTGTTTTTTTATTCTGGTTTTTTCTAAATATAAAAACATATTTAAACTTGGTAAAGATTTATGAAAGTGAAATACTATACATACTTTGAATCATCAAAAAAAAAACAAATTTTTTTTGGTGGTTGAAGTCTTTCATAGAGATATATTGATTTATCTTGGTTGGAGAGGATTAGGATGAAAGTTCCGTTGAAAGAAATTAGTCAGAAGATTAAAATATTGCAAAGTGAAGCTGAACGTAGAATGCCTTATCGTGTTTGGCATTTAGTGATTTCTGTATGGAAAGAAGACGATTACTTAGTAGAATATGTTTATGATGAAGATACATCTCCTAACCCTGAGAATCAAGAAGAGTTTAGGATAATTAAACATAATTTTTCCTACAATAAGAATAAGGGAAAGTATTTTTATAGTCAGGATTTAGAAACTGATAAAGATTTTGCGAATCTCCGTGAGGAAGAAATCACTCCATCTGGGGATTTTAAAGAAGAAGAGCCTCTTCTTGAGGCATAATTTTTAATTTTTTTTTTAAATTTATGCTTCGCTTTTACTGAACATATAACTTCCTATTAACATCATTACTATGCAGAAGAGAAAAACAACACCCAGATCTATATATATTGGTAGGAGATTGTTTGTTCCCGTTAGGCTTCCTCTTAGTCCATCTACCATGTAGAACATAGGGTTTATGTATGCTGCTGTTTCAAGTATTTTGTGTGATGATACTGGGAAAAAAGCGGATGATAAAAAAAGTAATGGCATGAGTACAAGATTCATTATAAGAGGAAATCCTTGGAAATCCTGCATTTTTGATGCAAGTATCAGACCGAATCCTACTGCTGAGAATGCGATAAGAAGCATGAATACTATTGTTAAAAGAAAACCTGGTATACTTGAAATTGGTATACCCATTACTAAAACAATTATTAATATTATAGATCCTTGAAATAATGCTGTTGTTGCTCCACCAAGTGTTCTTCCTATAATTATTGAGAATCTGCTTACTGGTGCAACAAGGACTTCTTGTAAAAAACCAAATTGTTTATCCCAAAGAACACTGATTCCTGCAAACATTGATGAAAACATTATACTCATAGCGATAATTCCTGGTGCAAGATAAAATATGTAATCTCCTTGGACTCCTTCAAATGTTGCGACTCTGAAACCGCTACCGAGTATAAATAGAAAAAATAATGGCTGAACAACTGATGTTATAAGTCTACTTTTTGATCGCAGGAATCTTTTGATTTGACGAAGCCACATAACATATATCGCTTGCAGTTCAGCAGTTCGATTCATTTCTATCTTCTCCTCATTTTTCTGAAACGCGGAGGTAAAGCTTGTTTAGGATCAAGACCTGTTTTTTCATCTCTTATGTTACGTCCAGTATAATATAAAAATACGTCATCAAGTGTAGGTTTTCTAACACTTATAGATTTAATTTTTAAATTGAGTTCTTGAGCTATTTCAATTATTAAAGGAATTTTTTCATCGCCTTTTTTAACACCTAATGTTAAACTTGAATCAAATTGTTTTGTGCTTTCCACCCAGTCTTTTTCCTCAAGTTTAGAAAGAAGTTTTTCTAGGTTATTACAGGTTAGTGTTATAACATCGTTTCCAACTTTGGTTTTAAGTTTATTTATTTTATCCATTACCAGTATTTCGCCATGGTCTATTATTGCTACACGGTTACAAAGTGCTTCAGCTTCGTCCATGTAATGAGTGGTTAGAAAAATTGTTGTTTTTTCGTTTTTATTCATTTTTTTTATGTAATCCCAAATTGCTTGACGGGTTTGTGCATCTAAACCAAGTGTTGGTTCATCAAGGAAAAGAACGGTTGGATAATGCATAAGTCCTCTTGCTATCTCCAATCTTCTTTTCATACCGCCTGAATAATATTTTACAAGGACTTTGCGTTTATCTTCTAGATCAACAAGTTTAAGGACTTCATCTATTCGTTTTTTTCTTCTTTCACGTTTAAGTCCATACATTCTAGCATGGAACTCAAGGTTTTCCTCACCTGTTAATTCAGTATCAAGTGCGGGTTCCTGAAAAACTAT
>CAYLLH010000066.1:0-5230 GCA_964384785.1 uncultured Thermoplasmatales archaeon | reverse complement strand
GTTGTCGGGATTGATTTATCTTATGTTAAACCCCTTGAGGATGTGGTTTTTTTGAAAGGCGATATGACTGAGAAGGATTCTTTGGATAGAGTAGTTGAAGTTGTTGGTGATTCTAAAGTTGATGTGGTTCTTTCTGATATGTCACCAGATATTACTGGTAATTATAGTATGGATCAGGCTCGTAGTGTTTATTTGTGTGAAAAAGCTCTTGATGCTTCAAAGGTTATTTTAAAACCTGGTGGTTTTTTTGTTTGTAAAATTTTTGAGGGTGAGGATTTGAAAAGTTTTGTTAAAAAAGTTAAAAGTTGTTTTAGTAGTGTTAGGCGTTTTAATCCGCCTGCATCTCGTAAGAGTAGTAGTGAAGTTTATATTGTTGCTAAGGGTTTTGAGGGTTAGATTTAGATTAGAAACTTTAATTAACACTTGTTAATTATAGTACAATAGATCAATTTAAAAAAATATATGATGACAAACATTCGCATTATTTAAATACTAATAATTCTTATAATAACAAAAAGAAAAAATAAAAAAAGGGGAGAAAAAAAAATAACAAATCATCCCATATAAAATTAAATAACTACACAAAAATATATTTATAGTTAATTATAGTTGACAATTATAAAAAAATTAAAATAAAGAACAAGGGCATAGTAGCTAAGAAGAGAGAGGTTACGAATATGCCTGATTAACCCGGAGCGATATAGGTTATGACCCAGAATCTAAAAGAAATTAACATAAAAGATTTCTTCACAAAATCACAAAACGATGTTGAAAAAAAAATAATAAATACAATAACAGATGAAGACATAGTAAAAATACTAAAAGGAGGAAAAAGACTCAGACCACTTCTTTCACTTTTATCATACAAAGTATGCACCGGAGGAAGAGAAACACCAGCAGACTACCAAAGAGCACTAGAAGGAACAGTAAGCATAGAACTTGCACATACAGCATCACTACTACACGACGACATAATAGATGAAGATATAACAAGAAGAGGAAAACCATCACTTTACACAAAAAAAGGAATACCACACGCAATACTCAAAGGCCACAAAATGCTATCCACAGGATTCGGAATAGCAATAAACCATGGAGAAAAAATAGGAAAACTATACGTAAACACATGGGATGAAGTACTAACCGGACAGATAAAAGAAGTAGATTTCAACACCGAAAAAGATGAAGAAGAAGAAATAGAATTAAAAGGATTCACCACCAAATCAAAAATATACAAACTATACAAACAAATAATAGACCAAAAAACTGCAGCATTATTTGCTTCATCCTGTAAAGCAGGAGCATACGAAGCAAACGCCAACGGACAGATAGCACAAACACTATCAGACTACGGAAGAGAAATAGGAATAGCCTACCAACTAGCAGATGATTTGGTAGACCTTGAAGAAGGAGAAATGATCGGAAGCGTAGTAATACCACTCTTAACAAGACTTGAAAACAAAAAAGTAGATGAAAACAATTTAACAGTATCAAAAATAAGAAGTAAAATCGAAAACAATGAAGAAAAAATCAAAAAAATGTATCTAAAAGAAATCAAAAAACATGTGAGAAACGCCGAGAAACTAAGTAAATCAGACATAATACCAAACTCACCATTCAAAAAACTCCTTTCAGATCAACCATCATTTGTAATAAACATGATGCTTAAAAAAATCAATATGAACGTCTAAAAAAAATTTATTTCTTTTGTTTAGCTTTTTTATTGTTTTTAGATGTTCTATAAACCCATACCATAATACCAATAATCATAACTATAAATATAACAAGCAAGGCATGTAGAAGACTTGTTTTAAACAATGACAAAATAACATCTGTAAAATAAGCAATTAAACTACAACCAACTATAGCACCAATAGATATAGCTAAAAAAGTATTCCAGGGTTTCATACCTATAAGACGTCCAACAATAGATCCTACAAGTCCACCAGAACCTTGAAATGGAACCATAACAAACAAAATTATTCCAACAAAACGCAAAGGCCTAATCCATGAATATTTATCAGAAGAATTCTTACCCACTCGTTCAACTCTTCCCATAAACTTACCAACAAAAGGAATCTTTTTAGCAAGATCATAATTCCAAACAAGAAACCATGCGATACATATATCGATAAAAGCAACAGCCATAGCTATAGTAAACGGGTTAACATTCATTGGTTCCAAATGAATATTTAAAAACGGTACAGTTAAACCTTCATCTAAAAAACCCACAGCTAAAGGGATAACTGTTTCTTTTCCAAAAGGCGGAAAAAAATAAGCAACCAATAATGGCCAAATTTTTGAAATTTCATCAGTTAACATCCACCAAATACCATATACAGAAAAACCAACTATTATTGGTAAAAAGAATTTAGCAATATAAATATTTTTTTCTGATTCTATTCCCAGTACCATCTATGTCAAACCCATTTTTTAAATAAAAACTGATATACATGCATGGTCTTTTTCATACGGTTGTAACTCTACGATGTCTTTTATTTTTATATCATTTTTTTGAAGTTGTTTAGCCACTATTTCATAAATTTTTTTAGGTTTAGAGGATACATCTATACTTCTTGCTTTAACCATTAAATAAGCTTTACCATCTTTTTTCAAAAATGTTTTAATGTTTGATATGAAGATTTCTGCTTGGTTTCTCTGTGAGATATCCTGATAGATGATATCGACTTTAGGTACTAATGGTAGATATCGATCTGGATGATTTGCATCCTCTAGAATTGGTATTATGTTTTTTCTCTGATGATAAAGTTTTGAAAATTTTTTAAAAGAAATTGGTGAACTTTCAACAGCATAAATTGTTCCATCTGTTATAATATCAGATATGTGACTTACTGTTGTTCCAGATGATGCACCTAGATATAATATCTTTGAATTTTTTTTGATTGGTATGTTTAAGTTTTTTTGTAGGGCTGCTGCCATTTTACTACGATAAGGGTTCCAAGAACGATATTGTTTTCCTTTTTTGTTAATGATTTTTTCATTGTATACTTTGATTCCATTGCATACTTTTGGGTTTTCTGTGAATAGTTTGTTTTTTTCTTTGTATATTCCTTTGATTTTTGTTGGTTTCATATTTTTTAATCGGTCTGTAATAGAGTTTTTGTTTTATGTTTTTTTGTCTAAAAAAAATTTTTTTTAAAAATTAGTTATTCGAAATCTTAAACTAGGGCAACTGTTATTCACCTCGGGGGTTATAGAATATAATGGCTTTAAAATCACCTTTAAATGAGATACATAAAAAACTTGGAGCTAAATTCACAGAATTTGCAGGATTTGAAATGCCTTTGCAATTCACATCAATAAAAGATGAACACTTAACAGTCAGAAAAAAAGTAGGGATATTTGATGTATCGCACATGGGAAACGTTTGGATAACAGGTGAAGACTCAGAAAAATTAATTACATTAACAACTATGGAAGATGCATCAAAAATCGGTGTTGGCAAAAGTCAGTATACAGCAATTCTTCGTGAAAACGGAACCATAATAGATGATACAATTTTCATGCATATTGAAGAAAACAAATACATGCTTATACCAAATGCAGGGCAATCAGAAATAGTAACAGAATGGCTTAACAAACAAGCAGAAAAAAATGATCTTTGTGCAAAAGCAGAAAATGTATCACGTGATTATGTAATCCTTGCAGTACAAGGACCTGACTCAAGAAAAACACTTCAAAAATTGACAGATGAAGATCTTTCAGAAATAGGTTTTTTTGGATGTAAAAAAATAAAAATAGCTGATGAAGAGGCAATCATATCATTCACAGGTTACACTGGAGAACTTGGTTACGAATTCCAAATAAATGATTTCAATGCAGCTGAAAAACTTTTCAATAAAATAATGAAAGCAGGAGAAGAATATGGATTAAAACCAATAGGACTTGGAGCACGTGACACACTCAGAATGGAAAAATTCTTCCTTCTAGCTGGAAACGAATTCGAAGGAGGGAGAACACCTCTTGAAGCAAATATAGGTTTTTTTATCAACTGGGATCATGAATTTATTGGAAAAGAAGCGCTTCTTAAACAAAAAGAAAAAAAAGACTATGAAAGACTCACAGCAATGATCTGCAAGGAAAAAGGTATACCACGACATGGAATGAAAGTCGTAAAAGACGATGAAAACATAGGGGTAGTATCAAGCGGAACAATGTCACCATGCCTAGAAAAGGGTATAGCTATGGCATACATTAAACCAAAATACATCAAAATTGACAACGAAGCAGAAATTATTGTTAGAAATAAAAAAGTAAACGCAAAAATGGTTAAACCACCTTTTGTTTCAAAAGATTGGGCTGAAAAAAATTAAAAAGAAAGATTTAAAATAGTAATAAAAATACAGGATGTTTGATAAGTATGTCAGAAGTAAGAAATGATTTAAAATATACTGATACTCATGAATGGATTAAAGTAAAAGGTAAAACTGCTGTTGTTGGAATAACAGATCATGCTCAAGAAGAACTAACAGATATAGTTTTTGTAGAACTTCCAGAAGTTGGGAAAAAAATCAAACACGGAGATGAACTCTGTGTTGTTGAGTCAGTAAAATCAGTTTCAGAAATCTATTCGCCTGTATCAGGAACAATAGCAAAAATAAATGAAGAACTTGAAGATGAACCAGAAACAATAAATGATAGCCCATTTGATGACGGATGGCTTGTAGAAATAGAGATGGAAGACGAAGAAGAACTCGAAGATTTAATGGATGACAAGGAATACAAAAAAAATATTGAATAAAAAACCTTATTTTTTTTCTCCTTAATTTATTGGAGGAAAAAAGATTCCATAAAATTTTTATATGCTTTAATATATTCTAAATTTAGGCGGAGAGATGGGATGACAAGTAGTACTTTAATTTTTTTAAAGCGGTGTTTTTACACCTCCGCCGCCTCCCCCATTTACTAATAAAAAAATTTTTTTTGTATCATTATGTTTAATAGTAATAATTCGATTTACGGTTTTGATTTCCTATGAAATTGCTTTTAATACATAGTGATTATATTGAATACGAAGTTAAAGACAAAGCGATAAAAATACCTGAAGAGATTGATAAAAAAATAGATCGTTTTGATGAAGCACTTACTGTTTTTACAGCTGTAGAAAAAATTGATGAAAAATCAGAAGAAGACTCAATAAAGCAAACAGTTTCTGAGATTGTTAAAACAGCTGAACAACTAAAAGTTAACAATATTATGCTTTACCCAT
>CAYLLH010000065.1:0-3726 GCA_964384785.1 uncultured Thermoplasmatales archaeon | reverse complement strand
AAAGAAAAAGATTGCTGATGATGAATTTCGAGAAATAATAAAAATCGCTAATGGACACAGAAAAACACTCAGTGAACTTGCCAAACATTGATTTTTTTTGACTCTTCTCCATTTTTAGGTTCATGTAATTTCTTTAAGAAATTGTTGTTTGATTATCAATTCTATATATGTTTTGATTCTTATCAGATTATGATTTAGAATTTGTTATTGATCTGACTGTAATTATCTTCAATAATCTAAATTTTTGAGGACGCAATTAGACCAATTATCCAGATTACACCCTTTCTGGAGGAAATCGGCAGAGTTCTCAACCTAAAAATGGAGAAGAGCCGGAAGATTTAACTTTTTTACATATAGCTTAAAAATTCTTCCCGTGTCATTTCCAACTCTTTTTTAATGATTTTATTAAGAAGACCTCTATCAATTTTTTCTCCAGGGTGAACTGGTACAATCGTAAATCTGCCATCAGAATGTCTTAAAAAAACATGACTTCCCTTCTGCCTTATTTTTTTAAAACCAATATGTTGTAAAATTTTTATGAGTTCAGAGCTTTTTAATGATGGTAATTTGCTCATATTAGACGGCAATCTTTTGTAAACCCACAAATTTTTTCATTATCTTCACTGGTTTCTCTTGAGATTCTAGATATAACATTATTGCTTCTTTCGTCCGTTTAATGAGTTCGTCCATGGATTTTGCTTGCGTATGACAACCTGGAAGCTCAATGACTTCGGAGATAAGATATCCATCTTCGCCTTCTTCAATGATGATATTATAATCTTTCATTGTATCGTATTTACCCTTGAATAGTATATAAATTTTTTCAACTGAAAGGGTTCAACTAGAAATATTATCTAATGAAGCAGCGGTAAAAAGAATAAGATATCAAAAAAAGATGTGCTTACTGCTGTTAAAGAAACGAGAGAACAGGGGTAACTACTAATTGAAACGAGTAATCCTTGATGTAAATATCTTGATTTCAGCCTTATTTTGGGAATGGAAATGAAAAGTTGTATTGTAACTATTTATATTGGTGCTTAACATAATATATTATTGTGTTATGATCTTGCTTATTGGTTTAAAAAGCGAAAAGAGCCTGCTTGGTTTATAGAAGCCACAAAAGAGTGGAAGGATTCAACCGTTCGTATGCCGGATTGAGGAAGGATTACTATCTCTTTCATTAATTTTTTCATGTGTTTTTCATGTTTTCTTACTGCTTGATTATGATGAACCTCTATATATGAATCGTTGAATAATTGAAGGTTAGGTGACCCTTAAGCAGATGAATACATAATAAATTGATAGTAGAGTTGCTTTGATTTAAAAAATTGAGAAACTTAAGAGTATGTTACAAAATATTTTTTCAATCAATTTTTTTATCAATATATACATAAGACAAAAAAGCATTCATAAATGTAGAATTTACATATGTTTGACCATACAAAAAAATGGATATCAAAAAATAAATTTTATTATGATGAGATACAGGGTATAAAATATCCTACGGTATCAACAATTATAGATATTCATGATTTCTTGGTGGATGCTTTTAGATCTGAAGGAGAAAAAATTCATAATGGTATTCTTTCAGATGCCGTGCTTTCATTCTCTGGAATCAAATATTATATGAAAGGAAAGGATGACAAAAATGAGGATATTATCATCCGTGCCGCACATATCTTCAATCTCTTTTTAGAAGAAGGTCATCCTTTTGTTGATGGAAATAAAAGAACAGGTTTTGTAGTTACCTGGCTTTTTCTTCTCCTTAATGGTATTGAATTACATCTCCCATCTTTTCATTATAAAAAACATGTAGAAAAGATAAATGCCTGGGCTACTCTATCTTCAAGAGACAACATTTCAGAGATTACTCAGTGGATTAAACAAAATATATGATAAAACAATTAGTCAGAGAGTTCTTTGAGTATCTTTCTATTTTTTTTGATGAATCTGTTGAATTCCTTTGACAGATTAATGCTCTTTGGCTTTTTTGCGTTATTTTTTGAGGTCATCGTTTTTCTCCAGATGATCACTTTTACATTATATTATAATCATGCTATTCTATTTATGTGTTTTTATTAACACAGTAGTTCGGAAAGTAGAAAACATCCCATAAAATTTTGAGACTTTATAAGGAGAGATCTAATTTCAACATTTTAAAATAAATCTCTTTTTAGCCTTATTTCGGTCACTTTCCGAAGTACTGTAACAATAATTTAAGTTGACATTTGTTCGATCAAATTTTAACTGATCGTTTATTAACATATGACGTTTCTTCGGAAAGAATAGTTCTATGAAAAGTCATTTTTCATAGAGGCATCTTTTTGCCTTCCTCATGCATACAAGATAACGTCGATAATGCCGCTTGCTGAATCTCATAATGGCCACCTACTGTAGTTCATCATGCTTACCTGTTAATCCTTCTTGTATGAATCACTAGGTGTGCTGCACGCAAAAAGTATCGGTTGAAAGAATAGATGAAAACAAGTTTTTTGGTGGTGAACCTGATAACTTTTGAATGCAAAGGATGACTGTTGAGATGGGTGGATAGGAGATGGTTACCTAACATCCTTTGCAAAAAATGATGGGGGAACTGACAACCTTTGCAGTGTTTGCTTTGGAGGTGAAATTGTTTTTAGCTTGGGTGAGTGCCAGTGTTTTTTTTCGATGGTGCCAAATTTTTACCGAAAAATATTTATAGCATTTGATACCTAATATATACTGATTGTTATATGTCTACTCAAGTGAATGTTAGATTAGAAGGACATCTTCTAAAAGAAATAGATGCCATAACAAAAGTACTTCATATCTCAAGGAGTGAATGGCTTAGAAATAAAATAGCTTATGCAGTAAAAAAAGAAACTCTGAATTTAAGAGAAGCTATTGCTTTAGAATATGCCAAAGGCCATATCACAGATAATGAACTACATGAATTGTTAGGTGCAGATGCGCAGGATGTCAAATTTATAGTTAAACATATGAAAAAGGGAAAAAAAATAATTGATGAAAAATTGGAAAAGAAAAAGTTATGATTTCTCTTCTTGCTTTTGATGCCGCTGCGTTTGTTTCACTGGGTCATACAAATCTGTTGAAAGTGATAAATGAAAATTTTACCATTCTTTTAACTGAAAGTATCGTCGAGGAGTTAAAAGAAATCGCCCACAGAAATGATCATGATGCATCTGCTGCAGAATCTTGGTTAAAATATTCGTCTAGTTTTTTTGTTGAAAAAGCAAAGAAGAAGAAATCTGCTGAAGATGAATTATTTGAAATTTGTAAAAGAAAAAATATACCACTTGTAACTGATGATATCAAAGCAGTTAAAAAATTTGAAGATGCCATAACCTGTTTTTTTAGTGTTCATATTGTTTATCTTTTGTATATAAAGAAACTGATCAGTCAAGAAAAAGCAGTTCGTTCTATAGAAAAAATGAAAACAGAACGTGATTGGAAACAAAATCTGATTGCTGTTACCGGTAAGTTTCTATTTGATTGAATTGAATGATCTATATCATTTAGATTTAAGGGAAACGAAATAGTAAATTGACACTCTTTGCGCGTAATTCACCTAACATCCTTTGCAAAAAATGATGGGGGAACTGACAACCTTTGCAGTGTTTGCTTTGGAGGTGAAATTGTTTTTAGCTTGGATGAGTCAATAGGTTTTATTATGGTTTTTTTGTTGATTTGATGAATGGTTTTTTCTTCTGTTAGGGGTAATGTTTG
>CAYLLH010000064.1:0-31087 GCA_964384785.1 uncultured Thermoplasmatales archaeon | reverse complement strand
AGAGTTGAAATTTTGTTTTGATTTTTTTATTTAGAGAATGTGAATTTAAAACTAAATTTAAACCAAAGCCTTGCGGTGGTTTTAGAAAATCTAAGCTTATTGAAGTGTGATTTGTATTAAATAGTTGTCTTTGAGGTTCAAATTTACAAAACCCTTCTAAATCTATTTGTTTATCTCCATCTGAATAAAAACCTTTTACAGTTCCAGGTTGTTCATAAACTATATATGCATTTTTATTGTCAGATAATTTAAATAAAAAACCATATGGTTCAGTTTTTTTCTTAAAAATTATTTTGAATTTTTCTTTATCATCCTGAAAAATTAAGCATATTTCAGTTGGGTAATAGATATCATGATCTTCTGAATATTGTATTTTTTTATATTCAAAACGTCCATTAAAAAATTCTTTATATTTGCATCCATCCTTAGATAAAATAATAGTTCCTATAACAGGGCCTTTTAATATCCATCCTAAAATATTACCATAAAAAAGAGTCCAACCATTATCAAAAACTGCCCATGCCCAATCATAGCCAAGAGGGTTATTGTCTTTACTAAAAGCCAAAGAATTTGGGATTCTTGGTTTTTTGCAATGCAACCATTTACTCATTATTTTAGCATAAGTTGAAAGACTTTTTTTAATATTTTTTGAATATGTAAACCAGTTTGTATATGAAAAATCTCCCCATACATGCTCATAATATCCGGTGCCATTTACTGAAAAATTATTTTGATTTATATTTAAAAAACCTGAGATTTTACATTTTGGGATAAAACCATACCTGTAAAAACCTAAACCCATTGGAAGCCAGCCGTTAGTTGTACTCTGGGACACCCAATGCGGAAGTGATTCTGATTTATAAATTAAATCAGTTTGTATATTGTTTTTTTTATCATTTAAAAAAATTTTATAATCTGGGAATAAACCTTTGATGTATGAATCTTCATAATTGATTTTTTGAGTTTTATCATCTGCATTTATTTTCAGTTTCTTTTCCTGATTCTCAGCATAATAACTATAATGCTTATTTTCATTTAAGTCGAAAAGAGTTATAAAAAAATTTGAGCCATATTCTTTTGATTTCTTGAACCATTCACCAAAGGAGGCTTTTAAATTCCATTTTTTATTATTATCATTTTGTTTTAAAAAAGCTTCGATACACCACCATTCTATTGCACTTTTTTCATGTTCTTTTTCATCAGAACAGCTCCAAGGATTTTTATTATCAACCATAGACAAAATTTGTATAAAATAGATTGTATAAATATGTTTATCATAAATATAAAAAAGTTTTTTTATAAGATATAACATATAAAAAATGGTTTTCTTTGCAGATGGTAAAAACAAAAGTTGACATAATAGGCGGGAGTATCGCAGGATTAGCAACAGCCATAACAATAAAAAAACTTAACAAAAAAATAGATGTAAATATCTACGAAAAACATAAAAAAATAGGCTACAGCCCCGAAGGACGACGATGCGGAGAGGGGTATTTTACAGAAGGAAAATGGAAAAAATTCAAACCATTAGAAACAAGTATTTTTAATCATATTTATAGAGTTGAAACAATCCTCGAAAATAAAAAATACATAATGGAAAAAAAAACTGGGAACTCTTATATGCTAAACAGACCAGAATACATTGCTCAATTAGGAAGAGAAGCAGAAAAAATAGGGGCAAACATTTTTACAAACCATAAAGTCAAAACTATAAAAGAGTTAGATGGAGATTTTATCATTGATGCATCAGGATGCCCTAGCTTTGCGAAACGAGAACTAAAAATAAAACAAAACATAATTGGAAAAACATATCAACAAACTTTAGAGAATACAAATTTTTTCTATAAAAATACATTAAAAGTTTTTTTTACAGAAAAAATCGGCTACATCTGGGTTTTTCCAAGAAATCCTGACAAAAAAGAAATAAATTTAGGTATTGGTGTAATAGGCCATAAAACTAAAAATTTAAAACAAATTTTAAATAATTTTAAAGAAAAAAACAAAATAAGAGGTGATATCAATTATACAACCGGGGGGTTGATACCTGTTGGAATGCAAAAACCATTGAAATATGAAAACATACTTTTTGTTGGCGATACAGGTGCAGGTACATTACCTCACACCGGTGAAGGCATATACCGGGCACTTCTCAGCGGGGATTTAGCAGCTAAATGCATTGTCAAAAACCAAATTAATAAATATCCTTATGAGATTTATCGTTATTTTATAAAGTGGGACATAATTGGAAAACTTGTCATAAGATCAAGTTCAATGTTAGAAAATGTAGGATCAGAAGCAGTAAATGCCATACATCGTTTATATCTAGACCTGTGGTATTCGTTTTTTCAAAAATAAAAAAATTTTAGATTTTATCATCACATTTTTTGGGAAACATGGTGTAACCAAATTCGTCAAAATAAGAAATCATTTTTTTATAAATGTATTCTCTAAGAAACTTTACCTCACTGATAAGATTAAGATTTCTAGGTTTTACATAATTCTTAAAATCTACATGAGGTTTTATATCTAAAAAATCAAGAATTTTATCCATAGTTTTATCTGTTTTGTTACAAAGTGATTCATATGTAATAGAAACATAATCATTATCGTTTAATCTATTTATATTATTTAGATAAAAACTTGTTTCTTTTGAAGCCCTATTTATAATATCAAAAACACCTATAGGAAAAAAACCTGTATAATATAAACGATTTAATGCTAAAAGAATAGGATTTTCATATGTTTTATTATATTTTTTTGAAAACATTGCAGTATACAGATTCTTTTTCTCTAATAATTTCTCCCATGCCCTCATTGTAGAACTGATAACTGCTAGTGGATTTCTGTTGATGAATATGAATTTGGCATTTGGAAAATGTTTTTTTATAAACAAAAAATTTGGATAATCATATGGGTTTTTTAGAAGCAGAGGATAGTGATTTTCAGATATAAACATAATTTTTTGACATAATTGTTTCAAAAGATCTATGTTTTCCAAAGAGGTCTTATCAGACATATTTTTTTTAGAATAAACATAAACATATTCATGAGCGTAATCAGCACTTACTTTGATTCGATCAATTTTTCTATTAATGATTCCTTTTGATTTAAAAACTTCATTAAGTTCTTCTTTTTTATCTTTTTCAAGGTTATTAATATGATTATAAATTAATTCATCATATTTCAAAATATGATAAGCAGTAACAATATTGAGTTTTTTTGTGCCTCCAAGCATTTTGTAAAGAATGCTTGTACCAGATCTATGCAAACCCATGATAAATATAGGAGAAAAATCCATATTTTCTATCAGGTTAAGATGTGAGCTATCAAGTTTATTTTCTTTTATCATTTTTGTATCAGGAAAATATAGTTTATTGTTATAAATTAACTTTTTTTCAGATGTTTAGTTTTTCATGCTTGTAAAAATATCTATTGCTTAAACCTGAAAAAAATGATGTTAAAACATCTATAACATTAAAACCATTGTTTTTTATACTTCTGTTAAAGCAGTTTTTAACCGAATAAAAATCTCCAGCTATTCTTCGGATGCCCTCATATAATTCATCAGCCGTCATTTCTTTTGGTATAAAATTTACCTTACCTTCTTCATATCGTGACCAATCATAACTTATTATTCTTCCTTCTTTTTCAAATCTATCAAACAATGGAGTACCGGGATACGGTGTTAGTATACTAAAAGTTGCTGAATCAAGACCCCAATCATACATCGCTTTTAGAGTTTCATCAAAAATATCTGTTGTGTCATAATCTAACCCAAATACAAAAAAACCTGTTACTTTCATATCATGTTTTTTGATTTTTTGGATAGCTTTTTCGTAATCTTCAACCTTATTTGTACCCTTACCAGCAGAATCGATACTTTCTTGAGATATAGATTCGATACCAAGATACCATCTTACAACCCCTGCTTTTTTAGCTAGTTCTAAAAATTCATCATCTTTTGCTACAACATTTATATTACCAAATGCATAGAATTTTTTATTAAGATTTGACAATTTTCTAAAAAGTTTTTTTGTATATTTTGGATTAATGGTAAGCGATGCATCTGCGAAAAATATAGATTTAGATTTTATTTTTTTCATTTCATCAATTACATCTTCTACCGGGCGGGCTCTAAAAATTCTTCCCTCTACTCTATTCATAGCGCAAAATTCACAACCGGTAGGACAACCTCGAGATACCTGGATTCCTTCCATAAAAGTATAATTACCGATATCATGTCTTGCTGGTGGTATTTCTTCAGGTTTTACTAATCTTTCAGTTTTATATATTTTTTTAAGGTCCCCTTTTTCTAAATCCTTTAAAAGTTTAGGCCATGTGAGTTCTCCTTCTCCAACCACTATTGCATCAGCATGTTCTTTTACTTCATCAGGCATAAGAGTTGCATGATAACCACCAATTACTACAGGTATATTTTTTTCTCTAAATTTTTTTGCAACTTCATAAGCTCTAAGAGAATTATAGGTTAAAGAGGTGATACCGACTAAATCATATTTTTTATTAAAATATATAGTTTCATATCTTTCATCAATTATTTCAACATCATGTTCTTTGGGTGTTATACCCGCGATTTGTTGTAAAGTTAAACTAGGATAAGTAAGTTTATTTAACATACTTTTTTTTGTATTTGGATGGGGAGAAACTAATAAAATTTTCATCTTTTAACACATCTAACAAATTTTTTTATAAATTTTTTATATACAACTCTTATATTTGTAGTTTTACCAACAAAATCCTGTTAATAAACCAAATTTTAGCTTACATAAAAATCATTCAGGTTTTTTTACTAAATAGGTCTTATTTAAAATTTATTGATAGATCTGCAAAAAAATGTGCTATCAACATTAGTTTTTAATATTTCATTTTTTATCTTCCAATTCTGGTGAATTGATGTCATGAATGAATTCTTTAATCCAAAAAATACATTTTCTTTCTTAAAAACATTTTTTTTCGATCCAAAAAGACTTAAAAATTTTTCCAAAGAAAAAATGGAAAGATATAGAAATAAAGCATTTAGAAAAACAGTAGAATATGCTTATACTGTTCCTCTGTACCATAGAAAATATAGAAAAGCAGGCGTGCATCCAAGAGATGTAAAAGGATTAAAAGATATTGAAAAACTACCTTTCGTTACAAAGAACGACATAAGAGAGGCAAACTTAGAAGAGATTATTCCAAAAGGTGCAAAAAAAGAAAAGAAATATATTGTTTGCACTAGTGGTTCTACTGGAAAACCTGTGAATTTCTTTACTGATTTTCAAACATTATCAAAAAGTATTGGGGTTTATTTAAGGGAATTAGATATTTTTGATTTACATTGGAGAAAGTCAAAAGTAGCCCATATTGGAAATTTTAGTAAAGACAAAGCAGATTCTGCTTTTGAAGAAGGGTTTGTATCCAAAACACGTGTTTTCTACAGTCATAATAACTCACTTTCAATCAACAATTTTGAACCAATAGATAAAATTATGAAAAAATTAAACAATTTTAAACCAGATTTGATTTTGTCCTATCCTGTGACTTTTAAAAATTTGGCTTTTTTAAAAAATAAAGGATATGGTGAAAATGTTAACCCCAAGGTTCTAGCAGTTGGTGGTTATGTTTTAGATGAATATACCAAAAGATATGTAGAGGATGCTTTTAACTGTAAGATGTTAAATGTTTACTCATCAGCTGAATCAGGTGCAGATATTGCATTTGAATGTTATGATGGTACATGGCATATCAACTATGATTTTTTCCATATTGAATCTATAGATGAAAAAAGAAATCTTGTTGACGATGAAACTTCGGGTCATGTTGTTCTTACAAGGATGTTTGGAAAAGGAACACCTATAGTTAGATACACAGGCATGGATGATTGGGTTACAATAGAAGAAGATTATGAGTGTAGTTGTGGTTTAAACACTCCTATTTTAAAAGGTGGAATTAAAGGCAGGAGGAGTACAAGTGTTATTTTACCTAATGGAAGAGTTTATCCTTCTGCATCATTTGCTTTTATTTCTGTTATTTTAAATAAGTTTAATACAAAAAAAGTCAAGCAATTTCAAATAATTCAAAATAAAATAGATGATATTGAGATTTTACTTGTAATAGACGAAGATCTTAGAGATAAACCTCCCTCTGTTGATAAAATTTTTAATAAAATAAAAGAAAAATATCAAGAGATTTGCGGAGGAAATGTGAATATCAAAGTAAAAGAAGTAGATGAAATTAAATCTGAAAGAGGGAAACCCTCGCCTTTAGTAATTTCAAAGATTGATACTGAAGATGTATATAAAAAAATATTATAATTGGTAGAGCTTAACATTATTTTTTATTGATTTATTTTGAAGTCGAAAATATTAAATCAAATAGTTATATTCCTCAGGTTGAGAACCATGAAAATACAAGTAATAATGGGATCAAAATCTGATATGAAAGTAGCAGAAAAAGCAGAAAAAATATTAAAAGAATTCAGTGTAGACTATGATATAAAAGTAGCTTCTGCTCATCGTACACCCGATTTTTTAAAAGAGCTTGTTCAAAAATCTGATGCAGATGTATTTATTGGGATAGCAGGGCTTTCTGCAGCACTTCCAGGAAGCATTGCTGCACACACAATAAAACCTGTTATAGGAGTTCCTGTTTCAGGCAAGGTTAACTTTGATTCAATTCTTTCAATAGTACAAATGCCTCCAGGAATACCAGTTGCTGCAGTTGGATTAGACCGTGGGGATAACGCAGCTCTTTTAGCAGTTGAAATACTTGCTTTAATGGATGAAAAAATAGCTGAAGAGTTAAAAAAATATAGAGAAAAAAGAAAGGAACAGACCATAAAAAGTAACTAAGTTTTTGTTGGTAAAAATAATATGTTTAAAACTAAAAAGTTTATAGAGGAATCAGTTGAAAAAATCAAAAACAATGTCGATGGTAAAGCACTCATAGCTTTTTCTGGAGGAGTTGATAGTACTGTTTGTGCAGCTTTAGTAAACAAGGCAATTGGCGAGGATCTTGTAGCAATACATGTAGACACTGGTTTTATGAGAAAAGATGAATGTGAATCAGTAAAAAAACTAATGGAAAAAATGAATCTTAATTATCGGTTTATAGATGCCAGTCAAGAATATTATAAACTTCTAAAAGGAATTGTTGACCCTGAACAGAAACGTAAAATAATTGGTGAAAAATTTATACGTATTTTTGAAAAAGTAGCTAAAGAAGAAAACATCAAGTACTTAGTTCAAGGAACAATTGCACCGGATTGGATTGAATCAGGTGATGATGTTCGTGACACAATTAAATCTCATCATAATGTTGGTGGTCTACCAGAAAAAATGGATTTGAAACTAGTTGAACCACTTCGTGACCTTTACAAAGATGAAGTCCGTAAACTCGCTAGAGAAATGAAACTACATGTTTCGGAAAAACAACCATTCCCCGGACCAGGTCTTGCCATAAGAATTATGGGTGAAGCAACTGCTGAACGAGCAGATATTGTCCGAGAAGCATGTTTCATTGTTGAAGATGAAATAAATAAGGCTGTTGAAAAAAAACTTATGGATATGCCTTGGCAGTATTTTGCAGTACTAATACCTGTTAAAACAGTTGGAGTTCATGGAGACAAAAGAGTTTATGGTGATGTTATAGCAGTAAGAGCAGTTAAAAGTATGGATGCTATGAGTTGTTCATTTAGTAGTATACCAGATGATGTTTTAGATAATATCTCTAACAGAATTACAAACACCCTTGGTGATAAAATCAACCGTGTGGTTTATGATGTAACAAATAAACCACCTGGAACAATAGAATGGGAATAAAAAAATATGGTTAAAATTTATGTTGTAGACAATGGCGGACAATGGACCCACAGGGAATGGCGTACATTAAAATACTTGGATGTAGACACAAAAATCATACCAAACAATACCTCTTTTAAAGTTTTAAAAGATGAAAAAACTGATGGATTAGTTTTATCTGGCGGAGCACCACGTATAGGATTAAAAAATGAGTTGGGAAACTGTGCTGAATATCTAGAAAAAGCAGATTTTCCAATAATGGGAATCTGTGCAGGTCATCAATTCATGGCACGTTTTTTTGGAGGAGAAGCTAAACCTTCAAAAATCCCTGAATTTGGAAAAATAGAGTTAACGGTTATTGAAAAAAATGATCTTTTCGAAGATGTACCAGAAAAATCAGTAGTCTGGGAATCTCATAATGATGAGGTTACAAAACTACCAAAAGATTTTATTAATTTAGCTGAAAGTGAAAACTGTAAAATTCAGGCTATGAAACATAAAAACAAACCATTCTATGGCTTGCAGTTTCATCCTGAAGTTGATAACACTGAATACGGTGAACAGATCTTTAAAAATTTTGTAAAAAAATGTTTACAAAAAAAGTAATTAAACACCTTTATTATTTTTTTAAAAAAAACGGAGTGGAGAGGAAATGAAAAAAAATATTATAATTACTATAATTTTACTAGTTTTTTTAATAAACATTATTTTAACTGGTTGTTTTCAAGAGGAAAAAGTTACTGATCAAAATCAATTACTTTCAGATGTGTCCTTTGGTGATATGAAAATTAATAGTTCATCATTCAACGATAGCGAGTATATCCCAAAAAAATATACTAAATATGGAATGGATATAACTCCTCCGTTAAGTATTAATGATTTTCCAAATAGTACTAAGAGTTTTGTTTTAATTATGGATGATTTTGATGCAGATAATTTTGTTCATTGGCTAGTATGGAATATACCTGCTAATGATACAGGTTTTTTTGAAAATGAAACAATTACTTATCCTCAGGGTTTGAATGATTTTGATGAGATAGGTTATGGTGGACCAAAACCTCCTTCTAAATCTGGTGTTCATAATTACCGTTTTATTTTGTATGCTTTAAATGTAAAAGACATAGATCTTAAAAAAGGTTCAACCCGAGGAGAGTTGGAATCATTGATAGATGAAAAGGGTTATGCTATTGAGAAAGCTGTTTTGATGTGTAAATACAAAAAAAATTAAAAACAGAATTGTTCTATTCTTAGTTTAGTTGGTGAGAAACTAAAAAAAATTTATTGGTGAGTGGGAGATTGTATTTTGTATACAGATAATAAACTAAAACCAGATATCAAGGATGCATTAAAATTTATTGAAAATAAACATAGATCTGTACCTGAAAAAACTATTCTTTTAATAGCAGGTGATTGCATGATTGATTACAAAGGACGTGCTCGTTCGTTTCTAGACTGGGGTGAACGTATAATTATGATAAAAGAGGATGGAAATGTTTTAGTTCACCGTCCCGAACTGCGGGAACCAGTTAACTGGCAGCCAGCAGGAAGTAAAACAGAGTTTAAAATCGAAAAAAAGTTTTTAGTGATGAGATGCAGCCATAGTAAACCGGCTGAAAAAATGAGGATTCAGTTTCGTTCTATAAAATTTGTAACAGTTACAAGGCTTAAAGATAAAGTTGAACCAGTGGTTTCAGGTATGGAATCAGATGTAGTTAATCAGATTATGTCTGAACCAGAATGTATAGAACAAGGATTTAGGATTAAAAAACGTGAGAAACAAGTTAAATCAGGTATGATTGATTTATATGGTTTTGATAAAGATCATATACCCGTGGTAATAGAAGTAAAACGTAGTCTTGCAACAATTAGTGCAGTTCATCAACTTCGTATGTATGTTAATGATATAAAAGGCGAAAGTGATGATGCGAAAGTTCGAGGGATTCTATGTGCACCTCGGATTCCAGATATGGTAAAAAATCTTTTAGAGGATTATAATCTTGAATGGCAGGAAGTTGAAAGAAAAGTAGTACTTCCTGATGATTATCAAAAAACACTAAAAGAGTTTTAACAAAAACTTTTTAAAATAAATATATAAATAATCTAATTATATATCTTAGTTTAGAGAGTGATTTAAAAAATGAAGAAAACCATAATAATTCTTGTATCATTTTTTGTAATATTTTTAATGATATCAAACACTACAGCAGTTTCAAATACATTAACTTTAGAAAGAAAAGATATTTCTGAAAAAGTAGATGAAAAAAATAATAATTTGGAAGAAATTGAAGAAAAACTAAGTATTTTTAAAAACAATCTGGATTTAAAACAAACCACAGGTATATTTGAATTTATAGCAGCCTGGATTATAACTTGGGCGATTCTTGTTGTTGATTTCTTTGAAACATTTCATCCAATAGCCTACAAAATAATGGAACAACTCCAAAGACCGATGATTGTATTGTTTTTTCCGATGACGTATGTGTTATTTGTTGTCGCATTTTTCAAAGTACTATTGGAATAAAAAAAAGAAAGATTTATTCCCATCTATCAAAAAGAGAATGGTTAATTCCTAGCTGATCCAAAATTTTTCCAACAACAAAATCAACTAATTCACCTATTTCTTTAGGTTTGTGATAAAAACCAGGCATAGCAGGCAATATTGTTGCACCAGCAAGTTTTGCTTTTCTCATATTTTCAATACTTGTTAAATCAAGAGGTGTTTCACGAGGAACAAGAACAAGTTTTCTTTCTTCTTTAAGCGTACAAACAGCAGCCCGGGAGGTAAGAGTATCACCGTAACCATTAGCAATAGCAGAAAGTGTTTTCATACTACAAGGACAGACAACCATAGCATCAAGCTTAAATGAGCCGCTTGCAGGTCCTGCAAACATATCATCATTACTATACACAAAATCAACAGATTTTTTTAAAACATTAAAAGAAAAACCAGTCTCATGTTCAAGGATTTTCTTTCCACCAGATGATGCAATTAAATGAGTTTCAACATTTTTATTTTTAGAAAGAATTTCAACAAGCTTAACTCCGTAGATAGAGCCTGATGCTCCACCAATACTAATTAATATTTTCATCTTAAAACAAAAAAAAATTATATTTTTGTTGCCTCAACAATCTTATTAAGAGCTTTTTCAAGGTTTTTTTCTTCCTCAAGAGCAGTACCTGTGACAATAATATCTGCTCCAGCTATTGCTTTTTTTCTAACTGTTTCAGCATCACGGATTCCACCACCGACAACCAAAGGAATATTTATATTTTTCTTAACTGCTCTAATCATCTCATCAGAAACAGGATCAGGTGCACCAGAACCAGCTTCTAGATAAAAAAACTTCATTCCAAGAAATTCAGAAGCTATACCATATCCAACAGCTGTTTCAATATCAGACCGGTCGACTAAATCCACCTCACCCATTTTAGCCGCAGTCATACCCGGTTCAACAATCAAGTATCCCATAGAAATTGGTTCTAATCCTACATGTTTAACAAATGGAGCGCCTTTTACATGTTCTCGGATAACAAAATCAATATTACGAGAATTAAGAAGGCTCATAAAAAAAATCGCATCAGCATAACCACTCAAAAATTTAGCTCCGGATGGGAACAAAATAACAGGTAGTTCACAATTTTTCTTTATTGCTTTAACAGTAGCATCAACTTGTTCACTAGAAGCAAGAGTGGAACCTCCAACCATAATGGCACTGCTACCTGCTTTTTCAGCTGTTTTTGCTTTAACCGATGCTTCTTCAGGTGTTTGATCTTCAGGATCTAAAAGTGCGAAGTGAAGTGTTTTTTCTAATGCAGATTTTGATATATCCTCAGATAAGGTCATATCACGTCGAAAATAAAACATACTATTTAAACATTATAGTTATCTTTAACCTAAAACTGTAAGTTTTTCTATTAATTCTTTGTTACAAGCAGCTATAACACTAGTTCTTTCATCCAATGATAAAGACATATCAAGCTTTCTACCTAGTATATCTGTAACCAAACCACCAGCTTCACGAACAAACAAGGTCGATGCTGCAATATCAGTAACACGCATATATTCACGACCGACAATATAAAAATCTAATGCACCAGTAGCAACAAGACACATCTCAAGACTAGCACAACCCATAGAACGGACTTTATCTTGTTTAGCAAGACCTAGACTTTTTTTATCATAATTATTACCCAAGGTCAAACAAGAAAGTATTTGTTTGTCAGGAAGCTCTGGAGCTGCAACCTGTTTTTTATTCATAAAAGCACCATGATCTTTTTCAACAACAAACAAATCACCAGTAGGAATATTCTTTATTATACCATACCATACATCTGATAAATCTTTTTTACCCACAGCTAAAGAAACCGAATAAAAAGGAATACCCCTGGATGCATTACGTGTACCATCCACAGGGTCAAGAACAAAAACATATTCCCCTCCATTGTCAATAAAACCTGCCTCTTCACTAAGAACATTAACCTTAGTTTTAGACTTATTAATAGCATCTAAAGCTACATCCTCAGCAAGTTGATCAATAAACTTTGTAGGAGTACCATCAGCACCAATACCAACATTTTTTTTAAAACTAGAAAAATCAGACTTAGCAACACGTCTAACCTTACGATAAATTTTATCAACAACTTTAGCAGCTAAAATTTTTATTTCTTCAACCATAAAATAAACCTACAAACAAAATAAAGTCAATATATAACATAATAAAAAAATTTGGTAAAAAAACCTATTTTTTAAAAAATTTATCTGTTTTTTCAAATTTGTTACTATAAAAATACAAAACACTAACCAAAAAAACACCAAATACCGCTGATGCAATAGTTAAAAAAATATTCTCAGGATTTTCAACAATTATTTCACCAGGAGAACGTAACGCACCAACCATTAAACCAATTACAAAACAAAGAGTAGCTGTATGATATCTTTTAAGAAGAAAAGACAAAACCCGAGAGAAAGAAAGTAAACCTACTGCTCCACCCGCAACATATAATATTGCATATGAAAGATCAGTGAAATCTAAAGTAGCGATTTTTTTTAAAACATTTATCATAAAACTATATTGACCAAGAACAAGAAGGATAAATGCCCCGGATACACCTGGCAGTATCATAGCACAAAACGAGATAAAACCAGCTAAAAATATAACAATAAAAGAATGTGTGGTATTTATTTGTTCTAAACCTACAACCAGAAAACCGACCAAAAAACCAATAAAGACAAAAAAAAGAGAGCGTATTGTAATATTTTTCTTAACAGAATGATACACAAAGAAAGCAGAAGCAAGAATTAAACCAAGAAAAAAAGCATAAGTATAATTCTTAAAATTAATAATCAAATAATCCATAAGATGAGCAAGGGATAAAAAAGCAACAAATACACCAATTGCTAAAGGAATGAGTAAAGCAAAATCGGTTTTTAAAAAATTTTTACGAGCTTTTTTAAAATAACTTCTATCATAAAAACCCTTAAAAAAATAAAAAATAAATTTAAAATCTATAGATCGTATGGCATAAACAAGGCGTTCATAGATACCAGTAATAAGAGCAATTGTTCCACCAGATACGCCAGGAATGATATCGGCACTACCCATAAAAAGTCCTTTTAGAAAAATAAGCAATGCCTCAAACGTTGTTTTTTTTGTTTTTTTCAGAACTCTATTCCACCTAAAATCTTTAAGTTGATAGTAAAAAACATGATTAAATAATTATACTTTTTTTCCAAAACCTTTGCTAACGTTTAATTCTTTATCTTTAATTACTCTTTCACCACGAATAAAAACATCAGAAGGAAACAGTCCTTTAAAACCTTCAAATGGAGTCCAACCACAACGTGAATGAAGCATATCAGAATTAATTTTAGTTTCATCTTTTAAATCAACAGTTATTAGATCAGCATCAAAACCTCTGGCAATTTTTCCTTTTCTAATATCAATTATTTTTGAGGGTTTTTCACATAATAAAGAAAACAAGCGATTCCAAGAAATCTTTTCTTTTTTAGCAAGATACAAAAACAAAGGATACATATTTTCAACACCTGGAACCCCGCAGGGTGCTTCATTGAAATCATCATTTTTTTCTTCCAATGTATGAGGTGCATGATCAGATTCTAAAACATCAAAACCATCCCCTGCTACTATTTTACTGAATAAAAAATCTTTAACATCTGTAGTTCTAAGAGGAGGATTTACTTTGTAAAAACTCTGAGGAGCAATTTTTTTATCAACATTTAATAAACTATGATGAGGTGTTACACCGCAACTAACATTTTTGTCATTAGAGGTTTTAATCAAATTAAATGCTTCTTTTGTAGAAATATGACAAAAATGAGTTTTAACATCAAAACCATGTTTAGATTCCAATACTTTCTTAACAGCCAATTGTTCACAAACACCGGGACGAGATTCAAGATGATCTGAAATATTTTCTTCTCTTCTTTTATTTTTATTTAAACATTTTTCATCCTCAGCATGAAACAAAATAGGAACCTTGACTCCACCAAATGGTTCAAACAAAGATTTAAGATTATCGGAATCAAACAACAATGAATTCGTTGAACTACCTAGATAAACCTTGAAACCATTACATAAACTTGCTAAATTATCTGCATCTAAAAAATTGTTGTTATTTAAACCAGCATACACGCCGAAATCTATAATAGATTTGTTTTTTGCTGTAGAAATCTTATTCTTCAAATCTGAAACGGTAACAGTTTGAGGTTTCGTATTAGGCATATCACAAACACAAGATATTCCTCCAAATACAGCAGCTTTTGATCCTGTATAAAAATCCTCCTTCTGTGTCATACCAGGATCCCGGAAATGAACATGGATATCAACACCAGCAGGAAGAATAACTTTGTTTTTAAACCTTAAATGTTTATCACCATTCAGGATTTTTTTAACAGTAACTATTTTACCTTCATCGATTCCAATACAGCAGTTTTGAAAACCACCATTGATGAAAGTTTTTCCTTCAACAACTTTTTCCATCAATTTTTTTCTCCACTATTTCTCCATCGGGTTTTGTTTCAGAAAAAATCTGACCTGAAAACTTAAAAATCTTTGTATCAGGTTCAAACCAAGCATCAGGCATGAGACCTGCTTTCATGCAAGTATGATTCAAAAATTCTTCTTTATCCCACCCTTGTTCAACAGGCACCTGTGGAAGCAAAAGTCCTTTAAACATTCCTTTTTCAAGGATAAGACCATCTCGTCCGATTTTGATTTTGTCAACATAATCTTGTGGTTTATCAACCTTGATAACTTCGGGTTTTGTAAGAACTGTTACTTCAATAATAATTTTATCAAGTTCTTCAACACTTAATGGTGGAAAACGAGGATCATGTGTGGCGGAAGATGCTCCTTCTGCTATAGCATCTTTTAGTTTCATAACAGGTGTGGGGATACCTATACATCCACGTAAATTATGACTGGGATAAGTATGAAGTGTTACAAAAGCACCTTGTTTTTCATCAAAAAAATCTTCATCAAAACTAGGTATAGTATCATTTTTTACTTTGTTTTCAACAACTTTTCTTGCATATTTTACTGCTTTTTTTCCTTTCTCTAAATCAATCATAATCAAAATAACAGTAACATATTGGTTATTTAAAACAAATTTGGTAGAAAAAAAATAAAAAATTAGGTTAGTATATGTTAGTCTTCTTCTTTTATCATCAATATATCTTCATCTGTTTGAGTCATCGGTGCATTTGAAACTACGACAAGAGTGCTATTGTAAGTATAGTTTACTGTATCATTTCCGAATTTAACTGTTTGATTTACAGATACATTATATGAACCTGGTTTTAGCTCAAGATAATAATGACCGTTCTCTTTAGAGGTTATTGTTTTTGATGCTGCTGTATTATTAGCAACTGATTCGTTTTTATCAAAACTGATTTCTATATTGCCAATGTTTGAACTATTACTTTTGTCCTTTGTTTCACCACTTAAATTAACTGTATGTTTAGTAAGAGAAATTTCTAAAGAGCTTGTAGTCGTTGTATCTATTTGTCCATCATAGGAGTACACCAAAGCTTTACCATCTGTTGTATAGCTTCGAATCGTTATATTATAAGATGCATCGTTACTTAATTCTACAGAGAATTCACCGTTTTCATCACTATTTGGATCATCAGGATCTTTAGCAGGGTTGTCCTCTACGGATTCATCTATTGAAAAATCTATTTCTATATCTTTGACAGGTTGATTGTTAAATTCAACAGTTCCTGTAAAAGTTAAAGAGTCTTTGGTTAATGTAATATTTACAGACATTCCATTAGAAGCATCATCTATCTTACTTGAACCAGTGTAAACGACTACATCTCCTTCAGTATAGTTAACAGATATATTGTAGTATCCTTCAGGTGTTAATTCAACAAGATAGTATCCATCTGAATCTGTTGTTGGATTAGATGGTTTTAGCGCTGAGTTATTTTCAATTGATTCATCAATTTCAAAATCAAGAGTGATACCTGATTTTTCTAAAATGTTTGAGCTTTCATCAAGGATGTAACCAGTTATTGTAGCGGAGTGTTTCTCATCTATATTTAAGTCAAGTTCTTTCTCTGTTTCATTCTTATAAACTGTAAAACCACCGACGGTATCAGTGTAAACCAAAACTTGTTCTTCTTTATGATTTATGCTAACATTGTAAACACCAGGTATCAGATCAACAGTATATTCTCCGTTCTCATCAGTATTTGCTGTTTTATTCTCAGCAGTGTTATTAACAGGATCATCAACGGACATATCTGGTGAAAACTCAATCTGTATTTCTTTATCCTCAACTGCTTCACCATCGTATTCAACAGTTCCGCTTACTTCTACAGGTGCAAGACCTACTGATATATTATAAGTTAAGGTCTCATTTTCCTGAGGGAAAATGTATTCCTCTGCTGCATACTCATTAGTCTCAATTTTTAAAGTGTAATTATTTAGATTTAAACTATTAATTGAGCCAGGTATAAGATTTGTAAAAGAAAAGTCTCCTTTATTATCAGTTGTATCATTTTTAATTTCTGAGGCAACAGTAAACATCTCAGTTGTTTTTTTATGAAGTAAACTAACAGTTACATCTTTAAGTTCTTCACCGGAATCATATTTTCCATTCTGGTTTTCATCATAAAATACTTTACCTTCAACATTAGATGGTTTAGCTTTTGAAATATTAAGTGTTTTAGTACCGGAATGTAAATTCACAAGATTTCCATAAATATTGAATTCTCCTTCTGATGCATATAGTTGATATCTTCCAGGGAATAAATCTGAAACACCATAAAAACCAGATTCTGAAGAAGTATTTTCACCTCTATCTCCTCCTGCAGTATCAGGTTGGCCAGTTTGATCAATTGATGTAATCTCAATAAGATTCACAGACACATTAGAAAGAACTTTATCAGAGGAGGAATCAAAACTATTGTTATCATCCTTGTTTTCAAAAACATAACCTTCAACACCTGCAGGATTAATTGTTATATTTCCAATATTTATTCTTCCTTTATCATCTGTAAGACGCATAGCTTCGTCTTCTGAAACTTGAACAGTTATATTTTTAAGGATAAAACCGCCAATATTTTTGTTTTCAATAGATGCGGGAATACCTGAACCAATGGTTGGGTATATACTGAATAATTGTGACATATACTCAGGATAACGAATAACACTGAGTTTTATTTCACCACCCCCAGTTAAAGCACTAAAATTACCATCAGAAATATTAACTTTATCATGTGTTACCGGGATAACAACTTCATCTGTGTAACTAAGATTTTTCTGAACCAGCATCATAACAGATCTATCCAAAAATTCACCTTGATAAACAAGTGAACCATTTACAGTAGCACCCTCATAATATTTAGCTATTACAACTGGAGCAAAACCTTGATATTCTGATATATCTGATACGTATTCCCCATAGAAATGTTTCATATCTTGACAAGGTAATTGAAAACTTGGGAACTGACTTTGTTGTTGTCCACCCATCTGAGACATTTGACTTTCTCTGTAACCGAAGAATGTTTTGTAAAACATAGTGTTAAAAAATGGATCTTGGAAATTTTGACTAGTGTCAGTTACTTGATAATACTGTCTTTCAATATCAGGTAATTCAAGAATTTCTTTGGCGTATCTATCAAAACTTTCAACAGGTTCTCCTTCACTATTTAACCTTTGACCTTTGTAATTAATTTGTACAAATTCATCACTTGGAGCTTGTTGAGTCATAATAAGACTTTTATCTCCAAGAAATGCAAATATACTAAAAATTTGTTTATCATAGATTTCTGTAGCATAATATCGAATACTTAGGCCTGTTGCTTCTTGAATATCATGATAGAACCATACTGTTTCATCCAAAGTTAAGCCTGAAGTTTTATTATTTACTAAATCAACAATATCATGATAATAAGCATTTTCAGGCCATTGAGCACCTACTTTTAAAAATCTTTCATCAATATTCTGAATATATTTATGATACTCAGGATAAATTTTTTCACCATATGATGGAGACTCAGTAGGTTTTTCTAACCAAGAAGTAATATTATCCGCATCATCAGGGAAATATTTATTTAAAACAGTATGAACATCATCAGAAACTTGTTTTTTGTTTTTTGAAACATCTCCTTCCATTAAACGTATCGCTAAAACCGCTATACCTTCTTTTTCACTAGTGGCAGTATGAAAATTTGCTGCAGGAGGTATACCATCCTGAAAGTTATCAGCAACAGTAGGATGCTCCCCTATTGCTGCTTCATAAAAACCATAATCCCACCAAGATATAATAGCAGGTCTATCCGCTGGATCTGAAATATCTGTATCTTGAGTTTTTAACCATTGAAAGGCTTCAACCCAATATTGTTCCTTTCCAATACCTAAACCAAATGGATGAGAAACTTCTTCACCCCAAAACCTTTCCTTCCATGTACCCTCTCCATCTTCTGTTTCAGCATTGGGTATAGCAGCTGTGAAAACAGGTATAATGTTAAAAATCAAAGACATAGCAATAAATAAGATTCCTGCCACATGTAAAAATTTTACACCTCGGCGAACGCCATGTAGTCCACCTCCAGCACTTTTAATATTTCTAACCATGCCCGGGTAGTCGATTTTAGCTATAATAAACCAAGTTATGAAACCAGCAAAAATTGCTATAACAGGAGCCATATCAGTAAGAAAACGACCAGCGATACCCGTCAACCAAACATTAACAGCAAATAAAATTATCAAAAACAACAAATCATTTCTCTCACGGTTTTTATAGAACTTATAAATAATAAAAACAAAACCAGCCCAACCAAGCCAATACAAAACAGCACCAAAATTCATAACAGTGTTACTAATCTGAAATGTATTAGCCTCAGCAATAGTCAAAGAAACTTTGTTACCATAAATACCACCTGTCCCCCTTATTATTTCACTAAACTTTGAAAGAGTCCCAATTTGTGGAATAACTGAAGACAACTCTGGAACGAACCATAAAAATGTAAAACCAAAAACACCAAGACCTATAATAGCAGGTAACGAAATAGTCCAAGGAATTTTTCTTTTACCCAAAACATAATAAATTAATCCAAAAACTGCAACACCTAAGACCATAAATAAAGGAATATCTGTTCTAAAACCGCTAGTCCATCTCGACGCTATAACAGGTAATGAAACAAGATAACCCACAGTTAAAACCAACAAGGGAGACATAAACGTTTTTAGATCATCTTTACCTTTTAAAATATCTATAAATATTTGAACAAAGGCATACAGTGCAATAATAGTATACAAATATTCATGTTCAACCCAAACCATACTTAAACCAGCAAGTGGTATGCCTCCAAGAATAGCATATAAAAATGATTTTGTCCGATCTTTTTCTTTAATACTCTTTATAAGAAAAGCAAAAGTTGTAAAAAACAAAAACAGGTTAAATGAGTCGTGATCAAACAAGGAATAAGCCGATCCGTGTCCTGTACCTACAATGGCTACAGTAAGCGAAAGCCAAAGAGCAGCGATTAATCCAACTTTTTTATTAAAAACATCTTTACCTATAGAATAAACCGGGAAAACAAGCAAAGCTCCAAATAAAGCAGGTATAAACTGCATCGCGTAACCAATTGCATCTATCTCATCCATAAAAGGAGTGAGTATTCTACTGAAACCCAGAGCCATCATGTTAAATAATGGAGCACGACCACCAGAACGACCGATAGGATAATTTAAAAGCGGATCTGTTTCTGAATAAAACTGATAAGTACCCTCTTTATAAGTTTCTTCAACAATCCTCATATTGTAATAAGGGTCAGGACCTGAAAGATAATATTTTTCCAGACCATCTCCATCAGGATTATAAGCTACACCACTTATAATGTTGAAATAGGAATTAAATAGCAATACTAACAGAAATATTCCAATTAAAGCAACTCCCATCCACCAGTTCTTTTTCATTTTAAGACTTATACTTTTTTTTGGTTTTTCAATCATTGTTTTTCCGGTGGATACATGCTTTGGTTCTTCCGAATAGGTTTTACTTTTTCTTTGTGCACGTTTTCGCATTTTAACTTTCACCATTTTTTAAAATAATTCTAAAATTGGGTTTTACTAGTCAGAACCCGTAAAAAGTCTAGCATTATATATAAGTTATCTAAATAATTATAATGATTAACTTGAAAGAATATTATTTATTGCTGACGCAGTTTTTACCATACTAAAATCATTTTCAATAGTATCTGTTGAAATAATTTCATCACAACCATTAGACTTTAGTTTTTCAACAGCATTTTTTGCAAACAAACCATGAGTGCAAACTGCAAAAACTTGTTTTGCACCATTTTTTTTAAGCTGCTGAATAGATTTAGCCATAGTACCACCCGTCGAAATTATATCATCAACAATTGCTACAGTTTTGTTTTTTGCATTAAGATTTTTTGGTTTAATTTCAACTGTCTCTCCATCGATGCGTGTTTTTTCCATATAATCAAAATCACAACCAATAATAGACGATACTTTTTTGGCTCTATCAAGTGCTCCTTTGTCGGGTGCAAGAATCATATCAACCTCTTTTGTTTTTAGATGCTCTGCAATAGCAGAAACAGCAGAACAACTTTTAGCTTCACAATCAAAAAAATCTAAGATATACTCCTTATGAGGATCAACCGTTATAAAAAAATCAGCATTCAAACTAATAAGCTTTGCAATGGCTCTAGCGCTAATTGGTTCACCATCTTTGAATTTTTGATCCTGACGAGCATAACCATAATAAGGCGCAACAACAGTAATACTATTTGCTTTTGCTTCTTTTGCTGCATCAATAAGTAAAAAAAGCTCAACAATGTTTTTATCAGGAAAAGTAGTTTGAACAATTATAACATCTTCATTAGATACATTGTCAAGAATTCTAACATATAATTCTCCATCCGGAAAACGTTTTCTTTCTAATTCAACCAATGATGCATTCAAAATTTTTGATAAATCTTTAGATATTTTTTTTGATGCTGAACCTTCAATAATCTTCATAACAATCAAAAAACCGAAACTGTGAGTAGATTAAAAAGTTTTTTTGGTAAGAAAGTTTTTATAACCAACAAATATTATTATATTTAAAGAAGGTGGGATGTAACAATGAGATATAAGAATATCATTATCTTTATTTTGGCAGCTTTATTTATATTTTCATCTTTATTAATAAATTCAACTCCATTAACTGCAGCAGATGATGAAGAGAAAGTAGACGATATTGAATGTAAATTTTTAATAACTATGGAAACCCCTACAAAATTTTCTGTGAATGTTACAACAGTAATAAACTATATAGATATGAAACCAAAAGGTGGAGACAGGGCTTATAATAACTCACAAATAGCAGTAGAGGATGAGGGGACTCTCGGTTTTATTGCCGGTAACTTAAATATTCAGAGTAATTTAAAACATACTTTCCAGGGAAGTAATGTGAACGCGTCACAGGAACATCCAAATTATTCAAATGGTGCTTTTTATTCAAATTATTCAGTAACTTTAACAACAGATTTCTTTGACATGAATAATAATATTAACTTAGAAGAACTCATAATTGGAATATTGAACATGGGTGGAAAAGTAGAGTATTCTTTTAATCTTAAAGCAGAAAAGGGATGGAAAAATAATTATACATTCCAAAAATCTGATAACCTGCCTGCGGGATTTGTCATAGAAGGCAATAAAAAACCGTATCTAGATGGTAGTGAAGAAACTACAACAGAACTTTATGATTTTAATCTAAATAACGAATCAAAGATGCCAGTAGCGGAAGATTCTGAAGAGATATTATTAAAATTTATTATAGATTCTTCAAAACCCTCAGGGAATATTAATAGTTTAAAAATAAATATTAGCTTAATAAATATAAATATGCTTTCACCCAACACTTATGATCTACCCGACTATGTAAAAGAATTAGAATATGTTCCTGCAGATGGAATGAGATTATTTATAAAAAATGGTTTTAATAATATCTCATGGAATACAATAAAAATTAGAACTATAGAACCTCTAAAAAAAGAAGTCAAGTCATTGTTAGAAAACTCTTCTTTTAATCAAACATTGGATCTAAGTTTTAAGTGGGATGCCTCCACCACTACAGACCTTGACCCGTCTTATGATATAATAAAAATGGGTTCAG
Source organism: uncultured Thermoplasmatales archaeon (assembly GCA_964384785.1). Classification (GTDB taxonomy): domain Archaea; phylum Thermoplasmatota; class E2; order DHVEG-1; family DHVEG-1; genus JAZKSG01. The sequence continues at coordinate 8,630 of CAYLLH010000064.1, read as the reverse complement.
CACCTGCAATTAAAGCTTCCTTAACAGATGAAAGTGTCAATCTAACTATATGCAATATTTCAGATAAGGCATTTTATGGATTTATAAACTCCGGAGCGGAAACTAAACTTTCAGCCCATGATATCAATTTTGGAGATAATTTAACAAAATTATACAACTCTTACGATAAAGATGATTTAACTTATCAAATGCTTATAAATTTTCCAAAAAATATGACGCTAAAAAATCTAAATAAATTTTCTTGGGAAAAACCCGAAGAATTTACTGGCGAATTTGAATCAGCAGATGCAAAAAACTATGATGAGGGCAAAAAAGAAATAATAATAGAGATAGACCTTCAAAATCCTCGACTTAATGTAGTTAGTTTTATAACTGGAAACACTGAGCTGGAGTTTGATGCAGTTGTAAAAGAGAGTAGAAAATATTATGTTTCAGATATAACAAATCAAACTGAATATTTCCCGATTCCTAAAAAAATTTCACTTGATTATCTATGTGCTGATGCATTTAGACTTGGTGTTGAAGAAAATGTTTTCAGTGATGAAAACATGAGCAGTTTTTTAAATAATGAGAAAAATATTTTTAAACAAAGAACAACAGATCTGTGGCCTGGTTTAAAAATCGGCGATAAAGCAAAAATAGATAAAAAAGCATTTGAGAATTCTTTAAACTCTGAAGAAGTAAATATTTTTGATATGGATGAATACCCCGCAATAAATGTTGATAGTAGTGCTAAAATAGTTAAGCCTATACATTTCGATTTAGGTTTTCTACCACCATCTTTTAAAATCGAAAAGCAAACATTTAAGATTAGGGGTTTAGAGGATCAAAATATAACATATCGAATCATATTTCCTGATGGAATAAAAGTAAAGGTTAGAAATAGTTTAATCAAAGATGCAAATGTTGAAAAAACAAAAGATGGAAGAACTATAGTTGAATTTAGTTTCAATAGTTCAGAAGGAAGCTTACCGGCTAATCTCATAGATTGTGAACTAGAAGCATCAGGTGTTTTTATTCTTGGAATGTTTATGCCATGTATACTCACTTTTATTATAGCAATTATACTTGTGATAGTAATCATTTTTATTAAAAGAAAAAAAGGTGGAAGATTTAGAGATTTAATACCACGTAGATCTAAAAAAGAAAAATTTGAAGAAGATGGTTACGAAGATGAAGAGTTCTATGTTCCACCACCACCTGAAGGAAAAAAATAATTGCTAAGTTTATTTTAAAAGTTTAGGTAAAAATCTTACCAATGAAGGTGATTTCTTAATTAATGGTTTAACTAGTTTAGAAGGAAAATCTATATCACCATATTCATTTATTGTATTGATTATTTTTTCATTTTCAAATTTTTTTAGATAAAAATCTAATTCTTCATCTGTTAAATCTTTGAATATTTTTCTAAATTTCATGCCTATTCTAATCTCTTTACCAATCATATCTGTCCATTTTTTTTGATAAATACTAAGATTTTTTGCTGAAAAATCATTGTTTTCAAGAGCGGTTATAGCGGTTTTGGCACAAAAATCTGCAGAAATCAAACCAGGATACAATCCTCCGCCTGATGTGGGTTTAACCTGAGATGCAGCATCACCAACAATCATAAGATTATCATCAAAAGTTTTTTTTAAAAACCCAACAGGTATTATTCCACCAATACTTTTTGTAATTTTAATGTTTTTAAAGAAGGGTTTTGTGTGTTTATGTTTTAGAAAACGGTTGAAATAATATTTTGAAGGATGAGTACAATTTTGTTTTATACACAAACCGATTCTTGCCTTGGTTCCCTCCTCGTTTAAGGGTATGATCCATGCAAAAAATCCTGGAGAAACTTTGTTTCCTACAAATATTTCAACAAAATCAGAATCAAGTTTTGTGTTTGAGATTTCTGCTCCAATACCTAATAGTTTTTCTTCTGGTTCAGGTAAATTATATTGTTTTCTAACGGATGATAATGCTCCATCTGCTCCTATTAGTAATTTAGATCTGGAAAAAATTGTTTTATTTGTTTTTATTTCTAGTTTATTGTCTTTTTTAATTGTTTTTATAAATTTTTCATTTCTAAAAATCTGAGTTTTATCATCCACTGCTTTATCTATTAGTTTTTTATCAAAAAATTGCCGGTTTATAACTAAAGCATGTGTTTTATCTCCACCAAGTGTTACGATATGATTTGATGGAGAATGGATATTAGCTCCTTTTATCTTATTTTGAAGTATTTCATTTGTGTTTATATTCACATGTTTAAAAATCCTTGATGTAACTAATCCAGCGCATTGTAAATGTTGCCCTATTTCTTTGTTTTTTTCAATAATTGCTACCTTGTAATCTTTCTTTGAAATTTTTTGAGCAACTGATGCACCTATTGGCCCTCCACCGATTATTGTAACATCTGTTTCTATCATTTTTTATACAAGAGATTGTGTAATGTGCCAAAGATTTATAACGGAATCGTTGATTCACTGGCTTTAACAAAAAATACAAAGAGTTTTTTTAATGGAGTAACAAAACGCTATGGGCTTATTTAAAAGAATCAAAGAGACTTTATTTTCATTTAACAAAAAAGAGAAGAAATCTAAAAATGAGGATGATAAAAACTATGATGAAATGCTGTGTCGTTTTGTTCTAGATGGTTCTGGAAACACTGTTGGAGAAAGTATAGCAGTCAATGAAAATGAAAGCGTTATGATTATTAAATCTGATAATAATTATCTTGGTGTGCCTTTAAAACATATTGAAAAAAGAGGGAAAACTCTTCTTGTAAAAGGTTTAGTTGATCCTGAAAAAGCAATAATTATGGGAGAACAATGGCGAAAAGATTCATATCAAGAAATAAAACATTCAAAAGAAAGTGAATAAAATATGTGTTTTGAATATAAAATGGTGATAGTAACAAGAAAAGATCTGAAGCTTTCACCAGGAAAACTTGCAGCACAAGTAGCTCATGCAGCTGTGGAATGTGCTTTTGGTACAAAGAAAAATAATTCTAAATGGTTTAAAAAATGGAACCAGGAAGGAGCTAAAAAAGTTGTAGCAAAAACAGATTCTGAAAAAGATTTTTTTGTTTTGAGAGAAAAAGCAAAAGACTTGGGTGTTTTTACAAAAATTATTGCTGATGCAGGACACACAGAAATCTCTGCTGGAACTAAAACGGTTATTGGTTTTGGGCCGGCACCAACCAACATTATAGATCAAATAACTGGAGAACTTGATTTGTTTTAAAGAAAGAACAAAAAAAAGTTTTTTGGATTTTTTCTATTTTCTCCTTTTTTTATGATTAAAAACAATTGCTGAATTTAGTGCTGTAATGATAGGTATGAAATTGTTATTATTAATCGAATTAATGCGTTTTATTTTTTTTTAAAATGAGTTATGATTGAGATACATATAGTTTTTAAAATACTATAACATTTTCACAAAAAAAAGAGTTTTTCCCAAAACTTAAATATAATAATATTCTTTTGCGAATAAATGTGGTATAGTGAAGAAAAATATAGTTGTGATACTAATATTGATGCTGTTAGTAGGCTTAGCTTTTAGTGGTTGCATTGGAACTGATGATGGAAATAGTGATGGATCTGATAATGTAGACAATGATGTTGATGGCAATGGCGGAAAAATCACAGGAACGGCCAACTATTCCGGAACGTGGTCAGGTTCAATAGGTGGAGAATCCTATAGCGGAACATGGGAATTTGATGTCGACTTCGATGAAGGAACAGTAACCGGCTCGTTTTCAGGCGATGGCGAAGGAGATATAACTGGAACAGTTTCCGATGGAGAAATACAGGCATCTGGGAACGCAGCCTTCGGCACCGTTGAATGGTCCGGTGATTTTACATCTAACGGCGAAGAAGTTTCAGGTACCTGGGAACTCGCTGGTGACTATACCTATTCTGGATCTGGTACGTGGAGTGGAGAATTAGGCAAAATAGAGAACGGAGATGACGGTGACAACGAGGATAATGGCAATGAAAATAGTCTGCCAGACGAAGACCAAGTCGATGGAGATGAACCAATAGCCCGATATCCGGATTCAGTTATGCTGGAGCATTCCAATTTCACATCTTATGAGGGACAAATAATAGAAATCAAGTATGGAACTATTGATAGTCTCGATGATGTTGTAGACTGGTACAAACAAGAGTTAGGAGAACCTACCCTAGAAGAGAGCGAGGTCGGTAAAACAACACTTAACTACCAGTTTGAAGAAGATGAGTTTGCTAAGATAACAGTCTCAACAGATGAATATACTCTAATCGAACTCCAATATGGGGTTTCAGAGGGATAATATTACAACCCCCATATCTCTTTATTTTTCTATTTTATCAATTTTTTCTTTAATTTTTAGGAAAAAAATTATAGTTTTTTCTTTTTCAAAATTATCATCGCTACAGCTAAAGCGACAACAAAAGCAAATAACTCAAAACCCGGTATTCCCTCATCATCGTTATCTTTACCGTTTTTTTCTCCGTTTCCTGTATCGTCAGTGTCATCACTTGAACCAATAAAGTAATCCATATAACCCTCAGATCCACCAGTGAAGTTGTAACCAGCAATAGCGAGTACATTAAAATCTGTTAAATTTGAAAAAGCTGTTTCAGGTACATACATGGTAAGTTTACCATCAGTTGTAGAATTATCAATATTTTTTATACTTCCCATGACCTCAGATGAATTTGCATAACCTGCTTGACCTGCAACATAAATAACTTGCACATAATAAGATGAAATCTCTTCATCCTGACTTGTCATTTCCTGCAGGTCTTCAGCAGTTAATGCTTCATCTAATATTAAAACCATATAAGTATAACTTTGGCTGTTGTTTATTGAACCATTTACTGTTAATTCAATTTTGATATCATCTTCGTCTTTTTCAGATGTAAACTTTGTGATGTCCACGTCGGGATCCTGATCAGATGTGGGTTTAAAGCTCTCATTAATTACATCCCCTATTGGGTCGGTTTCATCTATCGTATAATTCAAGGTTTTATTATCTGCTGCGTTAACAGTCGAAAAAAAACTGCATAGAAATATAATCATTACTACTGCGGTCAATATTTGATATATTTTTTTTGAGTTCATATTTTTCTCTCCTCAGCGAAATATAAATAAATATGTTCCATTTAAAATTACTGGAAAGTTTTCTAAAATATTTTTATTTAATGTTTTTGTTGTAAAAAAAACAAATTTGTTTTTGTTCAAAGTTTTTTTCTTCGCATTAAAATCAATGCTATGGATAATGCTATGATAAGAAACATTATTTCAAAACCAGGTATACTATTGTTATCCTCATCCTCAGTTTCTTCATAAACCGATCCGGTCATCTCATCCATGATACTAATTGAATCCTGGTTCCATCTAGTTAAATCCTCATCGCTAAAAGCTCTAACATACAATTTTACATCTATTAGAGTTTTATCTTTGTCTTCTTCAGGGATCTTAAAAGGAATTTCACTCATATTAAGAGGACCATTAACATATTGTCTTCCACTAAAGGTAGACCAATCATCATCCCCATTAGACCCTGTTCCGGTGAACGTTAATTCAAAAGAGTAATCTGCTAAATCCAAACCGGATTGTTTAAAAGGACTCATCCAAACATTTGCATATCCTGCCGAACCATCCTCATAGTAATTAACCAGAATATAGTAACATGCATAAACATCCCCAGATGTAGAACCATCAAAAGTCATGTCAAACTCTACATTATTATCCTTATTTGAGTAATCTAAATCAAAATTTTTAATAGATACTGAAATGGATTTATCAGTTGGTTTTTCTGACCCGGGTTCTTTGTTAGAATCTTGGTAATAGACTTTGTAGGTTTCATCAAATTCCTCTGGTGGTTCAATGTTTTCAATGTCTTCAGCTAAACCAAAAAGATTTTTAAAAAAATTTATTGTTTTATTTACAATAGGTATTTTTTTAAGAAACTCAAGGATTGGTCCATCACGATTATTTTTAAAAAAAATGTTTGTGTTATTTGTTTTAGCATTTGCAATTGTAACAAAGGTTGTTGCTATTAAAAGTAGTGTTATAAGTAGAATTAAAACTTTTTTCATATTCTTTTTTCCGCCATATTTATATATTTTTATAGAAAACATTATTGTAATATTTCTTAAATAATTATCGATACTCTAAAAATCCTTGTTTTTTAATAAAAAATAGAAATTTATGATTTTTTCTTTAATAGTATGAGAACGGTGCCAATTGCAGCAATTAAAAAAACAGTTTCAAAACCAGGTATGCCCCCTCCGCCATCATCACCGTCGTCATTTAAAGAAGATGCAGAAGGATACATGCTTCCCGCCCATTCACCAGGATCTAAAGGTGCAGCATCAACATAGGTTTTGGTTTCAAAATCTGAATTTTGTGGATTTTCTGTATCTATATTTGTATAATCAAAATTTGTTACAACCTCTGTCGTTACAGCCCAGAATTCAAAAGCGGGTTCATCTGTCTGAATTTCAAATGATGCAGTAAAAGTCTTATCTCCATTTGATAAAGGATTAGATATAGTTCCTATATTTTGAGAACCACCCTGAATTGTTTGATATGTCGCTGCACCTGAGGTTGTATAAGTAGCAGTATGCCAATAATCGGAGTCATCCGGATTGCCATAATATAATATATATGAACAGGTTGAATTTAGATTAAAAGACGGTATTTGTTCTTCCAAAGATAAGGACATAGTAAGGTTATTACCATTTAATGAATAACTAGCGTTTATAATGTCAATATAGGGTCTATCTCCAACATTTTTTGAAGAAATTGAATAAGTATTTGCTCCAGTGTTTATTTTATAACAAAAAATATCATTTTTTTCATCAGTTATCTCTTTTGCAGAAACTGTACATGTTATTAACAGCATACTAAAGATTGATATTAGAATAAATATTTTTTTAGATTTCAACATTTTTTTTTTCAACATCCATAATACCAAAAAAGTTATTCTTTATTAAGTTTAACTAAAAAAATTCGGTGGTTGTCAAGTTAAAATTTAAAATATGACAGCACCCATCATGTTTATTGGGTATAAATCATGGATGGGATGCTGTCTTATTTGGTAAAAGGATTATAAGCTAATAATATTTTTGAAAGAAAGCGTAAAAAATTAAGCACTATGGCTCTTGGAATATTGTTGTATCATTATGGATTGTCTCTAAGGGATTGTAAAACAATTGTTTCAAATTATGAAAAGGTTAGTCATGAGGCTATTCGTCTCTGGTATCATAAAGCCTCAGATCTTTTCAAAATACAGAAAGGAACACATGAGATTATTGCTGTTGATGAAACAAAAATTAAGATCCATGGAAGACTTCATATTGTCTGGGCTGCAATAGATGTAAATACCTGGAAAGTACTTGGTGTACGGGCATCTAAAGGACGTGCTTCAATAGAAGCATACAGTTTTCTTAGATATATTCTAAGAAAATGTAAAAACAGCCCGAAAATACTAGTTGATGGTGGTCCTTGGTATAAACCAGCACTCAACAGATTAAACGTCGAATGGGAACATATCACTTTTGGCCTGCGTAATCCTGTAGAGCAATGGTTTTTCCTGTTGAAACACAGGATTAAAAGATTTTACAAGTGTTGGCCTCACAACGCTAGTATAGATACAGCACAAGAATGGATGATTTCATTTGTATCGCTTTATCACTTCACGAGGTGTTAACTTGACATCCACAATTCGATAAATAAAAAAAATAAAGAAATTAGGAATTTATTTTTTGTTTTTTCTTTTTAAGAGTATTAAGGCAATACCAATTGCTGCAATTAATGCAATTGTCTCAAAACCAGGTATGCCCCCTCCGCCATCATCCGTGGTGTCGTCTGTATTTAAATCAGTTGTATCTGTTTGATCCGTGTTATCTGAATCGTTTGCGTTTTCCGTATCGTCTGCGTCTGTACTGTCGCCGGGATCGGGGTCATCAACTGGTTCGTCATCATCTGTGGAACCCTCATAGTATGGAGCAAACATATTTGGTGCAAAATCATAATACGCTTCAGTGGCATCTACAGATTCAGATGCAGATCCATACAGGTTAAAACTATCTTCAGGATGATTGATCTCAAAGATTGCGGTAAACGTATCACCTGAAACCGGATCAGTTAACTGACCCATTTCTCCACCATACTTATCATTACCAATCCACATTCCACTTCCTGCTGAATACGTTGCATAATATTGACCCGAGGGATTTTCAAGATAAATGATATACGTATGATACATATCATTTACTATCTCACCTGCTACCGTTAAAGATGCAGTTACTGTAGAATCTGATAGTTCATAGCTAACACTTGTAATATCAACATTATCTCTAGACCCTGAATACTCCCGATAGCTCATACCTGAACTGCCAAGTTGATGAACCCATACATCTTCGGTATCATCAGTTGCTGTTTCTGCAGGAATTGACACACTTAAAAGGATAAGTGCGAAAAACCCTGCGATAAATACTCCTGTTTTAGTTAAATTTTTCATAATTTAGCCTCCTGGAATGTGAACAGATGAGTCTATATAAATTTGTTGAATTTCTATAGTGGTACTAAAAAATACGGAAAATCTGCGAAAAAAATGATCTATTTTGATTTTTTTATTTTGTGTTTTCACC
>CAYLLH010000063.1:0-7135 GCA_964384785.1 uncultured Thermoplasmatales archaeon | reverse complement strand
GCATAACTAACAAAACGACCTAGCCAGAAAGTTTTAAGGGTGTCAAGTAGTAGATATCTATCAGATTTGTCCTTTGTTTTTTTGAATGCTGCAGCATAGTTGTATACTATTTCAGCCCATATTTCAGAGTTAAAAGATTGTTTTCCATCTACGATTTTTTCCAATTCTGAAACAATTTCTTCTGGAAGATATTGGGTTATTGTGTTTTTATATGATTTAAACTCATTTAAAAAGGTGTTTCTCATATCATCAATATTTACTTTGACTGGTATTGGTTTTTGGCTAAATGATTCACGGCAGTATTTCGGACGCCAAAGTGGAGGTTTGGATTTCCAGCTTTCTTCGTAATATTCAGCAAGATTAAACATACTATCTGTAACACGTCTAAACATAGGAATAAGAAACTTTTCTGGTTCAAGATAATGTGTAGTGGATTCATGTATTTTAAGCGAAAACAGTCCTTCTTTTACATACATTCCTTCTGCGGCTGCAGATGTAACTATAAAAATATCTACACCGAAACCTGGTGGAAATAATGGATGGCCGCGGAGTTTCTCATAAAGATTTCGTGATAGAGCAAACTCTCCAGCGATTGGTTGACGGATGTCGATACCATACAGGGCACGAGTGAATGGATATACTAAATTGTTTGTTATTACTCCATCATTTTTATCGCGGATGTAATATGGAACTGTTAGATCGGCTCGGCCGTAAATAATAGGGTTGGCCATGGTTTCAATCCAACCCGGGCGAATACTTAACAGATCTCCGTCACATAAAAATACACATTTAGCTTGGCATTGGTGAGCTATTTCAAAAATTGTCATAACTCCTGCGCCTTTGCCAATTGGTTTAATATCTTTTGTAACAATGATATCTATGTTGTTATATGGCGTGAAAAGTTTTATCGCCTTATCAGTGTCATCAGTTGATTCACCAGTTGAGACAACGATTGCTTTTTTTAGATTTGGAAAATAACGATAAAGTCCTTCATTAACAACTTTTAAAACATTCAAAATAGTGGTTTCAACATCTTTTCCTAGTACTCCAACTATTATGTCAACAGTTCCGATTTCTTCACATTTATCAATTACTTCTGTTTTTAATTTTAAATCTTTATTCCAATCCTGATTCAATTTGAAACTCCTCTCCTCTACAAATACAAGTTTCCTTAAAACGTTTTTTTATTTATTGTTCATCTATTACTATATCAAGTAATTCTTCTCTTATTTTTTTACGAGCAGATATTGCTCTTAACCAGTCAGGTATCCAGGTGCCTACTGGTTTTCTCATGTAGCTTACACCGGCTCTCATTATTTGTTGACCAAATTTTTCAACAATGTTTTCTTCTTTATGCCGGTCATATTTTAGGTTATTAAAATGACAATCTGCATGATATTTTCTAATTGCATCACGAGCATAACGAAGATATAAAACACGTAGTGATATCAGACTTTCTTTAGAGATTTCAATGTTGTCTTCTTCTACTAGTACTCTTAGAAGTGTTTTTAGTATATCTCCACTCATCTTGGTTAAACCCGTGGTTTTAGTTCCAACTTTTTGATGTTTATGTTCGTAAAAACCCAGATCAGTCTGACATATTCTTTTCAATGGTACATTTTTGTACATCTCTGCCATGATACCAATTTCTATACCCCAATCACCTGGTAGATCTACATCGAGAGATAGATCACTAGTTAAAGCAAATTCTCCTGCTATAGGGTAACGAAATGATCGAAGGAAACGGGTGAAATCTGTTTCATGATTAATATTGTCGACAAAAGCACGTAATATTGGATGAATAAACAAACGGAAAACACGTCCGTACATGATGCGTTCTTCAAGATTTACACGTGCATAATATCCCTTGTTGAATTCATAATCAAGTTCTGGTTCAACCACGGGGTATAAAAGCTTGGTTGGGATTGATTCATCGTAATGACGTACATCAGCGTCATGAAGCGCGAATGCATAAGATCGTAGACTAGCTATACCCATAGCCAGCCATACATCTCGGCCTTTTCCACGATATTTTAAAAGATTAATTTCATCTTTTTTAAGATCATTTAAAAGACCTGTTATTTGCGGTCCGTTACACCACATGATAAGTTTAGGGATTTCTAGTTTTCTAAAAAAACGTTTGACATGATTAAACTCTTTTTCATCTTTTGCAGCCAATGGAACAATAACTTCTTGAAGATATGTACACTTGTTCAAACCTTTAATTATATCTCCAAGTGCATCATTTTTTATTTCTTTGTAAAGCATGGGCAAGATGATTGAAACTGGCCGTACCTGTGAAACATCACTAACTGCTTTTACAAGCTTTTTCTTATCAGCTTTTAGATCATGAAAAGTTGTTATCTCATCTTGTCTAATATCCATAAATTATTCACCCAAATACAAAATTTTTTTTCTGCCTCTCCAAAAAGCTTAGTTTTTTACAATACTTTTATGTTTTATAATATTATTGATTATTTTGTTTAAGAGCTATATGTAAAACAAATACCTTTATATCAAAAAATCATTTCACTTTTTTATTATGCCTGTTGTAACATTTGATTATGAAGATTTTATTGATCTTTTAGGATATGAGATTTCTAAGGATGAATTACTTGAAAAACTACCTATGATTGGTGCTGATTTAGACCGGGTTAATGGAAATGAGATTGGTATAGAGTTTTTTCCAAACCGTCCAGATCTTGCATCAGTTGAAGGAATAGCTCGTGCATCAAGAGCTTTTTTTGATTTTGAAAAAGGAATCAAAAAATACAGTGTTGAAAAATCAGATGTAGTATTAACTGTTGATGAATCCGTTAAAAAAGTACGGCCTTTTATTGCAACAGCTCTAGTTAAAGATGTAACCATGACTGATAATCTGATAAAATCATTAATGGAACTTCAAGAGAAACTACATATGGGTCTGGGACGAAATCGAAAAAAAGTAGCTATAGGCGTTCATAATTTTGAAGCAGTTCAACCACCATTTGTATACAAAGCAGTGGATCCTGATACGGTTCAGTTTATACCACTTGCAAAAACAGATTCATGGACTATGACCGAGATACTTGAAAAACATGAAAAAGGACAAGCATTTGCTCAACTTTTAGAAGATTTTGATAAACACCCAATAATTCTGGATAAAAACAACAATGTTTTGTCTTATCCACCGATTATCAATGGAATTCTTACAGAGGTTACACCTTTTACTAAAGATATTTTTTTAGATGTCACAGGAACAGATTTCTCTGCTGTTAAATACGCTTTAAATATTGTAGCAGCAGCTCTTGCTGAAAGAGGCGGACAAATCTATACCACTACTGTTAAAGACAATGGAAAAGAATTTGTTTCACCGGATTTTAAAACAATGGAAAACCAGATTAGTGTAAGTTATGTTAACAAAATATTGGGAACTGAGTTCAAAGCTGAGGATGTAATAGGTTATCTAGAAAAAATGGGTCATCAAGCAGAAAAAAATGATGATAAAACAATAATGGTTGAAACACCTGCATGGAGAGCTGATATTCTTCATGATATAGATCTTGTTGAAGATGTAGCCGTAGGTTTTGGATATAATGATTTCAAGACAAGTCTTCCTCAGGCTCTAACTTTTGGTAAAACACAAAAAAATCAAAGTTATTTTGATCATATAAAAAACACACTTGTGGGTCTTGGTTTTAATGAGGTTACCACGTTTACGATTTCAAATGAGAAAACAGAGTTTGAAAGTATAGGACTAGAAAAAACTAAACGTGTTGAAATCAAAAACCCAGTTGGAGAGGAATATACTTGTTTACGTGTTGGATTATTACCGTCTCTTCTTAATATTTTGAATGAAAATCGTCATCATGGATTACCTCAGCAGATTTTTGAGCTTGGTATCGTTGTTGATGAAAAGTTTAAAAATTCTTATCATCTGGGTTTTGTAAAAATTGATGCCAAAGCAAATTTTACAGAATGTAAATCTCTTGCTGAAGCAGTTCTTCGTGAGATGAACTTGGATTATAACATTAAAAACTTTGATCATCCTGGTTTTGTAAAAGGAAGATGCGCTAGTGTTACTATTGGTAGTGATGAAATAGGTTTTTTTGGAGAACTTCATCCACGTTCTATTAAAAACTATGATCTGGAACATCCTGTGATTGGTTTTGAACTTAATCTTGGAAAATCAAAAAAACAATGAGAACAAAAAAAAAATTGATGTGGTTGGTTATAAAAAGAGTTTTTTAGGTGTTTTGTTTATCAATGGTTAAAAAATGTAGTAAATGCAGTAACCCTGCTGTAACATTGATTAGATACAATGGTACACATCTTTGCAAGGATCATTTTATACGTTATTTTGAGAAACGTGTTAAAAAAGATGTAAAAAAGCAAGGTAAAACCTATAAAAAAACCAGGTTTGGAGTAGCAATCTCAGGTGGTAAAGATAGTACTGTAGCATTGAAAATGATTCATGATATTTTTTCGGTACGTAACAACGTTGAAATCATAGGTATTTCTGTTGATGAAGGAATACAGGGTTACCGTGATGAAAACATAAAAACTGCTAAGAATAACTGTGAAAAACTTGGAATAGAACATTATGTTGTTTCTTTTGAAGAAATGATGGGTTACCGGATGGATGAAATTGCATCCATCGGTAAAGAACTTGGTGATTGTGCATATTGTGGTGTGTTCCGTCGTTTTTGTTTGAATACAACAGCTAAAAAACTAAAAGTTGATCGTTTAGTTACTGGTCATAATTTGGATGATATCTCTCAGTCGATTTTGATGAATTTTGTTAATGGTGACATGCAGAAACTAGCTCGTTTGGGTCCTCATGAAAAAATTCAACCTGGTCTTATACCTCGTTTTATGCCTCTTCGAACGATTCCTGAGAAAGAAAATGCTTTATATGCTATTCTAAACAACTTAGAGTTTCATGACTCGGTTTGTCCCTTTTCTGGTGATGCTCATCGTAAAAAATTTCAAAAAATAATTAATGATTTAGAATTTGATCATCCGGGTACCCGTCATAGTATTCTTAGTAGTTATGAAAGTATCAAAGATCTTTTGTATGAGAAATATCCAACAGTTGAGTTAAACAAATGCACGGTTTGTGGTGAGCCTTGTTCAGAAGATTTATGTAAGACTTGTATGCTTAAACAAAAAATAAAGAAAAGATGATACAAAATTTTTTTATTTGAAAACACGCTGACATAAAACAAAAAAAATGAAAATGTTGTATTTATGAACCATCTGAATATAGATTGTGCCTCCCTTGATGATCTTCTTGGAGGAGGCGTGGAAAATTCTTCCATTACGGAGATTTATGGGGAGCCAGGTAGCGGTAAAACAAATTTCTGCCTGCAGGCTGCTAGAAACATTGCATTGTCTGATAAAAAAGTAGCATATATTGATAGCGAAGGAGTTTCTTTGGAACGCTTACGGCAGATCTGCAATAGTGAATATGATAAAGTAGTTGAGAATATTTTGTTTTTCAATCCTTCTTCGTTTGAAGAACAAGAAAGAATGCTGAAGAATTCTTTCAAAGTGAAAAATTTGGGTATGATTGTTCTTGATACATTTAACATGTTTTATCGTCTTAGTTTGGAAAATGATGGTCTATGTAATGTTCGTTCTCTTAATCGTCAGATTGCGAACCTGCAGGTGGAGGCTCGTAAAAAAAATTTTTATGCAATAATAGTAGGTCAGGTTTACTCAGTTGATAATGATGATGTGAAACCTTTTTCTGGTATGGGTGTTGAACATGTTGCAAAAACTATACTAAAGTTCAACAAAGCAGGTCCTGGTAAAAGAAAAGCAACTATTATCAAACATCGTTCTCAACCCGAGTGTAAAACTACTTTTTTTAAAATAACAAAAGATGGACTTGAATAACACAAAATTTTTTTGGGTTTTTTTTTATGAAACAGATTAATCAATGGTTGAAAAAAAGTAGTTATATAGAACCTCTTCCTCCGGCATGTAAGATGTGTGCGGAGGGCTGTAAGATGGTGGTTTTAATCACTGGTTTATGTCCATCTAACTGTTATTACTGTCCGCTTAGCTCAGAAAAAATTGGTAAAGACCGGGTTTTTGCTGATGAATGGGAATTAAAAGATGAGGATGAAACTGAGATACTGATAAGAGAAGCAGAATTGATAGATGCCTGTGGAGCAGGTATAACTGGTGGGGATCCATTGATGGTTCCGGAGCGAACGATTAGATATATCAGAATTTTGAAGGAATCTTTTGGTTCAAATTTTCATATACATCTTTATACATCTGGTTTAAAAAACATAGAAACAGTTAAAAAAATAGTTGATGTGGGTCTTGATGAGATACGTTTTCATCCGGCACCAGTTTTTTGGAGTAAAATGAATGATTCACTGGTTTCAAAAAATATTGAAAAAGTTTTAGGTTATGATCTGGATGTAGCATTAGAGATACCTGTTATACCCGGTATGGGAAAAGAGATTTTTAGTTTAATTGAATGGGCTTCTACAAAAAACCTTGTTTGGGTTAATCTAAATGAGCTTGAGTTTTCTGAAACAAATCAACAGAAACTTGTTGATAGGGGTTTTGAATCAGAAAACGATTTTTCTTCACATGTACGTGGTAGTGAAAAATGTGCATATGATGTTTTAGAAAAGTGTTCAAAGAGGGAGCTGGATATTGGTGTGCATTATTGTTCTTGTTCTTTTAAAGATGCAGTTCAACTACGAAGTAGGATTAAAAGACGAGCTGAGAATATAGTAAAATCTTATGAAATAATTTCTGATGATGGGACACTTCTTCTGGGTATTGTTGATAAAAAAGGGTTTTCAAATGAGGAAATAAAAGATTTTTTAATAAAAGAATTTGGAATTGAATCTGATTTTGTTTTTGTGAATGATTCTAAAAAACGTGTTGAAATAGCTCTTTGGATTCTAGAAAAACTATCAGAAACATTAAAAAATAATGGTTTTAACTGTTATATGATAGAGGAATATCCAACAGCTGATAGATTAGAAGTTGAAAGGACATCTCTTCCCTTGTAAGCATTTAATATGGTTTTAGGCTGTTGAAAAATTAAATTAACCCTCCTGCTTTTCATTTAAAGCGGGATGCAATAAATGAAAAAACAGAGGAGGGTAAGTCTCAGAAAGACCAT
>CAYLLH010000062.1:0-11586 GCA_964384785.1 uncultured Thermoplasmatales archaeon | reverse complement strand
CTATGGTCTTTCTGAGACTTACCCTCCTCTGTTTTTTCATTTATTGCATCCCGCTTTAAATGAAAAGCAGGAGGGTTAATTTAATTTTTCAACAGCCTGAGAAAAGAATATTTACCCCTAAAACTAAGAGGAACTATGGTAGTACGAAAATACTTATTCCTATCCGGATCAAAATCCTCAAAATTCAAAGGTTTTTTATTTTTAATAACTTTTCTAAAAACATCCATACGATTCTTAAAAAGAGAATCATCCAAGCAATTTTCAGGAATATTCCCAATTAATTCATCAGAGGATTTACCAAGAGTTTTTGCCATAGCCGGATTAACAGAGAGAACACATGCGTTTTCATCAACTTCAATAATTAACAACGGAGAATTTTCAAAAAAAGCCTTGTAACGCTCCTCAGTTTCTTTTTTTTCAGTAACATCTGACTGAAAACCAGTATAACCAACAATAGAACCTTCTTTATTCTTAATTGGCGCAACTTTCGTTTGACATAAAAAAGTACTACCATCCTTTTTTTTATTTAAATGAACACCAATATATGTTTTTCCAGAGGAAACCGTTTCATAAATCTTCTTTTGGAAATCATTAGATTTTTTTTCAGCATTAAACAAATCAGGAGTTTTTCCAATAAGCTCATTAGATGAAAAACCCCACAATTTTTCAGCAGCAGAGTTAACATAAACAATTTTGAAATCTTTATCAGTTTGAATAATAGCATCAGAAGATTGTTTAACTATTTCAGATAAAAAATGTAATCTATCTTCGTTTTTTCTTTGTTCAGTTATATTGTGTAAAATACAATGAGTTGCTTTAAATCTACCTTTTTTATCATAACCTATTTTGCCATCGAAAGAAACAAAGATTTTTTCTTTATTCTTTTTTATAAGATTGAATTCTAAGTTATGTATTTCCCCTTGTTTTTTAAATCTTAAAAAATTTTTTTTAAAATCTTTTTTTCCTTTAGAATCAAGGATTTTTTCAAAAGATTCCCCAATAATCTCCTTTTTAGTGTAACCTAGAATCTTAATCCATTCTTGATTCACATCAATAAACTTACCATTTTTATCTAACGATTGATAAGGCAAAGGGACTGTTTGAAAAAAACTAGAAGAACTATTGTCTTTTTCTACGTTACTTTTTTTGTTTTTTTTATCCCCCATTTTTAAAAAACCATGATATAAATAGAAGGCAATCTTATAATGCTTTTTATTAATATAATAGTAAGATGGTAGAAAAATTGACACTATTTATTGATTTTTTGTATTTTACTGTGTTGATTGAAAAAATTTGACAAATTCAGGATTTTTTTCTTTAAACCATGGACAATTAATACAATTTTCAAAATTTTTGTTATTATGAGATTTTGAAATGAGCCAACAATCCTGACCAAGGTCACTAATAAAAACACGACATTTAAATTTTGTTTCTTCTTGACAGTTCAAAAATTCCCAACAATTTTTAACCTGCTTTCCTTTAGTTGGAATTAATTTTTCTAGCATTTTTTATGCATCCCGTCATTTTTTTTAGTTGGTATGTAAGGCGGATGAGATGAAACCCAGAAAGAAATTTCTGGGTTTTTTTATTAGAATCGCATTTTTGTTTATATTACTGCCAGCTACACAAACACGCAAAAAAAATTGTTGACAAAAAACCACTTTGGAGGGATTTTTTTGACGGTCAACCTAAATTTTTTATTTTTTTTTTTGCGATTCTAATATCTCATCTCACTCTAGCACATACTACTTATGTTTCAACTTATATTTAACAATACTCGAATTAAAATAGTATAATATTGGTATATTAGTGGTAAATAATGGTAAAAAAATATTTTTAAAGGGGTTTTCCCAAGGAAGTCATATAAATAGTGCTTTCTGTTTCTCCATCCAATTCAATAATCTTGTTTACCATATCATCATACAAAGCAGCTATCTGACAACTACCCAAACCTAAACCAACACAAGACAAAGCAAGATTCTCGGCAATATGACCTGCATCCATAAAAATATATCTATAAGCTCTTTGACCATAACGATACTTTGTACGGTTAATAACAGCAGTCCAAATAAAAACAACACCTGCATAAGCACATTTACTCTGATTCATAGCAGCACGAGTTATATCTTTTTTAAAATCACCAAGTTTAAGCTGCTCAAGTTCATGATTTTTTATATTATAATGATAAACACCGGGTTCTAAATCTTTTACATTGTTTACAACAATATATGTTTCAATGGGATATGTTGCTCCTGCTGACGGGGTGGTTCTAAACTCATACTCTTTTTCTTTGCGTTCCAAACCTGTTGAAGACCAAAGAAGATAAGAAAGATCTTCTATGGTTATTGGTTCATCTTTGTATTTTCTAACACTTTTACGTTCATGAAAAACACTGTCAAGAGTCTTATTAATCTTCAAATTCTTATGATCAAGTTTTATTTTTTTCTTATCAGGATATTTTTTGTAAAGCTCTGGTTTACTTATCTGCTGTACGGATACATCAAAAACTTCATCTGGATGTAACTTTGTTTTTTTGTAAAATACATCCCCAATTTTTATCTCTTCCACCATAAACCATCACACATAATTTTTTTTAGCTTAACAAACCTTGAATTATAAGATCTGTTGCCTCATCTTCAGAAAGACCCCTGCTCATCAAAGTCTGCAGTTGTTTTGAATCAACACTACCCAAAGATGCTTCATGAGTAATATGAGCCTTAGGATTACTAACTTCAACAATTGGAATAGCACTAACTAATGCATCATCCTTTATTATTTCCTTGCAGTCTACATGTCCACGTGCATAAGCACCTGATGCTGTAAGCTTGTTATACACCTCAGTTTTAGAGTTATCTCTACCAGCCACACGAGAATTCAAGAAACCACGAGAATAATCACCATTCAAATGACCTGTTTCTTTTATTTTAACAACATCATCTTTTATTGCATTAATACGAGTAACCATTTCTAGAACACTTTTTTTTCCACAATCTGTTTCATAATCTATATCAATAAAACCTGCTCGTCCTTTCAACAACTCAAATTCAGAATAAAAACGAGCGTTTTCTTTGAGTTCTATTTTTGCTTTAGGAATAACTTCTACCCCGCCAGATGTTCCATGTATATGACGTTCAAAGTAAGAATAAGATGCGTTTTTACCGATACTAATCTTGGCATCCATCACATGTTTAATTTTTTCAGCATTTGGAAAAGCACAATGAGCAAGAATGTTAACACTAGAGTTATCCAGGGATTTTATATCCATAACTATTTTCTGAACACCAGTTTTTGGCATCATTCCAAAACACATATGAACAGGATTTTTAATCTTAGCATTTTTCTCTATTGTAACATTTACTTTAACCTTGTCGGGATCTTCTTTTGTTTCAACTTTTAAACCAGGTACAGATTGAGTTTTTACAACCTTGTTATGATGAATAAAAACATGAGCTACATCTGGATTATTCAAAACATCAATCTCTGAAACCTTAGAAAGACTCCTAGCTAAATCCTTTTTTTTATTCATCCAGTTTTATCCCTCCTTCGTCAGGCTCATTTTTATGAGGACAAGGAATACATTTGTTCTCAAAATATGGAATAATCTTTTCGGCTTTTCCTTTCTCAATTATTTCTCCATGACACATCAAAAAAGCATGCTCTGCTTGTCTTAAAACCGCGAGACTATGAGTGATCAACAAAACAGTTGTACCTTTATCTTTTAATTCCTTTATAACCTCGAAGATTTTCTCAAGAGTGGCTACATCAATACCACTATCTGGTTCATCAAGCATAATAAAATCTGGATCCATAGCCATAATAGATGCAAGCTCTATTTTTTTACGCTCACCACCTGAAAGTGTTTCATCAACCGCGCGATCAAGATAATCTTTACAATCAAGGCCCATCCTGTTTAGTTTCTCTGAGATATAATCTTCATCTTTTATTTTTGAGCCCGCCATCAAAAAATCACGAACCTTTAGTCCTTCGTAACGAGCTGGTTCCTGCCAAGCAAAACTCATACCAAGATTAGCACGTTTGTCAATATCTAAATCCTGTATTTCTTTTCCTTCAAAAAAGATCTTGCCTGTTATATCTCGATAATCTGAAAGACCCATAATAGCTGAAGCAAGGGTCGATTTCCCTGCACCATTCGGACCAACTATAGCATGAACATGACCCTTCCAAATATCAAGATTCAAACTGGAAAGAATCTTTTTGTTATTTATCTTAAGTCTTAGGTTTTTTATTTCAAGTATTCCCATTTATTTAACTCCATAAAAAAATTAAAAAAATGTGAAAAAAATAGTTTTTTTAGTTTTTCCAGAGGCCGTGAACATTACAGTATTCACGAGCAGTAACATCATCAGATTGTATTTCAAACAAGGCCTGTGGTTTATCTCCAGGTTTCAAAAATTTTCTATAAGATTTTCCATCAGCAAAAACCTGTATCCATTCAATATAGTGTTCTTCTTTCATAGGATGATTTTCGTTTTCACCAATTTTTACAAGAACACCCTCATCTGTTTTCTCAACATAGGGTACATGTTTTTCTGTACTAGAATCCTCAGTTTTTGGTTCCATAAGTTTCATCTCTTCACCACAGCATACTAAAGCACCCTGCCCGGTATGTAATACTTCTACAATGTTTCCACATATTTCACATTTATATATTTCATTTTTTTCTGTCATAAATTTTTTTTCTACCTCCAATTATTCTATCATATTTTTTCTTCTAATTTCATGTGTTTTTTTAACACTAAGCCTGTGAAGATCCTCACGATTCATAACTGATTCATCCCCGTCTTTAATGATTCCTACACGGTTTGTACAACTCATACATGGATCAGTAGATGCTGCAACAATAGGAATATCAGCGATTTGCTCTCCTTTAAGCATTGGAATCCATGGTAGGATATTTGAATAAGTAGGAGCCCGTATCTTCCAGGAAACCGGTGAATCGCCCTTTGTGTATTTCACATAATGAAATACTTCACCACGTGGTGCTTCCATCCTACCGATTCCTTCACCTTCTACTTTTTTAAGCATGTTAAGTAATTTAACAATTTTAGGTTCAGAAACAATCTCGCCTTCGGGCATATTTTTAATAGCTTCTTTAATTAGTTCTATTGATTGTCTAACCTCCAGAAGACGAACAATTATTCGATCGTATACATCGCCATTTATCTCCCCGGTTAGTATATCTGGTGTCATATAATCGATATCAAAATCACCGAAGGAAAAATATGGAAAATCGATACGGATATCTTTTTTAACACCACTGGCTCTAGCTGTCGGGCCAACCGCGCAAAGATTCAAAGCATCCTTTTTTGTTAGAACACCACAACCCTGACTACGCATTTTAAAGGTTTTATCTTCAAGAAAAACTTTGCGTAGTTTTTCAAAATTATTATAAATTACAGCAAGTTTTTTCATGATAGATCCATGCATATCCTCTGTGATATCCCGCCGGATACCACCAATCATAGTGATACCCTTTGTTATACGATTACCAGATAGATACTCTGTTAAATCTAACGCTGCCTCACGAATATTCCATGTAAGATAAAGAACAGAATCAAAACCTATTTCATGTGCTGCAACACCTGCCCAAAGTACATGCGAGCAAATACGTTCTAGTTCCTGATGAACCACACGGATATACTGAGCACGAATAGGGACCTCTATTTCTGCTGCTTGTTCAGTAGCCAATGCAAAAGCCATCGGATGACAATAAGAACAGATCCCGCAGACTCTTTCAGCTAGATACAAAACCTGAATAGGGTTTCGTTTTCTAGCAGCCCATTCAATAGATCTGTGAACATGACCTAGTTCAACATCTACATCAATGATTCGTTCACCATCGATTTCAAAATTGAACTTAACAGGTTCCTTAAGCGCGGGATGAATCGGACCCACAGGAATCTGATAACTTGTTTTAGAGGTTTCTTTATCCATCTATCCAACCAATTATACTATCATTTTTTTAGTATGGTTCAGTCCAAACTTCATAGTAACTCTGAGGATGTTTACATGCTGGACACATTTCTGGTGCCTCAGGTCCTTCATGAACATATCCACAGTTACGACATTTCCAATAAGTCTTTTTTTCTTTTTTGAATACTTTTTTGTCCTCGACATTTTTTAAAAGTTTACGATATCTTGTCTCATGATAGGATTCAACATCAGCAATACTCTTAAAACTTGCAGCAACCTCAGGGAATCCTTCCTCTTCAGCAGTTTTTGCAAAATCTGGATACAGAGTACCCCATTCTTCCTTTTCACCTTCAGCTGCAGCTAGGAGATTTTCTTCTGTTGTACCTATTTTTCCAGCTGGATAAGATGCCTGTATTTCTGCATCGCCGCCTTCTAAATATTTAAAAAAAATTTTCGCATGTTCTTTTTCATTTTCAGCAGTCTCAAGAAAAATTGCTGCTATTTGTTCATATCCTTCTTTTTTTGCTTTACTAGCAAAATAACTATAGCGGTTTCTAGCCTGACTTTCACCTGCGAAAGCTGCAAGCAAATTTTTTTCTGTTTGTGTACCTTTTATATCTTTCATAACTTTTTTTTCACCTAAACAAAATTTTTTTTATGGACCGGCATGTACCATATGCCAGTAAACATCAGCTTGTTCAAATTTTTTCATACTTTCTTTTTCGTTTTCTAGTAACTTGTAATGTCCTTTTTCCATGTCAGCAAAATATTGAAGCATGTTTTTTGTTTCTTTATCATCAAATTTTTCAGAGAGTTTCTGATAAAATTTTTGAGCGGATTTTTCAGCATCCATAGCTTGTTTCAAAATTTTACTAAGGGGTATATCTTCATCTGAGAATTCTATTTTTGGGAATGGTATAACGGTTTCTTTAGAGGGTTTTAATGTTTTATCGGGGAAACGAAGATTGTAAATTTTTTTGATAAAATTTTGATGGTTCTTTTCTTCTTTTGCAAGAAACATAAGTTTGTCTTTTAAAAGATCGTTTTCTACATTATCTGCTATATTAGAATATGTTTTTTCACTATCTAACTCGCTTCTATAAGCAGTTTTTATTAAATCTTCAAGATCAAAATCATCTAAATTCATAAAATTATACCTTCTTTAATCTAGGAGTCTTTTTTCTCCTTTTAAATGCTGTATTTCTTCTATGTCTTGAGATGCTTCTAAGCAACCTATATATTCATCATCTTTATCCCTTAAAGCATAGTATTCTATCAAAACCTTATGTTTCTGCTTATTTGGACCAATCGGAAGATCAATATAGAATTGAGCGTTTTCACGAGTTCCTTTTTTCATCTCAGAAATAATCTGTTCGACTTTGGAAAGACTTTTTTCAGGATGACAATTACGTACATCTTTTCCAACTACAGATTCTGGTCTTTTAAAAATACGTGTTTCGTGTTTATTCCAACCAAGTACCTTGTCATCTTTATCAAGTATAGAAATTTGAAGAGGCATATGTTCAAACACTGCCTCAACGATTTCATCAGATAGTTTTCCTATCATTTTTTTATTCGCCTTCTGGTTGTTGAGATAGTATATCTCCAGCATATTGCCTCTGACCTAGCTCCCGGTCTAGCATAAAAAGTCCGTTTCCACTATCACCAATGAGTTTTAGTTTTTGTACTATTTCATCTGCTGAATCTTCTTCTTCGACTTGTTCATCTATAAACCATTGAAGCATATTCAAAGTTGCCCGATCTTTTTCTTTTTCAGCAAGATCCGCCAAATCTTCTATTAGACTAGTTACTTTTTGTTCATGTTTGTAG
This sequence comes from uncultured Thermoplasmatales archaeon, assembly GCA_964384785.1. GTDB lineage: Archaea > Thermoplasmatota > E2 > DHVEG-1 > DHVEG-1 > JAZKSG01. The sequence continues at coordinate 3,822 of CAYLLH010000062.1, read as the reverse complement.
GTTTCTTCAAAAACATGAAGAGGAGATTTCCACTCTGTTGGAACTTCATCAATGGCCTCGAGTTTGACACGTCCGCCTCGTTCTACTATATGATTGTAAAAACGCATAGCATGGTTTACTTCTTCTTGAGCTTGCATTTTCATCCAGTTAGAAAAACCATCGAGGCTTATTGAATCAAAATAAGTCGACATCGACAAATATAAGTATGCACTCCAAAGCTCAGCATTTATTTGTTTATTTATTGCTTCTTCAATATTCTTTTTTATCATAATCTTACATGACCTCCATTTTTAAAAAAAATAAAAAATTTTAAGATTTTTATTTGTGGCAGAACCACCAGTCGTAACATTCGTATTCTTTTTTGCGTTTTTTAGCGGTTTTAACATCACTAGCAGGCGGAATGATTACTCTGTCTTTTAGTAGTTCATTATTTGGCCAGTTTGCTGGTATTGCTACTTTGTCTTTATCTGCTCTTTGGAATCCTTTGATCATACGTATAAATTCATCCATGTTGCGTCCGAGTTCCTGTGGATAGTATAGTATTGCTCTAATAGTTCCTTCAGGGTCTACCATGAATACTGCTCTTACTGTGTTTGATCCTTTGTTTGGATGGATTAGTCCAAGTGTTCCAGCGACTGCTCCAGTGTCTGCTATTATTGGGAATTCTATTTCTTCGTTGAGGTTTTCATGTATCCATTCTGTCCATTTGATATGACTGTGGACTTGATCAACACTTAGACCGATTAATTCTGTGTTTAGTTTTTTGAATTGATCATATCGTTTCTGAAAACCGTAGAATTCAGTTGTGCATACGGGTGTGAAATCACCAGGATGACTAAACAAAATAAACCATTTTCCTTTGTATGCACCTGGTAATTTTATCTTACCTTCAGTTGTTTGTACTTCCATTTTTGGAAACTTATCGCCTATTAAAGGCATATTTTTTTCTTCCATATGTTTTTTTTCTCCTTTTCAAAATTTTTTTTTATTTTACTTTTATGTTTTTTCTCCCTGATGAAGGATGTTTTTTTGCTATTGTTATTTCTAGTATTCCATCCTTAAGGGTTGCCTCAGCTTTATCCGGGTTTACTTCTTCCGGGAAATTCATTCGTCTACAAAGGGTTGAGTAAGATCTTTCACGTCTTACATAGTCATCGTTTTCTTCATCTGTTTCTGTTTTTGTTTCACCGCAGATGTTGATGTTTGTGTCCGATAATGAGATATCTACATCGTTTTTGTTTACACCCGGCAGTTCTGCTACAACTTTGTATTCTTTACCGTTGTCTATGAGATCTACATTTGAATGTTTGAATTCTGTGGGATAGTTACCTCTTAGGAATTCTCTTGGTATGAGTGTTCCTCGTCTTCTTCCCCAGAATGGCGTCCAGGGGTCATCCCAGAAGTTTCTTTCCATTGCATCATAGATTGTTGATGGATCCCAAACTGATGGCATTGGTTTTTTTGTGTCAGCTTTTCTATCTTTCTTTTTTACATCTATCTTTTTTTCTTTCTTTTTTGTCATAATATTCTTACCTCCTCCATTCTTATTTTTTATAAGATGTTTCATTTGTTTAAATATTTTCCCAATTTGTTTCCAATTTTTCTTATATTTGTAAAATCTTTTTCATGAGGAACATAATTAACATTAATACTGTCCATAGGAAAATCCCAGGAAAGACCACCAAGCATTTTCTCAATTTCTCCAACAGCTTGACCACCCCAACCATAAGAACCAAAAACAAAACCTGCACGATTTTTAGGACGCAAACCTTTCAAATATGTAAGAAAACCCCCCAAGGTTGGCATCATTCCATTATTCAAAGTCGGAGAACCAATGCAAACAAGTTTTGAATCAAGAACATCAGTCATAACATCAGAAATATGATTATTACCTAAATTACGTAAAACAGATGGAATACCTACTTCTTCAAGACCACTATGTAGACTATAAGCTATTTTTTCTGTTGAACCCCACATTGAATCATAAACAATGACAGCCTGATCCAGAGTTTTATTAGCTGACCATTTCTTATATTCCTTAACAATTTTTGGAATATGTTTTCTCCATATGATTCCATGACTTGGAGCAATCATATCAAAATCTAAATCTTTTACAGCATCCAATGCTTTCTGAACCTGACCACCATACGGTAGTACTATATTTGCATAATACTTCGCCGCCTCCTCACGTAGTATCCCCCAGTCAAGTTCATCATCAAAACGAGCGCTACTAGCAATATGCTGTCCAAATGCATCATTAGGAAGCAAAAGCTTATCCTCAGGACTATAAGTCACCATTGAATCAGGCCAATGAACCATAGGAATATGAACAAAATGAAGATCGCGACTGCCAATGTTTAATGTTTCACCACTTTTTACAACATTTAGATTTAAATCTTTTTTATAATGAAGATTTAATCCTTTTTCACCACGAACAGACGTAAAAACTTCTGCATCAGGGCAAACATCTAAAATTTTTGGAAGACCTCCTGAATGATCCATTTCTACATGATTTGAAACAATATAATCAATTTTTTTTGGATCAACGATTTCTTTAATTCGATCCATCATTTCATCAAACAAATAATGTTTAACAGTATCAACCAAAGTAATCTTATCATCCATAATCAAGTATGAGTTATAGGTTGTACCACGTTGTGTGGAATAACCATGGAAATTACGTATTTTCCAATCGATTCCACCAACCCAGTATATATCTGGTTTGATCTTCACTTTTTTCATAATTTTTTATCACACCAAAAATTTTTTTTATTGTTTTTCAAAAGCCTCTTTAGCTGCACCACATACAGGGCAAACCCAATCATCTGGTATTTCCTCAAACGGTGTACCTGGTTCTATTCCACCATCTGGATCTCCTTTCTCGGGATCATATACATATCCACATACTGTACAAACATATTTATCCATGTTTTTTTCCTCCAAATTTTTCTTATTTTCTTTATTTTCTTTTTCTACATTATAAGTCGGGGCGTTTTTAGAGGTGACTCCTCCCTTTACCTGATGGTAATAATCATAAGTCAGAGGAGGGCTTTCAGATATCACCTCAGCTTCTTTTATTTCCCCAACAAATATCGTGTGAGTATAAACATCTATTTTGCTAATTAGCATAACTTCCATATATGCTACTGTGTTATCTGTTACAATTGGCACACCGTTTTTTCCAATTTTACACTTAACATCTGTAAGTTTCTCTGTATCTCTGCCGCATTTGAAACCAAATGGACCTATGAACTTCAAAGGCGTTTCTTTTTCAAGTACTGAAATCGTGTATTTTTTGCTTTTATCTATTAATTCATGAGTGAGATTTTTTTTGTTGATACTAATAGCAATTGTTGGTGGTTCTGATGTTACTTGAAAGATTGCATTTGCGATTTGACCGTTGGCTTTTTCATTGTATTTTGAACAAACAATATATAAACCATAAGTGATTTTTTTTAATGCCTTTTTATTCATTTTTTTCATCAGTTTTCTTTTTTATACAATTTTTACATATTCCTTTGAAATAGCCATGAACCTCTGTTATTTTATGTCCTTCGGATTGAATTTCATGTCTTATTTTTTCAACATTTGGGCATTCGAAATCTATATCATATATTCTGTTGCATTTTGTGCACAGGAAATGGTGATGCATATCTTTGTTGAAATCATATCTTGCCTCTGTTGCACATATTGATAGGTTTTGAATGATTCCTTCTTTTTTGAGTGTTTCAAGAGAATTGTATACTGTTGTTTTTGATAAGCTTGGATTAGTTTTTTTGAGTTCTGTGTATATTTCATCTGCAGTAGGATGTGTCCTGTGTT
>CAYLLH010000061.1:0-15408 GCA_964384785.1 uncultured Thermoplasmatales archaeon | reverse complement strand
TTTTTTCAGAAATTGTTATAATATATGATTTTATTTGGGGAAACAGCGGGAGACATATCATTATGACAAAAGAATATTGGGATAAAAAAGTTGAAACTATGCCTTTAGCTGAACTTAAAAAACTTCAGCTTAAACGTTTAAAATCACTTGTTAAAAGAGTATATGAAAAAAACAGGTTTTATAAAGAAAAACTTAAAAACGCTGGTGTCGGGCCAAATGACATTAAAACCCTGAAGGATATTGAAAAAATTCCTCTGCTTACAAAACAGGATCTTCGAGAGTATTATCCTTTTGGATTGGTTTGTACAGAGATGGATGACATAGTAGAGGTTCATGCATCATCAGGTACAACTGGTAAACCAGTAGTCGGACCATACACAGCAAATGATGTTGATCTTTGGGGTGAAGTGATGGCTCGTAGTCTTTTTGCAAATGGGCTCAGGAAAAAGGATAGGCTTCAAAACTCGTATGGTTATGGTCTTTTCACAGGAGCTCATGGTTTTGAAAAAGGCGCCCAAAAAATTGGTGCGATGGTAATAACCATAAGCTCAGGTAACACGAAACGTCAGATCCAGGTTATGAAAGATTTTGAAACAACGGCGATTGCTGCAACACCATCTTACTCCATGTATATGGCTGAAGTAGCTGAAGAAATGGGACTCGATCCAAAAAAAGATTTTAAACTTAAACTCGGGACTTTTGGAGCTGAAGCATGGAGTGAAGAGATGCGTTCGAATGTTGAAAAACGTTGGGGTATTCATGCAGCCGAACATTATGGACTTACAGAAATAATTGGACCAGGTGTTGTTTCAGAGTGTGAACATAAAAAACTTCATGTTAACGCGGATCATTTCCTTGCTGAAATCATTGATCCAAAAACTGGTGAAACTCTTGAACCAGGTGAAGAAGGAGAACTAGTTTTTACAACTCTAACAAAGGAGGCATTCCCTGCAATTAGATTTAGAACGAAGGATTTAGCATCACTATCTGAAGAAACATGTGAATGCGGAAGAACCCTTCCGATTCAGTCTCGTATAAAAGGTCGTTCTGATGATATGCTTAAAGTAAAAGGAGTCATCGTGTTTCCATCACAAATAGAGGCTGCTTTGATGAAAGTAGATGGAGCTAGTGAACATTATCAGATTGTTAAAACAGTTCATGGAAGTATGACAAATCTTTCAGTTGAACTAGAGCCAACTGAGCAACGTTGGAAAGAAGGACATATTGATGATATGGAACAAAAAGCAGAAGATGAAATTTATAGTATTTTGAATCTTCATGTACCTGTTCAAGTTATAGAACCTAAAACTATCCCAAGAAGTACAGGTAAAGCAAAACGTGTAATAGAACGATAAAATAAAATTAATGGTTGAGAAAATATGTATGATACAATTAATGAACTAATCCTACCACACATAAAAGGCCTCTGGACTATACCATGGATTCTAATTGGTTTTATTCTAACAATCATTATTGCTAAATTTATTGGAAGAGAAAAAATCGATAAAGCTATGAAAAAAATCGGGTTAATAATCCTTTATTTCTTTGTACCAGTGTTAATATTTTATATATTTCTAAATACAAGTTTTGGTTCAGAAGAAATAATTTTTGCCATAGTTGTCTCCATTATAGTATTACTAATGTATCTAATTGCATATTTTTATGGTGAGTACATAACAAAAAAACAAAAGATTACAGGTGAAAAAAAGAATTTATTTATAAAAACAATGTTGACGAATCAAGGAAGAAGTTCTGCATTTATAGGTAGTCTAATGCTTGCATATGAACAACTCTGGGTTTACGCTGCAATTTTTATGGCACTTGTCGGGATTGCTCTTTTTGCAATAATTCCTATGATACTGTCACATATGCATAATAAAGAAGCTAAAGATACTAAATCAAATAAAAATCCGTTACCATGGTTTCTAAGACTATATCCCTGGTATCTAATTGTTTTTGTGATAGCAGGAATAGTTGTTCAGTATATTACAGGTCAAAAATCAGTAGAACTAATTGGTTATGAATCAAACACTCTTCTTAATTTGTATACCGCTATAACAATACCTGCAGCTTTGTATTATGTCGGAGCAGGGATTCATCCAACAGATCTTAAAAAATCAGAGCTTAAAAAATTAATAGGCGCTGACAAAAAATCTGAAAAATCTGATCATTGGAACTGGGTTAGAAAAATATTCTTATTAACAGTAATTATCACACCAGCAATAATTTCATTGATCTTCGGTGCTTTATTTGCTATTAAGATAATTCCAATGACATGGCTTGCAGTTATAGTGATAAATGTGTTTCTACCGGTTACAAGTACTAACATGTTTCTACTGCCTTATGGTATTGATAAAAGAACAACTGCACACATAGTAACTTGGACTACACTTGTATGTGTACCAATTGTTGTAATTCTTATAACAATATTTGGTATACTTGTATAAAATCAAAAAAAATCTTTTTTTTTATTTTAATTTTTCAAGTATTAGTTCAGCTGTTTTTTTACCAGATAGTAGCATTCCACCAAAAATTGGGCCCATACGATTTGAACCATATACAGCATTTGCACACATCCCAGCTACAAACAATCCAGGGTATGCTTCTTTAGTGTTTTCCACAACTGTTCGCTCACCGTTTTCTGCATACATAGATTTCTCTTCTTCTATGTTACCAGATTTGGTATTTAATGAACCGCATTTACGACGAACAATATGTGAAACTTCAGATGGATGACCTGTTGCATCAACACAGTATTTTGCCCGAATTGATAATGGATCTACATGAAGACCAGCAACTTCCACTGAACTCCAGTTTATTACAAAACCATTCACTTTTTTGTCTTTATCAAGTAGGACATCCTCAACTGTGATAGTATTAAAAAAACGGACTCCGGCATCAATTGCAGCAGCTGTAAGCTTTGTAACTGATTCAATAGAATCAGCACTATAGTATCCATCTCCTTCATCAACAGTTTTGATGCCTGTTTCCTCAAGTATTTTTTTAGATTCTTTTTGAACAACAATAACAGGGAATGTCATACCGCCACCCCACATGCCGCCACCTATGGAGAGTTTACGTTCAAACACTACTACTTTTTTACCAGCATCAGCAAGATAACGAGCAGCCACAAGTCCTGCAGGTCCAGCACCAGCTATTGCTACATCTACATCAAAACAATCATTGAACTCTTTACTAAATCTGTTAAAAATTGTTTTTGTTACAACTACATCATCAAGTACCATAAACCAAATTTTGCCTCCCAATGATAGGATTTGAATCTGAAATAAACAAAGGGTTATTAAAAATATCGGCTTTAAAAAAAACATGTTTTTAAAAATTTTTAAGAACCACCGCATGTATACGAGTTTTTTGTGTATAAAGTAAGATCGTTTCATCCAAATGACATGTTTACTATTATCCGACTCGCTTCGGAAACACTTACAGAACGATACAATCCTTCAATTTTTAACTATTTTTATGAAACTTTTCCTCAAGGTTTATGGGTTGCAGAATACAACCATAAAATAGTTGGATTTATAGTTGGTCTTAAAACAGATGAAAAAATAGCTAAAATATTGATGCTTTCAGTTGTTAAACAGGTTAGACGGAAAAAAATTGGTACAAATTTGTTAAATCAACTTTTAAAGGAATTGAAAGAAGAAAATATTTCATATGTAGAACTAGAGGTTAGTAAAAGCAATCTTAAAGCAATTAGTTTCTATCAGAAACATGGTTTTAAAATAAAAGAAATACTGCAGGGTTTTTATCAAAATGGTGAAGATGCTTACTTAATGCATAAAAACATCTAAAAAAAAATATTTTTTTTATGGTAGTCTAAATAGTTCTTTTTCTTTATCAGTCATAAAACGTTCAGACATATTATTAAGTCTGCTTGATATTTTTTCAAGCCCGGGGCATTCATTGTTTGATAATAAATCAGCTATTCCCTGACTTAGTGTAAAAACAGCTAGTTTATGTTCTCTTTTAGACTTATAAACTTGATAGGGTGTTACATCAAGTTTGGTATAAGCCTTGAACGATTCGCAGCCGTTATTATCTATTATATCCTCCAAGTGAGTCTTTAATTGAAGTAAAAACGTATGAAGTTGTATGAGTTCGTCCTTCTGCATGATAAGTCTTTCCACCATCTAATTTTTAAAACAGATTTGTAAATTGCTAGAAGGGTTTTTATGATTTTCTATCAACCTTTATATATGAACAACAAACAATGGTTTTATTGAAATAAAAAATAAAAAAAGGTTGTTTTTGAAAAAAGATTTAGTCGAGATCTTCTTTGGTTAAAACATCAACAGTATCTGGTTTTTTAACAACATTTCCTAGTTTCATACCAACGATTTCATTGACGTTTTTATTATTAGCTATATCCAAAAGACGTTGTGTTACAATTCCATCAAAAACAACAGTTGCTATATTTCCTTTCTGTTTAAGGATACCTGTTAGTTTACGAACTGGAATTTTATCTATTTCTTTACCGTTTTTATCGATAAGAACCGCTTTTAATGAACCAGAAATATCATTAAGGATGGATTTGTATTTTTTTTGTTTATCTGAAGTAATCTTTTTTTCTTGCTTCTTGTCTTTGTCTTTCTTTTTATCAGAAGAATCATCTTTTTTGCTATCCTTTTTCTTATCAGAAGAATCATCTTTTTTACTGCTGCCGCCTTTAGATGGAGTGTTATCAGGTTTTACTTTTTTTTCAAGTTTGATATCAAACATTTCAGCGTATTGTTCTGCAGGTATCTTGTTTTTCAATGCTTTCATGATTAGTTTCTGAGGAATCTCTTCTACTTCACGGGTTTGTGGTGCACGTGCTACAAAATCAATATCTGCAATCTGCAAGAGTTCTTTTAGAATAAGTTCTCCGCCACGATCACCATCAACAAATGCTGTTGTGATTCTTTCCTTGGTTAAATCTTTAACAGTCTTAGGAACATTAGTTCCACCTACTCCGATAACGTTTTTGATACCATACTTTAGAAGGTTGAGTACATCACGTCGTCCCTCTACAATGATTACTGCGTCACTGTTTTTAATATTTGGCCCAGCTGGGCAATGATCAGGACCATAATTAGTAATCTCTTCGATTTGTACAGCCTGTCGTACATTATCAGAAATACTTTCACCGTCGATTTTTTCTTCCTGCATTACTTTGTTAAGTAGTTGTTTAGCTCGTTCGATAACCTTTTTTCTACGGGCAACACGAACATCTTCAACTTGTTCAACATCAATTTTTGCTTTACATGGACCAACACGATCTATGCTTTCAAAAGCTGCAGCTAGAATCACTGTTTCTACTTTATCAAGGCTTGTTGGAAGAGTAATTGTTCCTTCGCTTTTTCCGTTTTTTGAATTAAGATCTACTTCTATTCTTCCCACACGAGCCGATCTTTGGAGTTCTCGAAGATCAAGTTCATCACCGAGAAGACCCTCGGTTTGACCAAAAATAGCGCCAACGACATCTGATTTTTCAACAATTCCATCAGCTTTAATGTGAGATTTAATCATATATTTTGTTGTTGCTGGATCAATAACCATAATCTATTTTTCACCTCTTTATAATTCATTTTTTAGTTTTTTATGAAAAATAGCACAAGTATTTACCGCACCCTTTTTTTTATCTAAATATTATTTTTTTTTTTGAGCGTGGCAAACTCATTTATAATTCTTTGTTAAACATTCTCCTATTTTCTTTGAAATGAAGTTAATGATTAAGATTAACCCTGAATTGATTAACCCCTTTAAAGTGCTATTTTTCATAATTTTTTTAAAGTGGATTAATTCCGAAATAGATGAGGATTGCGCCATATTTAAATGTTATGCTTATATTCGCATAAGAGTTGAATAAGTTATGAACAAAAAAATTTACATTGGTGTAGCATGGCCATATGCAAATGGTTCACTTCATCTTGGTCATATAGCTGGATGTTATTTACCAGCTGATATTTTCGCTCGTTTTCAAAGAATGCAGAAAAATGATGTACTTATGGTTTCAGGTAGTGATGAACATGGAACACCTGTGACTATTACGGCTGATAAGGAAAACAAGACACCTCAACAAGTTGTAGATCGTTATAACAAGGAACACACTGAAAACATGAAACAACTTGGTATTAGTTTTGACCTTTTTACTCGTACTACTACTGACAATCATGAAAATGTGGTTAAAGATATTTTTTTAACTCTTCATAAGAATGGCTATATTTATGAGAAAGAAGTTGAGTCTTTTTATTGTTCTAAATGTGATCGTTTTCTGCCGGATCGATATGTAGAGGGAACGTGTCCTTATTGCGGGTGTATTGAGTCACGTGGGGATCAGTGTGATGAATGTGGTAAAATCCTTGAACCTAGTGAGCTAGTTGATGTTAAATGTAAGATTTGTGGTTGTACGCCAGCGATTCGTTCTAGTAATCATTTATTTTTTGCTCTTAGCAAGTTTGAAAATAAACTCCTTTCTTGGTTGGATGATAAAAATTATTGGAAGAATAACGTTTTAAAGTTCACCCGGAACTGGTTGAAGGATGGTCTTAAAGACCGTGCTATCACTCGTGATATGAAATGGGGTATAAAGGTTCCTGTTAAAGGTTTTGAAAATAAACGTATTTATGTTTGGTTTGATGCAGTAATAGGTTATTTGGCTGCTAGTAAGGAATGGGCAAAACTACATGGTGATTCTGATAAATGGAAAGATTGGTGGGAAAACCCTCAATCTGAGCATTATTATTTTCTTGCAAAGGACAATATACCGTTTCATAGTATTATTTGGCCATCTATATTGATGGGTTATAATAAAAATTTGCAGCTTCCATATGATATACCTGCTAATGAATACCTTCGGCTTGACGGCGAGCAGTTTTCTAAAAGTCGTGGTCTTGCGATATGGGTTCCAGATATTCTTAAGAAAATTGATGTTGATCCGCTTCGTTATTATCTTTCTATTAATATGCCTGAGAAAAAGGATAGTAATTGGACTTGGGAGGATTTTGTAGCTAAAAACAATGATGAACTAGTTGGAGCTTATGGTAATTTTATTCATCGTGTGGTGACATTTACTCATAAAAACTATGGTGTAATCCCTGAAGCTGATGGTTTAACGGAGGGTGATAAAGAGGTGTTATCTAAAATTGATAAGATATCTAAAGAGGCATCTGATTATATACATAAATGTGAGTTTAAACTAGGGCTTCGTAGCATTATGAGTCTTGCATCAACAGGGAACATTTATTTTAATGACATGCAACCATGGAAGATTGTAAAAGAAGACAAAAAACGATGTGGAACAATTCTTTATGTTTGTCTCAGGATTGCTAAAGCTCTTTCTGTTTTTATGTCACCATTTCTACCATATTCCTCTGAAAAAATCTGGAATATGATAGGTGAAAAAGAATCAATTCACAAAACAAGTTGGGATGAAGCTTTTTCTGATTTAAACACTGGTTTTAAACTACAGAGACCAAAACCATTATTTAACAAACTAGAACTTTCAGATTTCATGGAAGAAAAAAAAGAGGAACCATTTTCAAAACTTGATTTACGAGTAGCAGAAATACTTGATGTAAAAGACCACCCTGATGCAGATAAACTTTACATGTTGCATGTTGACCTAGGGGATATGGGTAAAAAAGTCCTTGTTGCAGGTATGAAAAAATATTACTCTGCTGAAGAACTTAAGGGTAGAAAAATAGTAATGGTTGCAAATCTGAAACCTGCGAAAATACGAGGTGTTACATCCAATGGTATGCTTCTAGCAGCAGAAGATAAAGATGGTGTGGTTTCATTGTTAAAACCTGATGATGTTAAAGCTGGATCAGAGGTTTTTGTTGAGGATATTGACCGAAAACCAGTTAAACTATTAGACTTTGACGAGTTCAAAAAAATAAGTATGAAAATAAACAACAAACAACAGGCAGTCTATAATGACAGGGTGTTGAAAACCAAAAATGGTCCTGTTGTCTGTGATAAAAAAGTAAAAGAAAACGCAGAAATAATGTAAAAAAATAGGATTGTGATTTTGGGAGGAAACAATATTTTATGAGTGTAGTATCAGAAACAAATCTACCATTAAAGGCTTTTAAAAAAGGAAAAGTAAGAGATATATATGAGTTAAATGACAAACTCTTGTTGACTGTTACAGATCGTATATCTGCTTTTGATCATGTTCTTCATGAACCAATTCCTAGTAAAGGAGTTTGTTTGACTCAGCTTTCAGCATTCTGGTTTGATTATTTCAAGGACCTGGTTCCAAGTCATATGATAACAGCGGATTTTGAAGAATTTCCAAATGATCTAAAACATCATCAACCCGTTCTTGAAGGAAGAAGTATGCTTGTTAAAAAAGCAAAAGTTTTCCCGATAGAATGTATAGTTCGTGGTTACATTTCAGGCTCGGCTTGGAAATCTTATCAAAAAGATGGAACAGTTTGTGGCATTAAACTACCAGAGGGTATGAAGGAATCAGAGAAGTTCCCTGAACCACTTTTTACTCCATCAACAAAAGCAGATACCGGTCATGATGAAAATATATCTTATGAAAAAATGAAAGAAATCATCGGTGAAGAAGACGCTGAAAAACTCAAAGAACTAAGTCTCCGAATGTACAAAGAGGGATCAGAATATGCTCGTAAAAAAGGAATAATAATTGCTGATACAAAGTTTGAGTTTGGAAAAATTGGGGATCAAATAATTGTTGTAGATGAAGTTCTCACACCGGATAGCTCACGATTTTGGCCGGCTGATGAATATGAACCCGGAAAACGTCAACCAAGTTTTGATAAACAATACCTACGTGACTATCTTAGTAACACTGGTTGGGATAAAAACAGCAATCCACCAAATCTACCTGATGAAGTTGTTAATGGAACAAAAAAACGTTATCAGGAAGCATATGAAAAAATAACAGGTGAAAAATTAAAAATATAAAAAAATTTATCCCTCTAATAATTTTTTCAATCTATCTCGTCTAATATAGAAATATATTAGGATTAAAATACCAAATAAAAAGGATGGTACAGTAATAACAATAATGGGTTCTAAAACAATAAAGTCAATATTTTCAAATAGGATAACAGATAATAATATCAAAAACGCTATAAATGGTATTACAGGTCTAATCCAACCAATAGTTAAAGCAAATTTTTTTTGGGTATAAAAAAAATATATAGTAATTATCTGAAAAACCAACAATGAAAAAATAATTATAACCAGTAAATAGAAAAAATACTCTGGCATAACAGTTCCCACATCAGCTCCCATTGCACCAGTTTGTAATTTTGCTCCTGCTTCACCATGGAGAGCCCCACCCATAAATGATGGATCATCTATTTCACCAGTAAATATTAAAGCAACATAAAACATAAAACCAGATATAGGTAAGTTAAAAAAAACAAAAAATTCTATTACTGCCAATATTAAAAGTCCTGTATCTTTTTCTCTTTTAATTGTTTGATTAAAATTAATATTTTGATTTACAGAGTAATCCTGTAATTTTGTATTACACTGGTGACAAAAAACAGCATTATTTACAAGCTCTGCTCCACAATATGGACAATATCTCATCGCGATCCCATCGATTATTATTGATAAACTTTAGTCAATATAAAAAAACTTCTGATCTATCAAATTTTCATAATTATCTCTATCCTTCCTGTACAGGGCTTCGCCAGTCAAAACCAGGTGTTCGAACACCAATCTTGGATATTAAAGCCGATTTTCGTTTATGTTCACTTTTTGCTCTCATATCACGAATTCGTTTTACATGAGAAAGATTCACATTTACATTTTTTGAAATGGTTTTTAAATCTTTTTTTGCTTCTAGTCCCATCAAGATAGCATCTAAATCATCATAACTCAGTTTTAGTTCATCTTCATCTGTTTGGCCCTTGATAAGTCCTGCACTGGGAGGTTTTTTTATTATTGGTTTAGGAATTCCAAGATATTCAGCAAGATCGTATATTTGAGTTTTGTATAGATCTCCAATAGGCATTAGATCCACGCCTCCATCTCCATATTTGGTAAAATAACCAACAAGTATCTCTGATTTATTAGAGGTACCGCATACTAGGCTGTGATTCATGTTTGCATGAGCATAAAGCAGTACCATACGGAGTCGTGCTTTGATATTACCCAAAGCTAAAGCATTAGGTTTTATAGTACAATTTTTTTTAACATGATGAACAAGATCTGTTATATCTTTGATTGTACATTGGAAATCATATTTTTTTACAAGCTGTTTTTGATGTTTAATATCTATTTCAGGTGTGGCTTCATCTGGTAGAAAAACACATTTAGTATTTTTTTTGCCAAGTACTTGTTGACATAGAAGAGCAGTTACTGCTGAATCTACTCCGCCTGAAAGACCAAGTACTACTCCATCCATTCCTGAGTTTTCAACATAGGTTTTAATAAAATCTTTGATAACTGTTGATACTTCCTTGTAATCTAAACTCATAAGCTTTTTTCACCTTTTTTCAAATATTGATTCTCCATGTGAATCCATGGATACCACAAGAGGCCCAAATTTTTCTACTTTGAACAACCATACTGCTTCAGCCATACCTAAATCCTTTAGCCAGAAAACATTTTTTACTTTTTTGATAGAATCAGCAGCCATCGCTCCTGCTCCACCAGTATAAGAAGCATACACACATGTATATTTTTGTAAAGCTTTTTGTGTATCTTTTCCCATATCTCCTTTACCAATAATTAATCTAATACCAAATTTTTCAATGAAACGATCCTCGAAAAGTTCCATACGACTACTAGTAGTCGGACCTGCTGAAACAACATCCCACTCATTATCCTTTTTTTGCATCAAAGGTCCACAGTGATACAAAACCATATCAGAAGGATCAAAAGGAATATCTTTCTTTTCAAGCATAAAAGAATGAGCACGATCACGAGCAGTAAACAAACTACCAGACAAATAAAAAACATCGCCCACATGCAACTTTTCAACATCTTTTTTAGAAACAGGTGTTTTAAAATTATACTCAGTCATCTAAAACACCTCCCAAGAACCATCATTTTTTATTCTCATACTTGCACGACGGTCAGCCCAACATTGAACAACCATACCCACAGGCAAGCTAGCTGGATGACGAGGAGCACGTTCAACGTGAACATCCAAAACCGTGGTTTTACCACCAAGACCCATAGGACCAACACCCGTGGAATTCAGACTTTTTATTAAACTTTTTTCAAAAATAGCAATCTCCTTATCCTTATGTCTTTCTCCAACAGGCCTCAATAAAGCTTTCTTACCAAGCTTCATAGCAAGATCCGCTCCACCACCAATACCAATACCAACTACTGTAGGAGGACAAGGATTACCACCAGCTTTAACAATCTCACGCACCACAAAATCACGGACACCATCAAGACCCTCCCCAGGTTTAAGCATCACAAGCTTACTCATATTCTCACTACCACCACCCTTAGGAATAGCAGTAATAATAACCTCATCGCCATCACAAAAATCCCAAGTGATAGCAGGAATATAATCACCCACATTATCCTTATGATTAAACTTGGTAAATGGATCAACAGTATTAGGACGCAAAGGAATACTTTCTGTAGCTTTTATAACAGCTTCAGTAATCCAATTTTTTAAAAAACCAATATAAGAAAAATCACAACCTACTTCAACAAAAAAAGTCTGCACACCAGTATCCTGACACATAGGACGACTGGTTTTTCTAGCTATTTCAACATTTTTTAAAATATTATCAATCTGAACCTTAGCTATACCTTCCTCAACATCATAAGCTTTTTTTAACGCATCAACAACATCCAAAGGGAGATCAACTTCAGCTTTACGTATCAGCTGAACTATACCTCCCACAACAGAACTCTTATCCATGACAAAAAACATGAATAAATAATCAGAGTTAAGAGTTTCCCCAAAAAAGATAAAAAAAAGAAAAAAAAGAGTTATTTTTTGTTTTATTGTTTGTTTTCGATAAGACTATCGACAATGCTTGGATCTGCAAGTGTACTTGTGTCACCAAGATCATCAAGTTCATCTTTTGCTATTTTACGAAGTATACGTCTCATGATTTTACCACTTCGTGTTTTTGGAAGATCATTTGTGTATTGTATTTTATCTGGTTTAGCAATGGGTCCGATTTCTTCACGTACTTTTGTAATCAGTTCTTTAGTGAGGTTTTCGTTTGCATTTTCTCCGGCTTTCAATGTAATATATGCATAGATTCCTTCGCCTTTGATTTCATGTGGAAATCCAACTACTGCTGCTTCAGCTACTTTTGGATGTTTACCAAGAACGCCTTCGATTTCAGCAGTACCCATACGATGACCGCTAACATTAATTACATCATCAACACGGCCTGTTATCCAGTAGTATCCATCAGGGTCTCTGTAACAGCCGTCTCCACTAAAGTAGTGTCCAGGGAATTGTGAAAAATAGGTGTCTTTGAAACGATCATGATCACCATAAATTGTTCTTAGTTGACCAGGCCATGATGTTTTTATTGCAAGGTTTCCTGAGACATCATTTCCTTTTACTTCGTTTCCCTCATCATCAAGAATGACTGGTTCTACTCCGAAAAATGGAAGTGTTGCACTACCAGGTTTCAATGGAGTTACACCAGGTAACGGAGTTAGAAGTATTCCACCTGTTTCAGTCTGCCACCATGTATCAACTATTGGACAGCGTTTTCCACCTATAAGATTGTAATACCAATGCCATTCCTTTGATTTAATTGGTTCTCCAACAGTTCCAAGGACTTTAAATGAACTAAGATCATGGTCTTCTACCCATTTATCTCCTTGTTTCATAAGAGCACGTATTGCAGTTGGTGCAGTGTAAAAAATGTTTACTTTGTGTCTTTCGCAGATATCCCAGAAACGACCATAATCTGGATAGTTTGGAACACCTTCATACATAAGAGTGGTTGCTTTGTTGGCAAGAGGCCCATAAATAATGTATGAGTGACCTGTAATCCAGCCGATATCAGCTGTACACCAGTAGATATCACCAGGACGGTAATCAAAAACATATTTATGAGTTACAGCAGTGTAAACCATATATCCGCCAGTGGTGTGAAGTACTCCTTTTGGTTTACCAGTTGAGCCAGATGTATAAAGAATAAATAATGTATCTTCAGAGTCCATTTCTTCAGGTTCACATTCACTGTCAGCATTTTCCATTTCTTCATGCCACCAATGATCTTTATCTGACCAGCTGACTTCATCACCGGTTCTTTTAACAACAATAACTGTTTCAATTGATGGTGAACCATTTACTGCTTTGTCAGCACTTGGTTTCATAGGTATAGATTTTTTTCCACGAGCTGCACCATCCTGAGTTATAAGGACTTTACATTCAGAGTCATTTATCCTATCTTTTAGTGAATCAGCTGAAAATCCACCGAAAACAATAGAATGAATTGCTCCAATACGAGCACAAGCAAGCATTGCTATTGATAATTCAGGAACCATTTGAAGATAAATACAAACACGATCTCCTTTTTTAACACCCTTGTCTTTTAAAACATTTGCAAATTTTGATACTTCTTCAAGTAGTTCTTTAAAAGTATATTTTTTGATGTTTTCTGGATCGTTTCCTTCCCATATAAGAGCAAGGTCATCACCATGCCCATTCTCTACATGGCGATCTAAACAATTATAACATGCATTTAATTTAGCGTTTTTATACCATTTTATTTCTGGTTTATTGAAATCGTAGTCTCTGACCTTATCCCATTTCCTATACCAGGAAATATGCTCTTCAGCCATTTTACCCCAGAATTCATCAGGGTTGTTTATGGATTCATTGTACATCTTACGATATTCATCCATGCTTTTGATATGAGCTCGAGCTTTCATTTCCTCTGTAGGCTCATAAACCTTATTTGTTTCTTCTACCATTTTATCATACATCTCCAAAACTTTTTTTTGATTCTTTCAGATTAAAGATATCGTCAATAAGGGTTAATCTAACCCTTACTCAGTGATTTGCCCGAATACTCTTACAGTATAAGTATCTTTTCATAAAATGTTTAAAAAAATGTAACATAAAATACAAAATAATTATACATTAACGCAAAACAATACAAAATACAACATTATCATGTAAACTTCTCGACAAAAAACGAAAAACTGATTTTTACTCTTTTCTTTTCTTTAAAAATTTTTTGACAAGGGGAACGAAAACAAAATTTTTTATAATAATCATACGTTCAAAACGATACTTACCAACAACAGGTGTGTAAGATATTACATCATTTTCTCTTAAAATACGTATCTTAGACATCTTATCCTCTTTATAGGTTTGATATGTTGGATAAGCAGAAATTATTACGGCTTCAAATTTTTTCCAAGCAAAAAATAGTGTTGAAAAAGAATCAAGAGATTCAATTTCTTCTTTTGTTGGTAGTGTATGAGGATTGAAACGAAAATGATAAAAGGCAAGTATTTCAAAGCCAAGTTTTTCCAGATCAGGTATAACTAATCTTTTCAATAATCCCTGTTTATAAAACTTTTTTTTCATCCTGGAAACTGTGTGACGAGATAAATTTACTTTATCACCGATTTCTTGATTTGTATAACCAGGATTTTCAACAAGGGCACAAAAAACCTCTCCTTCTTTATCTGTCAAGTCTATATCTTCTACGTCCTGAAACCAGTTGTTGGAAGATTTATCATTGTTTTCAATTTGGAATATATTTTTTAGTACATTTTCAAAATCAAAAAATCGAACAATATTACTATTTTCAAATGGAAAAATAACTTCTTCAGGGGATTCTTCTTCTAGTAAACCTATTTTTCCAAAGGTTTCAGTTCGTATGTCATTTATTCGTGCAATATTTGTATAATTATCTGATAGGCTTACTGAGAAGCCTTTTTCTTGTTCACCTACTGAATAAAATATTTCTTCAAAAACTTCAATGGTGCTTTTTGTTTTTTTTACTCGTTGCTCTAGTGGAATCACAGGGTTAAATCTGGTGTGGATTACTGATAGTAGTTCACATCCCATTTTGTTAAGAAGTGGTATAGTTAAAACTTGAAAATAGTTTTTTTCTTGTAATCTTCTTTTTATTGACGTAAGTGTTGACAGTTTAACTTTTATTTTATTTGATAGTTCTCTGTCGTTATAATTTGGATATTTTACCATTCCGTATAGGACTTTTTTTTCGTTTTCGGTTAGATTATTTCGGGTCACAAGAAAACGTGAAAGCAAAAAAGGGTATAAAATATTTTTCTCATTTTCACAAAAGGAAACTAAATGAATAGTATTATGCTCATATTTTATTATAAAATTTTACATTTTGATATTAAATGAACTGTTTATTTGTTATTTGTAGTAATTAGGTTGCAAAACATTTATTAAATACATTAGTATTTAGCCGAAAAAAAGGTTAAATTAGATAA
>CAYLLH010000060.1:0-13067 GCA_964384785.1 uncultured Thermoplasmatales archaeon | reverse complement strand
TACAGTTCAATCTGGTGGAGCATTAAAACCATATTTTATGAACAAAGCAGAACAATACATGCGTGAAAATCGTGTTAATCAGAAACAAATGATTGAAAGCCTTGGTATTATGGCTGAGGCATATGTAACTGCAGCTGTTGCAGGTATACTTCTTATAATTATTATTATTCCAATGCTTACAGTTTTCACGGGTGGAAGTCCTGATCAACTAAATTTTATGTATGTATTTATTTTCCTTATTGTTCCAATAATAAACATTGGTTTTGCAATAGTACTTAGCTCTATGTCAGAGGGGGTATAGATTAGGGATGAATTTTGTTGATAAATTAAAAGATTTATTTGATTTCAGTAAAAAAAATGGTGAAACTAAAACAGATGCTAAAACAGGTATGCCTATTAAGAAACAAAGTCTTCTTGCTCAGCTAAAGTTCACAGGGCAGCTTACTCAGATGATGGTTCTAGTGAGTATGGGTATTCCAACAGCTATTCTGTGTTTTTTTGGTTTTATGGGTCTTTCAGGTGTTTTTGGTCCTTTAGAGTTTGATTTAGCAGGGACAAGTGTTGAACTAGGTACATGGTATGATTTTTTTATAATCTCAGGTATTCTTTGCACTGGCGTTTACGGTATATATCAGTTTTATCGATTGCGTCGTGTACGTAAAATAGATGACCGGTTCCCTGATTTCGTTCGAGATTTGGCTGAATCCCGTCGAGCAGGTATGACTTTCACAAAAGCCATAATGCACTCAGCAAAAGGAAATTATGGAGTTCTTACCCCTGAGATTCAAAAAATAGCTCGACAGATCTCATGGGGTAGTAGTGTAGATGATGCACTTCGTTCTTTTGCAAAAAGAGTTAATACTAAACTAGTTCATCGAACTGTTTCGCTAATTATTGAAGCATCACGTAGTGGTGGAAATGTTGCAGATGTACTAGAAGCAGCTAGTAAAGATGCTCGAGAACTAAGACTTATTCATTCAGAAAGAAGAGCTAACATGATGTCATATGTAGCAGTTATATATGTTGGAATGGGTGTTTTTCTACTTATACTTATAATTCTTTGTAAAAGTTTTCTACCCAACATTGTAGGTGAAGCAGGTGCAGAATTACAACAAGGAGCTATGGGATCTGGAACACCGATAAAAATGTATCATGTGGAACCAGTTTTTTATTCAGCAGCGGTTGTACAAAGTGTATTTATGGGTATAGTTACAGGTGTTTTCGAGGATGGAACGTTTTTTGCAGGAATAAAACATATTTTTATAATGATAACGATAACCTGGTTTATATTTAAATTTATGTTAGGAGTATAAAAAAAAGGGGATAAGTAGAATTAATATGTATGATAGATTTTGGAAAAAAAATAAACAGGCTGTAACTTCTGTTGTTTCAATGATTCTTGTGATGATGATTTTTTTTATATCTGTAGGAATAATTTTTTTTTGGGGTCTACCGGCTATAGATAATGCTAAATCTAATGTTCAAAAAGAATCTTCTCTAAATAATCTTGATGTTATAGATAACTCAATTGAAGAGGTTTTAATCGAGGGTATTGGATCTGTTCAACATGCTTCAATTTCAAACACTGATAGCTTTGAAGAGTTTTATGTTGATGAAGAAGGTGATCGTTTTGTTACGATGTACGCCCGGAATCCTTCTTTTAATCTTAATGTTTCAGGTTTAGATGATTCTAATGAAAGTTTTAAAGTTCATGCAACTAGGCATGGTTCTCAGATAAAAGTTGAAAATGTTACAATGCATTGGATGAATGAAACCTGTTTTCTTGCGGGTACTCAGGTTTTGATGGCTGATGGTTCTTATAAAAATATTGAAACAATAAATATTGGTGAGTCTGTTAAATCTTATAATTTTAAATCAAAAAAGGTAGGGGATTATAAGGTTACTAATGTTTTTCATCATAACAAAAATGAGATGAATTCATATTATCTTAAAATAAATAATTTTTTGAAAGTAACTCCAAATCACAGGTTTTATTCTGACAATAAGTGGGTTTACGCTGATCATTTAGAAATTGGAGATTTTTTATTTACTGAAAATAAAGAAGAATTCGAAATAAAAAGCATTGAAAAAATCTATGAAAAACAAGAATCTTATGATTTAACAGTTGAAAAAAATCATAATTATTTTGTATCAATAAGTGAAAAAAATTCTGTTTTGGTTCATAATACAGAACAGACGTACGTATGTGATGGAAAAGATGCTAGGGCATATGAGGGAGCTGATTTAGATGGTGTTTTTCGTGATTTAGCTGAAAATGAGTTTGCAGGTGCAGTTATGCCCACTGATTATTCTCTTATAGATGGAGATGATGATAATTATGTTGAAGATATAAATGGTGTTGATGTTGATGAGTATCAGTATCATCGTTTCGATTTTACAATAGATGAAGATGTGAGTAGTATTACTCAGGTAGATATTACATGGAAAGGAATAGGAGGAGATTCTTTCGGTCATACTGGTCATAGCTTATGGGTTCGCAATGGCGCTAGTTATGTAGAACAAGATAGCGGGATATCATCTGCAAAAGAAACACTTACCGCTTCGTTTTCAAATAAAGAGGAAATAACTGAGATGCTTAAAAATAAACATCTTTATTTTGCTGCCCAATCTGATTGGATGTATTTTAAGGGTTATTCTAGTATACTTCGTTCGTATTATGTAGAAGTCGTTATAACTTATACGTCTGCTGCAAATGAACCTCCAATTGAACCTTATTCTCCAGATCCTGCAAATGGAGAGGCAGATGTAGATGTTGATGATAATCTAATATGGAGTGGGGGAGATAACGATGGCGATTCTGTAGATTATGATATCTATTTGCTCGGTCCTTTTACAGGTAATGATGAAGAAGCAGCTAAGGTTCTTACAGAAAAAATAGATGCGGGAGATACAACAGGTACAACAGCAGATACAACAGAATTTGAACCAGGAAGACTAGAGTATAGTGGTAAATATTATTGGCAGATAAATGCAAGTGATGGAACTGACTATAGCTTAGGGCCGATGTGGAATTTTACAACAGCTGCAGAAACAGGCCTGGAGCCTCATGAGCCTATTTGCGTTCAGCCTTTGGATGATTCTTATGATGTTAATCTCAGCCCTATTTTTAAGGTAACTGTTTCTGATCCAAATGCTCGTCCTATGGATGTTGATTTTTACTGGGCTAATGGAACTTTAATTGATTCGGTTAATTCTGTTAATAGTGGTGATTCTGCAGAGTTAGATCCCGGTTTAAGTTTGAACTATGGTAAAGAATATCAATGGTATGTTATAGCTAACAATACTGATGGTTATGACACTCAATCTGATATATGGGGTTTTGGAACAATTGAAGCTCCAATTTTAAATGCATCTTCAACCCCAAAACTATTAGATGGCTGCAGGGAATTGTATAATAAAACAACCTATCGTTTTAAAGTTGAAGGAGAGGAACCCGGTTTAAAATATGGTTGGGATTGGGATGGAGATAAACAAGTTGATGAATGGAAGGATGCAGGTCCAACTGGGATAAGTCAAAGTGTAACGACGGCTCATAGTTGGGATAAACCCGGCGTTTATCTTGTCAGAGTAAAAACACGTACAACTGATGGTGTGAGAGTAAGCGACTGGTCAGATCCTTTAGCAGTTCAAATATATGAAAAAGATGTTAAACCCCGGGGTCACAGTGTAAGTCTTTCTAGTAGAACTAATCCTCCTCAGATTATTGTAGGTGAAATGAATTCTCCTCAACTGATAAAAATAAATGATGCAGTTGTACCACCATCGCGATTAGAAATAAAAGGTACAATGGTTATCAAACTTTTTAATGACAGTTACCCTACTTCTAACCCAGGTAATGTATCTTTTGGAGTTATATATGTTTTTGATCTAGGAAGCTTGGTCCAAATTTCACAAACAAGTGTAGGTGAATATAAAAATATTTTAGAAAATGATGCATTGATAAATTCAAAACCCGATGGATACATGTGGATGGATTCCTCTTTTTTAGAAGTTCTTGATTCTTCATCAATAAAAATTGTTAAAATCTGTTCTGATAATGCTGGAGGTGGGGCAGGTAAAGGTATATTCCGTTTTGAAATAGAAATGAATGATTTATTCATTCTTGATAATGGACAAAGAGAAGCATATAATCTAAAAATGCAGGTTTTCGGAGAAAACCAAGATGTATGGCTGGATTATCTAAAATCAGATTTTAACAATCAGGCTATAACCAGTAATGCACCTGATAAAACAATTGTTTATAAAGAATGTTCTAAAAAATATTTTACTGTCGAAGTTGCAGTTATAAAAATAAATTTAGAGGCGATAACATGAAAAAAATCGAAACAAATCCAACGGCAGTATCGCCGGTTATTTCAACTTTACTTGTTTTAGCTATAGCCATCTCAATAATTTCAGCGACACTACTATGGGGTATACCCTATATTGAAGGTAGAAGAAGAGATGTAGAATTTGAAAACTCTGAAAATGATTTTGTTGGTATAAGAGCAAGTATCAACAATTTGATTCAACTTCCTCGTGATTCAGAATATGCTGTAAATGTTAATTACATTGGCAATTCAAATGATGGCGGATCAGTGTCAGTATATGAATCTGGTACCAGAGTATTAGTTTGGTATTCTGCTAACAGTAGTCTTATGGATATAACCTCGGTTGATGATCTTACAGATGGAGATAACTGTTTTAATATAACATTTAAACAGGATGATTGTGTAGATAATGTTTCAATTTTCTGGCTAAATGATACCTGTTTTCTTGCGGGAACAAAAGTTTTGATGTCTGATGGATCATACAAAAACATAGAAAATGTAGCCGTTGGAGATAAAGTAAAATGTTTTGATGAAAAAGATGAAAAATTAGTTGAAAGTGTTGTATCAAATGTTCATCATCATCAGGCAAATGAAATGAATGAATATTATCTAAAAATTAATGATGATCTCTGTGTAACACCGAACCATATGATGTATACCTCAAATGGTTGGATCAGAGCAGGTTTATTAACTGAAAAAGATTTTTTGTTTTCAAGTGAAAAAGGTTTTGTTAACATCGATTCAATTGAACATATATATGAAAAAGAACCATCATATGATTTGACAATAGAGAATTATCATAATTATTTTACAAAAATAAATGATAAAGAGATCTTGGTTCATAATGAAGGATTGATTAAAGAATCAGATTCTTCAAGTGATGATTCTGTTGGCTTGTCAGATAATGTTTTACAACAATTAGATTCTAAAAACTACATGATTACTTCTCGTCGAGCAGGTCTTGATTTTAAAGGTTGCGTTCAAATAAATTTTTATAATCATTCAAACACTGAATACTACAATGATTGGGATGGCGATGGTGATAATGAATGGAGAAGTATATCACGTGTATACCTTTTTGATTTAGGATCATTAGAACATGCTCTTCCTTATATTGATGGAACATTCAAAAATATATATGAGAATGGTGCCGTGATATCATATGATGGAAAAGAAAACGTGGCAACTTTTAAAAATGAACCAAAGTTTTATGAAAACCGGGAGGAAAATACTTCTGGTTTTAGAATTATAGCTTTGAGAACTCATAACAGTCAAACGGGTGGTTCAGGTTCAGCTGACTATAAAGTTACATCAAGACTTAAAAAAGATACAAACTATGCTTTAGATACAAGATGGGTCTATAATCTATCAATAGTTTTTAACGGTGGAAATTCAGAATATTGGAATTCATTTTTTAAACAAGTTTATAATTTTTCTGAAGAAAATGGTGTTTTAAAATATAAAACAGAATACTCAAAATTTATATGTAGTTTTGTTGTTATAAAAATAGGGGTGGTACTTGAATGAGATCTCTTAAAAATAATAGTGCTGTATCTGAAGTTGTGGGTTATATTTTGGCTCTTTTATTGATGACAGTTATAATCGCTGGTGCATATTTTATGACAAATTCTACAGTTGATACAAAAATAAACACGGTAGCAAAACTACAAGCTAGAAATATCGCAGATCATGTATCTGATAGTATAGTTAATGCTTTAACAACTCATCAAAATCATCCCTCAGTTAATTACACCAGATTAATTGATATCCCTGAAAAAATTGCGGGTAAAGAATATTATATTCAAACTACTAATAGATGGGTTTATGTAAACTCTACAGATGGTAAAATAAGTGAAAAAAAATCTCTTTTTAATCTACCTAAACATTCTTATATTGATGTTAAAAACAAAGTATATGGTTCAACTGGTAAAATTGAAATAAACTGTCCTTCATCTGATTTTATATATAAATTTGATTTTGGCCCTGCAAATTCTACATCTCCCTGGGATCGTATTGATGGATATACCCGTATTTCAAATATTACAAAGGATCAACTTCCTTCTTCGGTACGAAGCAAATGGAGTAGTAGTTATCCAGATCACTTATATTGTACTAGGATATGGATATCTAATCCAACAGATGCTCTGATAGAACCAGAAGATGGTTATCCAATAATGATAGGTTTAAATCCTTCTAATTTTGATTATTCGCTTGCAAACTCTGATGGATCAGATCTGAGATTCTATGACAGTAAAAAAGATGTTAAATTAAACCATTGGATTGAAAGATGGAATCCTTATAATACTTCTACTTCACGTGTTTGGGTGAATGTTTCAAAGATAAATGCTGATGGTCGTTACATCTATCTGTTTCACGGTAATGAAAACGCTGATTCAGAAAGCAATGGAAAAAATGTTTTTCCTTTTTTTGAAGATTTTAATGTAGATGATATAAGCAATTCCAAACTTACCAACAACTGGAGTTTTGAAGGTAAATGTTTAATCTCAGAGGGGCAATTGGTTCTTGAAAATACATCATTAGGTGATGCTATTGCAACTGTTACGTCAACAAATATTAGTGACAAATGGATTGTAGAAACTAAAGCAAGGGCAACAGGTCAAGGATATGATAGAGATGCAAGTATTTTTGTAAGAAATAATACAAGTGGAAATTGGAGATACATCTTTCATAATGGAAAATGGAATAACCCATATAGCGAATCTGAAACTGATTATGAGAATTATACATATTTTAATTGTTCAATTTCAAAAAACTTTTCAAAGGTAAACACACCTTTAGGACAATGGCCGAAGGCAACAGCTACAAATAATCCAGCTATGGAAAATAGTTGGGTGAGATTAGTTTTCATAGTAAATGATTCTGATTATGTTGGCGCTAGGTATACTTATCAAGATTATAGTTACCAGGCATGTGTAAAATGGACAGATACAAATGATAATTTCTTAACTTATTGCAATGATGGCAGATTTGGACTTATAAACCAATATGGCGCACCTACATATTATGATTGGATTTTTTTAAGACCATTCCGTGCTAATACATCTGTAGGCTCCGATGCTTTTCCCTCTGATCAATATCCGACAGCTTATCCAGGTGGAACATGTTCTGATGAATTTGGATGGAGTGACTCAGATTCCATGGTATATGGTATTAGAAATGTATCAAATGATTTAAATAGAGATTTTGTTGGAAACTCAAATATAAGATATTTCAACATAAGCTCATCTGTAATAAAAGACTCAACTGATTATTCAATCGTTTACAATATTGGAGATAAATCAAACGATATATTAGGAATGAGTATTGAAACTAACTCAGTAATTAAAAATGTTAAAAATTTGTATGCTGGTAATTACACAACTGGTTTTTTTACGTTTACAACAGCTTCATCTAATCCATCAATAGATATAAAATTTAACCCCAATGGAAATTTATACTGGAATATTTGCTCGTTGACTATCGAAGAAGGTAAAAGAAAGTTATACCTTGAGGAGGTTTATTCATGAGATTAAGAAAAAATGATAATGCACAAGTAAATGTTTTAGAGATAATAATAGTCGCAGGGTTAATTTTTGCCTCTCTATACTTCATCCAAGGGCTCTCAACGCCTAATTATCCTGAAACAACTGAGAAATCACAGTTGAAAACTCGTATGGATTCTGCTTTAAAAAGTATTGATGCTATGAAACCATTAGATAAATCTCAGCAGGATGTTTATGATAGTGCATTAGTTGAATGTATTTTTGAAAATAATACCTATGTTCCCCGTACAAGCCCTTCAATTAGTTATAGAAATTATCTTGTAAGTTATCTAAATAATTATATGTCTCCAACTTATGCGTTTAATATTTATGTTTATAATATTTCAGAAATTCAAAAAAATTCCACGATATCAGAGGTAGAATATAGAGATACATTTTATACCTCTGATGTTTTAAAAATTGGTTTAAAATCTCAATCTTCAAGAATTTTTGTTAATAATGGTTATATTTATGAGGTGATGATAGAAACATGGTATGTATAAAGGATGATAATAAAGGTCAGCTTTTAATTATAGGTGGAATTATTGTTACAATTTTTATAGTGTTTTCTGCGGTTTTAACAGTTAATCTTTCAGCTACACACAAACCAGTAGATAAAACTAGTTTCATAACTCCAGAATATAATAATATCCGTGAAAAATTTGGTTATGCTCTTGATGATAGATTGTCAACTGAATTGATGGAATTTGATAATGTTGTTCTTGCGATATTTAATGACACTAAAGCTGAATTTAAATATGGGGAATTAAGGCATGGTTATTATTTCGATGCTGAATTAGTTCAAATTAGAAGTGTTGATGGCAAACCAGAGGGTTTAGAGGTAACTTTGACTCTTAGTAACAAAAAAGATAGTATTTCAGATAATGTTTATTATCTTATAGAATGAAAAAAAATTTGATGGGTTGAAAAAAAAATGAAATATTTAAAAGATGTTGGAACAAGAAAAATTCTAGTTTTATTTGTTATTTTTTCTATATTTTTATCTGGTTTTATCATCATTTTTAATCTAAAAAATGATTCTAATCACTTAACTGATAAAAATTTATTAAAAAATACTTATTTTAATGCAGAGGATGAATGTAATAGAATTTATGATGTTTTAACAATTAATTCAAAAAATTCTGATGATTTTTTAAAATCTTTTTCCCTCTCGGTTAATAATGTTGTTTTTCAAAATTATTTAGGGTCTATTAGTAAGTCAACACATGGTTGTTTAACTGGTGAAACAAAGATTATTATGGAAAATGGTTTAGAAAAAGATATTAAGGATATAAAAAAAGGTGAACATGTCTTATCTTATGATGTTGAAAAAAAAGAAAAAGTTATTTCTAAGGTTTTAAATGTAGAAAAAACAGTTGTTGAAGGAGTTTTTTCAATAAATAATGGAGAACTTTTTATAACAAAGGATCATCCAGTATATGTTAAAAAGGCTGATTCTGAAGTTTTTACATGGGCGTCTATTGATCCAGTTTCATCATATGCATACTATAATAATCGTTTTTTAAGATCTTTAGTAGAAAAAGATAGTATTTTTTGTGTCAATGATGAATTGGTTGAAATAAAAGATATTGAGTATATTTCTAGGGATGTTGAAGTCTTTACTCTAAGTGTTGATGGTAGCTCTCATACTTTTTATGCAAATGGTTTTTTGGTTAGTAATGTTCATGATTATGTTGTTACTAATTTTAAAGAGGGTATTTCAAAAATATATAGTGATAATTACATTATTTTGGATTATTATAAGATACAAAATTTTTCTGAGATTTCCTATGAATCTTTGTGTGAATTATTAGATGTTTCTTCTAAATGGGATTTCAGGGTGACTATTAAGCTTTGGTTGAATGGTTATCATTCTGAAACATATTCTACTAATGATACAACGATTCCAGTTTATTCTAGTGAAGTTAGTGCTTCAACTAGGGAGAATGTTTTGATTTGGGATTCTGTTAATGAAGATTATTATTACGGTTGGATTAGAGTAGAAATATTTGGATAACAATTTGTTTGTTATTTTTACAAATTGATTATAATTGCACAATACTGTTATATATCTTACAATCTAAGATATAACTGATGAGGCTTGGGTTTAGAGCTGATGGGGTCATAAATGAAAAGATATAAAAATATAAATAAATGGTTGTTTTTTGTTTTTTCTGTTGACAGATTACGTTTTTTCCTGTTGTATAATTACATTTTGACATTTTTACACCAAATCTTTAAATATCAATTTCAACAAAGTATTACTTGCTTTAGAGTGTGGTGAAGGATAGAACTAAAGTTTAATCCTTTAAATTTGAGAGTAAAAAAAAATAAAAATAAAAGATGGTGAGAAAAAAAATGTGGCTTAAAAAAGCTTTTAAAAAGGATGATGCAAGTTCATCAACAGTAAGTTATGCTGTACTTGGTCCTGTAGTTGTAGTAGTTTTTATGGTTGCTGCTGCTGCTGTACCTTATACAACAGTTGTTGATGTCGGTAAATCCGAATCAATTGATGCAGAAGCTGAAACATATGATATGTCAAATAAAATATTAAAAAGTACAGGAGAATCTTTCTCCGGCGATGGAGAATTATGGCATTTATCTGAATCCAGTAAGATTAGTAACCCTGGTTTGAGAATACATGATGATTCAAAAACAGTGGGTTCACAAAATGATGATGAAGAAGTAGATGTTTCATCAAATGTTATTGATGAATTTGATGGTAACCGTGCACCTACCGCTGTAAACGATTTTGCAACTTATACAGCAGGCGTTAGGCTTAAGGTAGATGTTCTCGCAAATGATTATGATCCTGACGGAGATGAAATATATCTAGATAAATGTGATAGCCTTTCAGATAAAGGATTCTACAGCCCAGTAATTAATGACAGTGGCATTGGAAAATTTATTGAGGTAAATCCGAATATGTTTGGAATAACTGAATCTGATTCTTTTACTTACACAATTAGAGACAGATCTTCTGGTGGAAAAATAGATACAGCTAGAGTTACAATTGTTTTAGATAGCGGCGAAAATTCAGGTCCTGAAATTTTATCTATGGAACTTGGAGATGTTGATAATGAATACGATGATCATCCCGATTCCCCTGATGGATTAGAACACTTTGAGATATATTATCCTCCGATTCCACCATATGTTGATGGAGGACAATCAGAACCAGCAGATACAATAACACCTGTTTATCCAACTGATGGCGGCTCAATCGTTCTCCCAGGCGGTACAATGACTTCAAGTGCAGGCTTTATGATACTCAGTCAGGTAAACCCTTACAATGACTATGAAATAGCTTATCTTTATGATTCTGATGATGGAAACTACCAGGGATATATTAACAACCTAGATGGATACTGTGGTTTTCTAAATGTTGATGTAACATTAACCGCTGAAATAAAAGAGAGGGATATGGAAGATGTTGACTACTTAATAAACTGGGGTGATGGAATAAGTGAAGATGGTACAATACTACATAGTGCACACAGTAATGAAGTTTTCACGATAAGTAAAACACATACTTTCTCAGTTCCTGTAGCATCAACAAGTCCTTACTATATGCTTAGCGAATCATTCATATTTAACATAACACTCCGTGTAGAAGATTCACATGATTCCGACATAGACTACATACTTTTCATGGTCAACACATCAGATAGTGATCCTGATTATCCAGATGGGTTTCATGGAGAATATCTAGAAATAATTGATGATGAATGTTGTTTCCCTGCTGGAACTGAAATATCAATGGCAGATGGCTCAGTTAAAAACATTGAGGATATAGAACTTGGAGATAAAGTAGTATCATATAACCTTGAATCAGAAGAAGAAACAATTGGAACAGTAGAGCATTTAATCCAAAAAACAAGAGAAGCTGTTTACAGTATAAACCAAGGTTTACTCAGTCCAACAGATGACCATCCATTATTTGTACGTAAATCAGATGGCAGAGAAGGATGGGCAGCAATAAACCCAGAAAAATCCAAAGTAGCATATTCCCAAAGAAATGCAATGAAACTAGAAATTGGCGATGAACTCTTAACATCTGAAGGATGGGTTGAAATAACCTCCATTGAAAAACAAGATGGTGAAATACAAACCTACACTTTTTCAGTAAGTGAAGAGGAACATGATTATTTCGCTAACGGGGTTCTTGTAAGCAACGCATTATGGTGTTTCCATGGGTTTAATGAAGATTTTAATCCAATTCCACCAATTCCAGAACCATGGACTCCTGGTTTTCATCCCAATGGCGTTACGCCTTACAGCTCAGGTGGAAGTCATGCAGTAGAAGGCGGAGACATGGTATTAGGCGGAACACCAATGATTTAAAAAACAAAAATAACTAAAAAAACAATTATCTCTATTTTTTTTTTTATCTTTTTTTTGTAAAAACTTATAAATCTCTTTTATACTACTCCTTTTTTATAAGATAAATCTAAAAAAAAGTGATGAATTTTGCACAACAAAATAAAACACGCAAAAAAAAAAACAATAATACTCTTAATATTAATAATATCAACATTTTTTACTAATACAGCAACAGCAGAAACAAATAATATTAAACTAAAATTTTTTTATACATCAGATTGTGAAATATGCCACAATAAAGAAACAGTTATAGATCAAATAGAAACAAACTACCCAAACATATCAATTACAAGATATTTAGTTTTAGTCGACAAAAATTTAGATAACTATACTCTATTCAAAAATTTTTATGCATTCGAACATGTTCCTGCAGCAGTAATAACCAATAACACCTACAATTTCCAAGGATTTAAATCTTACAATGTAACATATAGCAATCTAGAAAAAACCATAAAACAATACATTAATGACGATCAAATAATCGAACAAAAAGTAAACAACACCGGCATCTATATAGACTACTATTATTCTGAAAACAATGAAAACTCTATTAAAATAAAAAAAGAAATTTTAGAAAAAATAGAAACAAACAACCAGAATACCAAATCAATTTTTTTCAGATACAAAAATATTGAAGAATACAACTGGGATTACCAAAAATATGTAAGTAAATACTCAACATCTTATCCTTTTATAATTATAAAAGATTTTATAAATGAAACAATTCTTACTGAGAATAATATAACAGAAGATAAAATAATATCGACCCTGAATAACAGTTTTGATATAACTCTAAATTATCAGAATCAAA
>CAYLLH010000059.1:0-5835 GCA_964384785.1 uncultured Thermoplasmatales archaeon | reverse complement strand
GTTGAAGGTTTGATTTTCCATAAGGTGGATTATTCAGAAGAAGGAATAATCAATGGTTTAAATGTTGGAGAAAACGAAACTATAAACACTTCTTCTTTGAATGGTGTTGATATAATCAAGTTAACAGTTGAAATAACAGTTGATGGAGTAACAAAAAAAGAGGAAAGACTTGGAATAATAATTCTTGGTTTTATATTCCTCTTCGCCTAAAATTTTTTTTTATATTTCTAATTTTAAATTAAGCGATGTTTGAGGTTCATCTACAACATTATCAATTTTTTCTTCTGATATTTCTTTTTTATAGATTCTCCATTCAAAAGTATAATACAAAATATTTATGATAGCAGCAGTAATTATCAAAGTTATATATTTCCATAGATGGATTGAAAACTCATATTCCAAATATGTTTGTTTTAAAATTGGTGTACCACCTATAAATCCATAAACCCATATAAGGGTAAAAAAAACATAAAGTAGATTCAGAAAATATCTTTTGTTTTCACCTTTTTTATATCTAATACTAATCTGAGAGATTATAACTATAATAATCGATGTTGGTATTATCCAATAAATCATGTTTATAAATCTAGTTTTTGAAAGTTCATCATATGAAAAAATTATTATGGATATAGCGATAACGGGTATTATTAAATAAAATAACAATGCCAACAATGCTTTTGCTGAAATTTTATCATTCAGCAGCATATGCTGACAGTTACCTCCTTTAACGTTGGTGCAATTGATCCATCGGAAACATCCAGTTCGACTTTAAACCCTAGTGTTAATGTAGCATTTATTTTTGGAAGAAAAACTTCTAGGGTTGTAGAAATTTGTTTTCTAAAATTTGAAAGATGATCAATAATTATTTCAAGGCTGTATCTTTCAAAATAAGTGTTTTTGTAATAACCTGTTTCTATAAAATTTTTAACAGATGATACCTGCTCTGGTTTAACGATACTAGTTTTATTTAATGAGTTTTCTATAATCAAAAACAATGAGTTGATAATGGTTTCATTTTCTAATACCATTTTTGTTGGTGATGTCCAAGGTATATATATTTCTTCATCAACGGTTACATCGATTAAATTAAACATGTATGATGCATCGATATCTATACGTAGTTTAAAACCCGAATCTTGATAAGTTAGTTTCAACCAATCTAGTACTGTTAATTTATCTAAATCAAGAGCTACTGCTATGTCAACAATTTTATCGTTTCCTCTTGGAACAACTACATCATTTTTAGTGAAATCAACAAGTTTTACATTGTTTTTATGAAGCAATTTTGCATTTATGTCTATATCATCGATTCCATATGCTCCATGGTTTTTGACTTTGAAATCTGTTAAAAAAAGTAAATCATTATTTAATGGATCATATGCCATTTTTACATTATCTGCTTCTGGTGTTTCAAAATCTACTCCATGGGATGCAACTGTGAAAAGATTTCCAAGGGATAGACTAGCTATAAGAATTGTAGATATTAGTGCTACTATTCTTATTTTCCTCAGTTGCATTTTATTCATTATTTATCGCAGCCTCCCCACCTTTTGGAAAATTTGTATTTTTTTGGGTTGGAGGTTGCCTGTTTTTATTTTGTTTGCTTTCTTTACCTCCGAATAATTTTTTTACTCTATTTTTTAATAGTGGATTCTACTTTTTTTGTGTGAAATTTTGCCCCTCATTTTTTTTGTTTAAACTAAATTATTTTTTTTTAGATATAGTCCTTTTTTTGATTAGTTTAGTTGGGGTTTTTTTAAAGAATGGTGTGTGTTAAAATTTTGATAAAATACACTACCATGTTAATATTTGTCACTAATAGTATTTATATGTTCTTAATAAAAATTACAAAATGAAAAAATAACTCTATAAAAAAAAATTAAATCAACTCTATATTTCAATTTTATAACAATCCATTTTTTTAAAAACACTAACATCAAAATCAAAAAATTTTTTCAAAACCCAAAGATTAGTTTCAGCATGACTACTAATTTTTTTACAAAACAAACAAGATTTTTCATCAACACTTCTAGCATAAAAAATAAACGGAAGGATCTGATCAAAAAGATGTATATCAACAGTAGATCCACAATTCATCTCCTTAAGAATCATTGATGCACATTTAGAACCAAGTATCTCAGATGGAAGTCCTTTTTCACCGATAACTGCTGAACCAAGATATTTTTTTTCCTCAATTGTATTCCAAAGTGTCAGTCCTACTCCCTCTGAATCTGATTCAGTTCTATCTGTTCTTATATTAGCCTCAAGGTTTTCTTTAAACAAAGTTTTGATTGCTGAATGTTTAATTCTTTTGTTTATATCATCAGGTAGTCTAGAAATATGTAAAACACCATTTATGTTGGTGTTATAAGTATCGTTGTCTAATTTTAGACCATAAATTTTTTTTATTGGATTAATAGTGATTTCTGCTTCTCCGTTTCCTTTTGGGTAGTATCCACGGTTTATTAGTTTTGTTTCAATATTTATTCCCATGTTTGAAATAAAGGGTATAAACACGTTTTCAAAATAATCCCATGGTGGAGACCAACGTACATCACTTCCGCCTTTTAGGTTTATTTTTATTTTTTGTTTTGAGTTTAAGAGTCCAAGTATTATTGTTTGAAAAACAAGGGTTATACTTCCAGCGGTTTCTATATCAAAATTGTACTGGCCAGGTTTTACATTGTTTGGTTTAAAAAAAAGTTTTTTTGAACCGATTTCTACATCATTGGTTTCAGCGTTAAAAATTTTTTTCATACAGTTTACAGCTGCGGCATGTTGTGGCCTAAGACCGGGTTTATCTCTTTTGATGCGTATATTTGTTAGTTCCACTGGTTTTTCTGTTAAACAACTCAGTGCTATACTGGTTCGAAGCATTTGCCCGCCGCCTTCGCCTACTGATCCATCTACTCTTATCAAAAAAAATCCCTCTTTTTTTTTAGTTTTCTTCTATGATTTTTTTTATCATTTTTAGGCCAGTATTTACTGTTTCTT
Organism: uncultured Thermoplasmatales archaeon; assembly: GCA_964384785.1. Taxonomy (GTDB): domain Archaea; phylum Thermoplasmatota; class E2; order DHVEG-1; family DHVEG-1; genus JAZKSG01. The sequence goes on along the minus strand of CAYLLH010000059.1, from coordinate 2,841 downwards.
CTTTGTTTCCTAACCGGTTTTTGTTGAAAACATGTTTTTCAACAATCGTCTTTTTTTTGTTTGATATGCCTATGTATACTAATCCTACTGGTTTTTCTTTTGTTCCACCTGTGGGTCCTGCGATTCCTGTGGATGATAGCCCTATATCGGTTTTTGATTTTTTTCTTATTCCCTCAGCCATCTCAAGTGCTACTTGTTTGCTTACTGCTCCATGTTTTTCTAGTGTTTCTTTTTTTACATCTAATAGTTCTATTTTTGCATTGTTGCTATATGTTATTATTCCTCGATCATAGTATTCTGAGCTTCCTGATATATTGGTTAAGGTGTGAGCGATTAATCCTCCTGTGCATGATTCAGCGGTTGAGATTTTTAGTTTTTTTTCTTTTAGTTTTTTTGTTGTTTCTTTGAGGAGTGTTTTGTTTATCATATTTTTTATGGTTATATGTGATGGTTTAAATATATGTTATGATGGTTTTTTTTTGTTAAAAACTGAGAAATATTTATATATTATTATAAAACACATATAATTAATAGATAGGTTTTTGTAAAAAAATGAAAAACAAAACATTGATCCTATTAACAATTGCTATAACAGCTTTACTATTAACTCTACCAATAACACAAGGACTACAAAAAACAACAAAATCAGTATGTGCTACAGAAGAAATACAATCTGAGGAAAAACAAAAAACAAATCTAACTGATAAACTAATAAATCTATCAAAACCATTAATCCGATTATTAGGTTTAATATTCACAATTTACACACCAGTAACCTTTGTATTTTTGCATATGCTTTTATTAAAACAAATAGGTGGTTTTGCAATGACCTATGGAGTATTGTTTTTATATGGATTATTTGAGGGTTTTCTGCTTCAGAAACCATTTAATGAATCAATAAAAATGGGGCTTTTGTTTACCTCTGCTTTACCAGTTTTTTTTATAGTCTCACTTAAACTATCTATACATATGCTTTTTACAGGTGAAATACCTGAGGATATAACATTACCAGATTTCTCAAAAAACTAAAATTTTTTAATAATCGTAATTACAATTTTTTTTTGGAAACATTTTTATAAATATATTCATATTTCGATAAATCAAAAAAATTCTTTATAAATGGGAGGTAAAAAAAATATATGAAAAAAAATTTGAAAAACACGGGTGTTTTATTCTCAGTTTTTTTATTGATATCAATTATAGCTGTTGTAAATCCTTGTAATGCTTCAACTTTGAAACAAAAAGAGATCACAAAAGATATTGTTTTTGAAGATGAAACAAATGATAAAATTGATGAAATATTTGAGAAAATAATGGATTTTATTCCTGAAAAACTTGGAATAATTCGTGATATTTGTGCAACAGTTGGTTTATGGATTGGTTTTTTTATTGGTTTAGTAATTGCTATTGTAACTTTGGGTGCTGGTATTATTATGGTTCCGATCTGTGCAGGTATTGGTTGGTTTATTGGTGACACTATTGGTTTTCTTATTGAGGATCAATTGTTTCCTGGTTTCTAAATTTTTTTTCTTTTTTTTGTTTGTTAATCAAAAGGGCTATATAGGTAAAATTTTATGCACTGGAGTAAAAAAATGTTTTTTGTTAGCCCCGTAGTGTAGCGGTCAATCATTTTGGCCTTTGGAGCCAGAGACCCCAGTTCGAATCTGGGCGGGGCTATTTTGTGTCTTTTTTTGATATATATTTTGGTTTTTTTATTGTTTTCTTTATATAGTAGTGTTATTTTGTCACGACAGGTTTAAATATTATCATTAACAAAGTATAATATGGAGCATTATAAAAACAATTATCTGGAGGAATCGAGGGGGTAAAAATGAATTCTAAAAAGAATATTCTAAAAAAATCAAAAACAATACTGATTTTTTTATTACTTTTTGGAATTAATCTAACAATTTTTTCTTTTCCGACAACAGCAGATTCTTATGACGAACTTACTATAGAACCTCAAAATTTAGATTTACAAGAAAATCAATTAGTAAATGAAACATATCCTGTTTTAAACAAAAATAATACCTGTATAAATTACTCTGAAAAACTTAATAGTTCACATCAAACAAATAATTATTCAGCTGATTCAAAAATATTTAACAGAAATAATACTCATGGATCAATATCTGAAGATGATGAATACATCTATGTAAAAAATGAAAAAGATGATATACAACTTTTTTATAAAAATAATCTTACATATAAAAAAGAAATTAAAAACAGATCTAACAATACCATAAAAAGAAAAGGAAATAATAATACTAATATTGCTTTAGTAAACGATTTTAGTTTTGAGTTAACCGAAAACAAGCTTTTTCTAAAACCCGAAAATTTAGATGAAAATATTGTAAGTTATCATTGGGATTTCGGTGATGGAACCTACAAAGTAGGTTCTGATGTTTCTCATGAATATAAAAAACCTGGAGTTTATGAAGTAACTCTTACTGTTAACTATGGAAATGGTAAATCAACTACTGTTAGCAAAAAAGTTAACGTTGAAAATATTTCAAATGATAATGGTTTTTTATTTATTGGTAAACCTGTGTTAATCATCATAGCTTTTGCTTTTTTAATTATAATATTGATTTGTAAATATTCTTTTAAATCTAATAACAAACCAAAAAATAGTGTTTCTAAAAAAGATAGGGATGAATCAATTTTTGTTTGGAAACCCTCTGTTAATAATCGTGTTTTTGATAAAAATGAGGAGCTTTTTAATAAAAAAAATAAAAGATTTTTTTATTCGACGGCTGGGAATACTGCGCGGTCTGATAAGACCCGCAGATGAAAAGCCGTTCTATTTTTAACTCAGCTTAACATTTATTCTCTTGTCGC
>CAYLLH010000058.1:0-47876 GCA_964384785.1 uncultured Thermoplasmatales archaeon | reverse complement strand
TGCTACAAGAACCATGGCGATAAAAATAATCAACGCGCCAATACCTATAGCACCAACATCTTTATTCTTCAATATATCTTTTATTTTTTTTCCCATCCTTTTCACATCCCTCCTAATAAGTTGCAAAATTAGATATCACAACAATATTAGAGTTCTACTTTCTGTTAAATAAATGAAGTCTATTTATATGTTTTTTTCAGGTGAATATGCAGGTACATATGCATTAGTACATCCAAAAACATAGATTGCTACAAATACAATAGTTAGTACATAGGAGTACTTAACTAAGTGCTTCATAAGAATAACTATCAGATAGTTTATCTCTTCAAGATGCTGGTAGAATTTTGTTTTTATTAAGTTTATTAAAAAAGATAAAACTATTTTTTGTTGCTGATTTTTTTTGAGGAATACATGTTTTTTTCCATTTCTTCGACTTCTCGCTCTAGTTGCATAAGTCCAAGGTCTACACCCATGTTTTTCATTGTTGTCTGATAGTCATCATCTATACCTTTTGATATTTCTTTGTAGAAAAAATATCCCGCGTTTTTCCCAAGAGAATTGTTCATCATTAAAATGATATCATGTATTGCTTTGCCTACTTCATTCTCAGATATGCTGTTAACATCCGATAGAACATTAACGGATTCTTCATTTTCTAAAAACCTGGTATCTTTAACTTTAATATTTCTAAGAAAATCATATCTAGTTTCAAGTTGTTTTAACAAAGAACCCATAATCATCACAGCATGTTCTTTACTTGTTTTTCTACCAGATATATTTAAAAGAGTTGTTAAGACTTTTTTAACAATTTTTGAATTTTCTACCATAAAGTTTTTACCTCCAGATAAAAGTTAAACCTTAAGAGGTTTCTCCATCATTTAGAATCAATATTGTTTTACACATATATACTTTTGTTCTATTGAATCAGTTCGGAAAGCAACTTTTTTTCCAAACGATTCTATGTGTCTAAAATAATATTCATATCCGGATTAGATTTTTTCCGTCAATAATATAATTGATTGGATCGGATCATATTCTACTCACTTTCCGAAGTACTATATTGAAAAAAAACATTTAAAAGAGATAAAAACAATTACCTGTTGTTAGTTAAATAAAAGATAGTGAAAAAATTGTTGGAGGGTTTTGGATAATATGAGAAAACATACCGCTATAATAATCACAATATTATTGACAACTACAATTATGCTTAGTGGCTGCCAGGAAGAACAAAAAGCTACAACAACTGATGAAAAAAATGGAGAAATCGTTTTAGATTCTGATGTTGTTGAATTAGTTGATTCTAAATATAAAGTTAATAAAAGAATAGTACGTGATGACGTTACAGAAGAGAAGATGCAGGTTGTTCGAAATGTTGAAATTAGTTTTCTTTTTAGAAATATTGCTGATAGAGATATAAAAATTAGTGTTGAAGCAGAATTTTATGATTCAAATGATAAACTTGTTGGTATAGCTCAGGGAGCTAGTGAGATATATCTCCCAAAGGATTATACTGAAAAAGCAACTAATACTCCAACAAATACAATTATTTATGATGGAAAAAATAAAGAGGATGTTGTAAAGGCTGTTATAGTAGTAAATGAAATTTAAACAAAAAAAACTTTTTTTATTTTTGATTTCTTTTTAGAACTATCAATATAGAAATAATAGCTATTAATATAAGTATTATTTCAAATCCCGGTATTTCAGAAGAATCATCATCTTTAGGATCAACAATTCCTTTTTTGTTAAAATAAATTTTTTCTGTAATTAGTGTATTATTTTGATTATCAATTATTTGGAATTCTACAGAATGAGTTTGTTCACCAGGTAACAATATATTTTCAAAAGTTACGGTTTCTTGATCTGTTGAATTAATATTTATTTTTTTATCAAATGAAAAATCTTCCTCATCGATTAATTTAACTGTTAAATTATCTGTGGACTGAGGACCTTTGTTAAATAGTTCAATAGAAATATCATATGACTCATATTTGTCATTTACAACAGTTCGTGTACGAATATACTCTGTGTTTGTAGAAACAATTGAAATATCTAAATCTTTATTACTTTTTGCAGATTCAGCAAACAAAAAAAACATTGTCAAACATAATAAGATTATAATTACCGGCATTGTTTTTTTTAATAGATTGTATTTCATTTTAAAAATGCAACCCTCCTTCACAATATATATTTTGTAAATAAAAAATATGTTATATAAAGGTTCTTAGAATTTTTAGTGACAAGTTTTATATCATTCAATTAGTATTTTGTTTATGTGGGGTGCTATTTAGTTTGCTGAAAGATAGAGGTATCCGTAGAGGAATAGAGGTTTTTGTTAAAAGCTCTGACATGTCAGAAGATACTATGAAAAAAGCTCGAGTGGTTAACACTTATCCTCATCCTAGTAGTTGGCTTGTTGTCGAGTATGAAGATGGGAATCAGGAGCAGGTTGAAGAAAGTCAGGTTACGACCATGTTTGAGATAAACCGGGATAAAATGGGTTTATTATAAAAAAACAATATTTTTTGGGAAAGTTTTTTTAATAAAATTTGTATATTAAGAAAAAAATCAGCTTATTTATTTGATCAAAGAGTTCTTAGGATTAAGATATAGAGTTGATATAGTTAGTACTTTGGAGGAAAGGATTAAGTTATGTCGATAAAAAAAGAGATGCTTAGTAAATTAAGTGAGGAAAAACTAAGAGAGTTAGCAGAAGATAAGGGAATCAAGTTTGATTTAACGGATGCTCAAAAAAAATATTATAAAGATTGGGATGAAAAAGAAAAAATGGTTGATTTGATGACCTGTAAAGAAGGTTTAAGTGTCGGTGAAATAGAACGTTTTATTAAAAAAACTGGTGGAGCAGGTAGCTTTTAAAAAAATTTTTTATTTTTTTTTATCTGTGTTTGTTTACATTTATTTTTTTACAGTATTTTTCTACTGGGCAGATACTGCATTTTGGTGAGATGGGTAGACAGATGTTTTGTCCGAATTTTACAAAAAGACGATTGAACTTATGCCAATGTTTTTTAGGTAATATTTTTTTAAGTTGTTTTTCTGTTTCATCTGGTGTTCTGGTTTTTATCCATCCAAGACGGTTTGGTATACGGTGGCAGTGTGTATCTATTGGTAAAAATTTTTTTTGGTTGAAACCATAGGTCATAACTATGTTTGCGGTTTTTCTTCCAACTCCATTTAGTTTTAATAGTTCCTTGAAGTCTTCTGGTACTTTCCCATCGTATTCTTCTATCAGAGTTTTTGAAATATTCTTTATTCTTTTTGCTTTTACATGATAGAATCCAACTGGATAGATTAGTTTCTCTATTTCTTTTATATCTGCTTTTGATAGTTTTTGAGGTGTATCATATTTTTTAAAAAGTTTCATGGATGCTTTATCTGTAACTTCGTCTTTAGTTCTTAAACTAAGTAAACAGGAGATTAGTGTTGTAAAAGGTGTTTTGTTAATGATCTCCCATTTTTTTTGTGAAACCAGAGGGTTTTGAAAATCTGAAAGTTCTTTTTCTAATATATTAAGGATTTTTTCAATATTTTTTATCATTTTTTTTTTGTTGTTTTCTCCTAATAAAATATTTTTTGTTCTTTTTTTAATGATATTATGCCATGTTTATAATATGTTTTATCTTGTAAAATGTTTTAATTTATTAATAAAATTATGATAATCCTTAAATAGCAACATGCTCATTCCTTTTTTGTAGTCACTTAGATTAAAATTAGGGAGGAATAAGAAATTTTATGAATGAAGAAAATGAAATGAGGAGAAACACTGAACATGTTGATTCTCTTAAAAATAAGTTAAATACTGTCACAAGTGAAATTGATGCTCTCAAAAATTCTTTTACACGTGGCGCTGAAGAACTTACAAGGATTCAGACTATGCTTAATGTAGAAAGCCTTGAAGAGATAACTGGTATGCTTGAAAGATACGAGAATCAAGTTGCTGATGCTGAACGTAAAAGAATGGAGGCATCTGAAGGAGCTAAAAAATATCGTGAAGAACTTGATAAAGAAAAAGAACGTCTAGTAAAACTTTGGGATGCTTATAAAAACCAGGAAGAAGAACTTACTGGTACAGAGAAAAGGATTTCTGATTACGAAGAACGTGTTAGAAGAGCTGAAGCTGAGAAAAAACAACTTGAAGATGACCTAACAGCAAGAATTAATACATTAACCGAAAGACTCGAGGAAAATCAGACAAAAGCACAAAAATTTGATGAATATCAGCAACATATGGATGAAATAAAACAGATGAAGGATCATCTAGAAACAGAGGTTACTACTCTTAGAGAACAAATAAATCAGAAAGATGAAACCATTGCTGAATTAAATAATCAGATTGATAAATACAAACAATACCAGGATTATGCTGAATATAAGGATAAATATGAAAGTGTTGCAGCTGAATACGAGAAAGAAAAAGAACGCCTCACGAAACTTTATCAACTTTATGAAGACACAGATATGGAATGTAAAAAACTACGAGAAGCAAATCATGAATGGCAGAACTGGTTTGATTCAAACAAAGAAGTATTTGACAAACTATTTTCAGCAGCACCACCAGTTGGTGGAATGAATCCAAACATGAATATGACAAATGAACCACCAAACAATACTGAAGAAACCTCGGATGAAGATAAATCCAAAGGAAAACTTGGTGGATTTTTCAAAAAGAAATAAATAAAAAAAATATTTTTTATTTTTTTTTTAGATTTTACATTTACATTTTTTGTTTTTTAATATTTGTTTTTGTTTTTCGATAGAATCAATAAATTCGTTTTGAGTTTTTTTCCCAGTTGCAAATTTTTTATCAAGAGAAGAGTTATGATGGTATCCTCTTTTTTGTATTTCTTTTACTTGCTCTTCATGTCTTAAATATAGTGCTTTAAGTTTTCCTTTCCAACGAAGTGTTTCAGGATGTTTAGAATAACCCTTTTTTTTGTTTATAATAATAGACCATATTGCATGTAGTTCTCTATGTTCACCTAATAAATGACTGCGACATAGTTTCTCTGTTGGTATATCCCATATTCTCATATATATCAAAAAAAACAAAGCTTTTTTTTATTCTATTTTTACCTGGCTTGTTTCATCTATGTTTTCATAAACACTAATTATGTTTTCCATGTCATTTTTGATCTCATCAACATGAGTTATAAGAAAGATTTGACGATATTTTGATGAAAGCGAAGAAAGAGCATCAATAATATTTTGACGCCGGATGTAATCCTGTGAACCAAAGATTTCATCAAGAATTATAAAATTAAAAACACCACCAGCGCGTTCTGTAATTACTTCAGATATCGCAAGTCTCAGACAAAGGTTTGCCAGATCTTCTTCTCCTCCGCTGAAACGTTCAATTCCATATTTTTTTCCATTATCATAAACCATAAGGTTATATTTTTCATCAAGATCTATTTCAGAATATTTACCATTAGTAAGTTGTCTAAAAAAATCAGAGGCATACAATGATAAAGTAGGACGAATTCGTGATATAAGATATGTCCTAAAAGAAGACATAACCTCTGTTAACATATTTAGATTCCTAGATTCAGTTTTCTCGTTTTCGATTCTTTTACTGTATTCTTCTAATTCCTGGATTTTTTCAGAATAGTTTTTGATATCTTTTTCAAAAATTTTTATGTTTCCTTGTTTTTTTTCTAATTCTATTCTTTTTTGATTTAAAATATCTTTTTGTTTATTGAAAAAAACCTGTTTTTTTTGATACATTTCATAAGATTTTTTAATATCTTTTTTAATTTTATCAAATTCTTCTTTGTTAAAATCTACTTTGTCTAATTCTTCAACTTTTTTTTCTTTTAACAATAATTCGTTTTTTTCTTTTTTTATTTCAGATTCGATGTTTTCAACTGTTGTTTCAATTTTATCTATATTTTTTTGTTGTTTTTGAAAATAAAAAATTTTTTTATTCAATGCTTCATATGCTTTATTTGTTTGTTGTGTTTTATCTTCTATTTCAGAGACTTTTTTCAGATAATCTTTGATTTCTTTTTCTTTTTGTTTTTTGTTAATTTCGAATTTTTTTAACAATTTATCATAATGATCAGATAGTTTCCTATTACAAGTTGGGCATTCTGCTTCAGGACCTAATTTTTTAATTCTTTTGGTTTTATATTCTATTTCACTAATGTCTTTTTTAAGTCGTTGCATTAGTGTATTTTTTTGTTCTATTTTTTTTATATGCTCATTTTGTATGTTTTTTATTTCCTCGATTTTTTTTTCAGTTTTTTCTAATTCTTTTGTTACATCGGAAAACTTTGTTTTTTCTTGTTCTTGTTTTTTTATTTGAAGATCTCTTTCTTTTATTTTTTCTTTTAGTTTTTTTATTTCCCCGGAAAGTTTATTTTTTTGTTCAAATTGTTCTTTTTCTTTCTCAAGTTTCTCCTTTTTTGCATCAAGTTTTTCATATTTTGTTTTTAATTCAATTAGTTCTTTCTGGGTTTTTTCAACCTGTTTTCCAAATTTTTGTATTTCATTTTTTTGTTTTTTTATTGTTTCAAAAAGTTGATTTTTTTGTTCAGAAAGATCTTGTGTTTCTTTTTGATATATCTCTATTTTGTTTTCTCCATCTTGAGTATACAGTTGATTTTGTAGTTTTTCTACTATCGTTTCTTTGTTTTTTTTATCGGTTTTTATTTCTTTTATAACATTATCAAGTGCATCTATTCCAAGCATTCTAAGAATTAGTGGTCTTCTTTCACTAGCGTTCATGTTGCTTAAACTGTTTAGTTCTTTTTGTTTGGCAAATATACTAGTGTAAAATGATTTGAAATCCATACCAAGTTTTTTTAAGACAAGTTGGGTTACTGCTTCTGCTCCATTACAGGCTTCTCGTCCATCAACTGTTGCTGATGCATTAGCAGTATAATTTTTTCCGGTCATTTCTCTTACTATTCGATAGTTTGATTCATTGAAAATAAATTCTAGTTCTACTCTGCAAGGTTCCTTGTTTGATGCTCCTTCTGTTTTTATTTGATCTGCTGAGGTTCTAGCGGCTGATGAACCATACAGCACCCAAGCTATAGCTTCAAAAATCGTGCTTTTACCTACACCATTAAAACCTACCACGCAGGTTACACCATCCGGGAATTCGATGTAGGTTTTTTTGAATTTTCTAAAGTTTGTTAGTGTTAGATTTTTTAGTATCATAATTTCTTCATGTTTCGTTTTTTTCCTCAATTTTTTGTATATAGTTTAGACCAGTTTTTAACAAATCTTCTCCATGTTCAAGGTTTTGGTTTAAAATATAAGCTTGAAACTCGTTTGTTAAAGGATCGATCTTGGGGTTAATATTTTGATTTTTGAGATCATCTCTAATTATCTCTGTTTTTATTTCAGAATGAACCGCCTGGTTTGATATTTTTTTTATTTCTGAAAAATCTATAGCACGGTAGATATGATAAGGTATTCTTTGTAGGTTGAGTCTAAAAATTTTTTCTTTGGGTTGTATTTTTTGGATTTTTTGTTTAATTTTTTTCATTATTTCATCGATTTCTAGATTTTCACAGTTTATTTCTTCAAGGTTTATCATTTCTCTGTTTTCTATTTTTACAAAGTTTGCATCCGGTATTTTTTTATCAAGATTTACTTCTATAAATCCTTTTTGATCTTCTGCTTCTGTAAATGAAAGTTTTTCTGTTGAACCAGAGTAATAGCTTCTTTCATTAAGTCGTGTGTATGTGTGATAATGACCCAGTGCTATGTAGTCAAAGTCTTTGCTTAAGAAATCAGCTGGAATAAATAGTTCATTTAGCTCATTCATGCTAAAGGCTTTGATTCCTTTTACTGCTCCATGAGAAACAACTATGTTGTAGTCTGCCTCAGAGTCTGGTTTTAGTTTTTTTATTTCTTTTTCGTATTCTTCTTTTAAGTTACTTTGCGGTATCAGATGAAAAACGGTTTTTTTGTTGTTTTTTTTGAAAAGTTTTTTTTCATAAACACCATGATACACTGGATGGACATGTTCTATGTGTTCGAAAACACTGAAGATATGCCCGGTTTCTTTTAGTTTAGGATGTTCATGGTTCCCAGCTATTATTATAAATGGTATGTTTTGTTTTGATAATCTAAGAATTTGGTTTACTGCAAAAGTTATCGCTCTGTTGTTAGGTCTTACTGAGTCGAATAAATCTCCAGCATGTATGATGTAATCTGGTTGGTTTTCTATTGCGTAATCTATGAATTGTTTGAATGAATTATAGGTGTCTTGTTCACGTTGATTTATTCCTTCTTCTGTTACTTTTCTGTAGGCTGAATAGCCAAGATGAGTGTCAGCAGTATGTAAGATTTTCATGTTTTTTAAAATTCCTTATTTTTTTTACGTTTTAGTTTCATTGCGGCTATATCTGCTGTAAGAGTTACAGTGTCAAGAGTGGGTGCTATTGGTGGAGCATAAGCTGTTTCTAGTTTTCTAAAAAACTCAAGTTTTGTTTTGTTTAAAACCGCGCAGGCTACTGTATTTATTCGTTGAGCTGCTTTGTCTCCTGCGGCTTGCGCGGCTATTATTGTTTCTTTGTTTTCATCAGCATAGATTTTCATTGTTATTGGTTTTCCACCGGGGAAATACTCTGGGAGACTAAGTCCTTTATATTTTCCTTGAACTGTTGATATTTCAGATAAACATTTTTTGTTTGGCCCAACTGCAGCTATTTCAATGTTAAAAAATTCTGATGTACATGTATTAATAAAACCACCAGGTAAAATATATTCTTCTCCAGCCGAATTTACTCCTGCGGCTATTCCTTGTCGTACTGCTATGCTTCCAAGACCAATAAGAATTGATTTATTTGTTACAAAGTCTTTATATTCTGTGCAATCTCCAACTGCATAAATGTTTTTGATATTGGTTTGTGATTTGTTATCTACTTTTATTCCACCGGTTTCACCGATTTTGCATCCTATTTGTTCAGCAAGTTTTGTTTCTGGTTTGTTACCTGCTGCGATAATAAGTAGATCTGTATCAACTGTTTTTGTTTCAGCATCATCGTTGTTTTTTATTATAACAGATTCGATGTCACCGTTTTTTGTTTGGATTTCTGATGCTATATGGTTTATAAATATTTTTACATCATCAGGTATTTTTTCTAAAACTAATTTTGACATATCCTGGTCGAGGGTGTTCATTAGTATATTTGGTAGTGCTTCTACTATTGTAACATCCATGTTTTTTTTGTAGAGACAATCCGCCATTTCTAGACCTATTAGTCCTGCTCCTACAATTGTTGCTTTGTCTCCTTCTTCGATAAAAGATTTTATTTTTTTTGCATCATCAATTGTTCTAACAGTGTAAATGCCACCTGGTAGTTTGTTGTTTTCTTTTATGTTTTTAATTGGTGGTATAAATGGTTTAGCACCTGTTGCAATTATTAATGAGTCATAATTTTTTTCGATTGTTTTTTCTTTGTTTTTAGAGGTTATTTTTTTGTTTTTTGTATCAATTTTTTCTACGGTTGTGTTTAAATATAAATCTATTTTTGATTTTTGGAACCATTCTTCTGTGAATTCTATTAGGTTTTTTATTTTAGGTATTTCTTCTGATATAGTATAGGGTAGACCACATTTTGAGTATTGAGGATATGGTCCTTTTTCAAAAATTGTTATTTCTGCTTTTCTATCTGTTTTTCTTGCAAACTGTGCAGCGGTTCCTCCCCCTGCTCCGCAACCTATTATTATGACTCTGTTGTTTTTTGTCAATTAAATGAAAACCTCCCGAGAGTATGGATTAAAGGATAAGTTCTTTTAAGACTTTTGATTGAAAAAAATTAAATTATAAAAAAAGGGTATTTTTGGGGTAAAGAAAAAGTTTGGTTTTTTTTATTCTTTCTTTTCTTCTTTTTCAGGTTCTTCAGATTCCTCGGGTTTCTCGGGTTCTTCATTTGTTTCTTTAGTTTCTTTTGTTTCTTCAGGTTTTTCTTCTGATTTTTTGGTTTTTTTCTTTGTTGTTTTGGTTTTCTTTGTTGTTTTCTTTTTAGGTTTTTCTTCAATTTCTTTGTCTTCAGATTTCTCCTCTGGTTCTTCATCTGTTTCTTTAGTTTTTTTGTCTTTTTTGGTTTTCTTATCTTTGGTTTCTTCTTTGTCTTTGGTTTCTTCTTCGGGTTCTTCAGTTTTTTCCTCTGGTTTCTTTTTAGGTTTTTCTTCAATTTTGATTGTTGGTTCTGATATTAGTTCTGTTTTGAATATTTCCACTCTTTTAACAGGATATAGTGTTTTGCAGTCTTTGTAGATGTCGCGTCCGATACTTCCATCAACAATTTTACTTACGAATTCTGAAAGAGTAGTTGTTTTTGCTAGTTCTGTTATTGTTTTATTCATTGTTTCTCTTATTATATGTCCTTGTGAGTTTTGTATTCTTTTATCTGTTGTAGCGAATGGTTTTACTCTTATGGTTGCTCCATCACGTGTTGATACATCTACTACTGAATCTACTTTCGAGCGTCTTCTACTTATGAGTCTTCTTAGATAATCTGATGTTAGAGTATGACCAACATAACATGTTTGAGCATTTGAACCTTCTATGTTATTTATTTTGAAGAAAAGTTTTATATGTGATCTACGAAAATCATTTGTAAGATCTTGAAGAGATACTTCAGTTACACGGTTCATTAATTTATTTGGATCATCTGCTAAGGTTTCAGCTACCGTTACATTGTCAAATGAAGCAGGTGCTTGTATATTATACCAGTTTTTTGATCGCCATCTATCTTTTACTTTTCTTGCTGCTGTTCTTGATCGCGCTTTTGCCATATTTTATCACTACAAAGACATTTCTTTAATTAATTAAGGTTATTTTATTAATATTTCTTCCGGTGTAATACAGTCTTTATACTTAAAACATGCTGATGGACCAGTAGTTCCGAAAGTAGATACAAGATATAGGGTTTTGTATTAAAATCTATCATAGGGTTGTTTTTATAGGAGAAAAAACATCTTAAACATGAATAAAATAAGAATCAAAGAAGATTTATTGCTGCATCTAAAAAATTTTCTGCATATTTTAAAGCTGTTTCAGCACTTTCTTGAGTATAAGATAATCCATAGTCTGCTTCATGTCTAAGGTTCATACAAAGTTCAATATTTTCTACCATATCAATAGTTAACTCATTATTTTTAACATATAGTTCTTTAAGGGCTATTATTAAACAATAATGACTTTTTTCCCTGTATCCTTTTTTGAAAACCAATGCTTTGGCGGCATGAAACATAGAATAATATGATTGTATAGCAGTCCATTTGAAATCACTTTCATCAAAACTGTTTCTTGCTCTTTTAAGATCATATTCAGAATTTTCAATTTCTTTTTGAATTATTTGATTTGATGGTTTAATCTTAGTTAAACGCCTCTGTTTTATACATCTTTCAAAATCATTCATTGTTGATCATTCCATAATGTTATTCCTTTATTTATTTCCTGATAAAACCCTTTATCTTTTTCTTTTATTTTTATTAAATCAGCTGTGTTTACAACCACTGCTTGAATATTTCTATTAAAGTTTGTTTTTAAAATTTTTTTATTAACTTTTTCTTTTTCATTTGTTAAAACAAAAAGGTCAATATCACTTTCATTTGTATCTTCACCTGTTGCACAGGATCCAAATAGCATAATTTTTTTTGATAAACTTTTTAATTGATTTATTAAAGACGTTAGTTCATTTATTGTCATAAAAATCTTAAAATTTTTTACAGCAGGGTTATCTTGGTTTATTCTATAGTAGATATTTTTTCCACTTTTGTTTTCTTTTAAAAAATTCATTTTTTTAAGTGATTTTAGTGTCTTATGGGTGCCTCCAACACTTTTATTAATCTTTTTAGAGATTTCTCTAATATAGAATTGTTTATCTGGGTTTCTTGCTAAAAATGTTAGTATTTTCATCCCTAAAGGATTTAAGTTCGTATTTTCGAACATATGTTCATTTTTTCGAACCATAATGTTTTGTAATATAAACAACTATTTAAAAGTATTCAAATAACACAAAAAATAGAGACTGATTCTTTGGCATTTTTTTACATTCGGAGCTACTATGGACCAGTAGTTCCGAAAGTAGATACAAGATATAGGGTTTTGTATTAAAATCTATCATAGGGTTGTTTTTATAGGAGAAAAAACCTTTTATTTATAGGAGAGAATAGTGTATTTTTCCTTAAAATCAACAAAAAAGTATGATAGAAATCTGTTTTAAACTAATCAAAAAGTAGGAATAAACTTAGTAGCTAAATCTCCGTTCATAATCTGTATGAGACATCCATTCTAGAATAAGAGCTATTATTTTAACTTCATCACCAACAATAGTGTAGATTAAACGCCAAGCATTAGGCAAGTCATATTTCCAAAGGTTATCAACATCATATTTTTTGATATAACCTTTAGGCCATAATTTTCTCGGTATTTTAATTCCACAAGTAGGATCTTTTTTCAAATCGTCTGTGGCTCGATCTATAAATCCAAAAAGTTCTTTATCCTCTGTTTTACCTTTTTTAAGTTTTTCAAGATCTTTTTTTAATTTGTCAATAATATAAACTTCGCATTCCCTGTTATTCATTTAATTTTTACTCCAGATTGCATAACTTTTTTCATAAGTTTAGGATTACAAATCCAAACTATTTTCCCATCCTCATCAATTAAAATTTTTCCGGATTTTTCAAGATAGTCGATGATAAGTTTGAAAGTTTGATACATTATTTTCTTTGGAAGAGCATTCCACAATTCTGTTTTACGAGGATAATCCATTTCTTGTATTTTCTCTTCAACCATCAATATTGTATCTAATTGTGGGTAATGTATTTTTTTTCTATATGTATTTTGTTTTACAGAAGAAGTAGATTTATTCATTATATATATTTATATAATTAGAAATACTTAAAGTTTTTGGCCAATATTTACAAAATAAATACTTTTTCAATAATGGTAATTAACGAATGGACTGATCCACTATCAGTTCACAAATAGTCAAGTTCATATTTTTGAACATATGTTCACTTTTTAGAACCATAATGGCATATAAAATAAACAACTACAAAAGTATGTTAAGATAACAAAAGCAAGGAACATTCTTTGGTATTTTTTCCATTCGGACATACTATGGGGTTTTGTATTAAAATCTATCAATATAAGAATTCTACAGAATTAGATCAGTGGAAAAAATAAGATTGAAAGATTTTTAATCTGATGGTTCTACTTTGAATGCAAAACCTGAAACAAACATAAAACCTTTAGCCTCATTTTCATCTTCTTCAGAGTCTTTATTAATTGATATTGGAAGAGTGCTTATTGTGATACCTGTAAAATAACTAAGATCTGCTTCAATGGTTTCTCCACTTGTTTCAACTTTTTTAAATCCCTCTGTTCCTCTGCTCCACATTTTACCGTTTTTAAGTTGTACTTTAGCAGATGGCATCATTATTCTTGCGGGTATAAGATGTGTTACCAGCATAACCGGTAGGCAGAATATTACAAAAAGAAGGATGAATATTACAAGAGCTATGATGATCCCGGCTATTGGATTATCTGTTTGTTCAGCTGCATTTCTAGCCGTTTCAGTTATTCCTTCAAGTATTCTGTTTTCAAGAGGGAAAAGTAATAATCCTACACCCATGGCATGAAAATAACACATAGAGTTAGAGATATCATCTGTTAATTCAGCTGATTCTTTTTGTGGTTTTATAAATTTTGAAGATTTTTCATCAATTATTCCTTTCTCTTGTAGAATTTTTTTATATTTGATAACAGATTCGTAATCATTTTCAAGTAAAGCATCCTCAAGATCGATAAGTATTTGTTTTATCTCGTCTGCTTCCTCTGTTGAAAGCTCTGTGAGTTTTTTTTCAACATTTAATCCATTGTATGTTTTAGTTTCAAAAACAATTTTTTCTGATGTTGTTGTAGTGTTTTTTGCTACGGCTGAAGAAAAACCAATAGTGATCATTATTATTGCTGATAAAATGCTTAAAAAAACGATTTTTTTATTTAACATATTTTGATATACCTCCCTTCTTACAAATAGTAAATAAAATGAGACTTTATATAAATATCGTATCTAAAAAATATATAAATTATGGATAATTTTTTCTAAAAATTTTATAAAAGAAAAAATATTACAATTTTGTTATGACAAAGGTAAATGTAAAAAAAGTAAATGCTTTTACAGATTCAAAAAAGGGTGGAAACGGTGCAGGAGTTGTGTTTAATCCACCTGATTTAAACCCTGAACAAATGTCTAAAGTTACAAGGGAGTTAAATGTATCTGAAACTGCTTTTTTGTTTCCAAATGATAAAGTTGATTTTTTAGTAAAATTTTTTACTCCAACAATCGAAGTAGATCTATGTGGTCATGCAACAATTGCATCCTATTTTTTGCATGGTTTAGAAAACCCTGATGATAAAAATAAAACAATTACTCAAAAAACAAATGTTGGTGTTTTAGCTGTTGATCAGTATTTCTCAGATGGTATGATTGAAAAAGTTATGATGACTCAAGGAAAACCAGTAATGGAGAATGTATCATTAGTGATTTCAGAGGTTGCAGATTGTCTTAATATTTCAATAGAAAAAATTGATAGAAGCCTTCCGATACAGAAAGCTTCCACAGGTCTTTTTTGCCTCCCAGTTTGTATTAAAAAATTTGAGACTCTAAAAAACATGAAACCAGATTTTAAAAAAGTAGAAAAGTTGTGTAGAAAAATCGATGTAGGCAGTATTTTTGTTTTTAGTTTTGAAACATTTGAACCTGAATCAGTTTATCATGGCCGGTGTTTCTGCCCAGTTTATGGAGTAAACGAGGATCCAGTCACAGGTACTGCCAATGGAGCAGTTTGTGCTTATCTAGTTAAAAACAACATAATCAAAGAAGGGAGTTTTGTTTGTGAGCAAGGTGATATTATTGGTCGGCCGGGTAGAGTCTTGGTTGAAGTAAAGGATGATGTTGTAAAAGTTGGTGGCAGAGCAACTGTTGTAGAAGAAATGGTTCTTGATGTCTAAAACGCATCTATAAATTCTATGTTTCTTTTTTTGCTTTCTTTTATGATTTGTTTTCTTATTTGTTGATAAAATTTTTGTTTTTTCAGGTTTTCTTTGAAAACTTCAAAGGTTTTTTTATTATTTTGTAGAGTTTTTTCAAGGTTACTATAAATTCCGGGTTTAAGATTGAATTTATCAATCATTATTTTTGATACATTGTTTTTTTGTAGTTTATCAAAAAAAATGTTTATATCTTCAAGTTTAAAAGAAGGGTATATTGGTCCAAAAAAAACTGATTTAACTATCGGTGTTTCTGAAAAATATTTAAGAAGTTCAAATCTTTCATTTATTGATGAGGAAAATGGTTCCAATAGTTGTCTTTCTTTGTCATTTATTGTTCCGATACTTATCATTAATTCTGCTTTGCTGAATTTTGATATTAGATCTTTATCTCTTTTCACTAGATTTGATTTAGTTTGAATACAAACCGGGTAATCATGTATCAATAATTGTTCCAGGCAATAACGCGTAAGTCGATATTTTTGTTCTATGGGTTGATATGTATCTGTAACGGTTGATATTCCTACTCTGCCAGGTTTTTTGTTTCGTAGTTCTTTTGCAAGTACTACAGGTATATTTTCTTTTACTGTTACTTTTTCTCCCCAGTTTTCTCTATCTAGATGCATCACGTTAGGAACATAACAATAAGCGCATTTGTGCGCACAACCTGTATATGGATTAAGAGAATAATCAAGCCCTGGTAGATTTGATTTAGACAGAGCGGTTTTACATTTTTTTTGTTTTATTTCCATTTAATAAAATCCTCTAGTCTTTTTTGATAAAGCCTGTTTTTTAAAAGAGCACTGTTTTTTATCCATCGTTCTGTTGGTATATCCATTTTTTTTGATACAAAGTTTAGTGTTTGAGTCAGGGTTTCAAATTTTTGTACTGGTTGTTTGAGTGCTTTTCTCACACTTTCCCGGACGTTCCATACACCAACAGGCATAATATAACCAGGATGTGCCTCTCTTAGGATAAGGACTCCTGCCTGTCTTTTTTCTTTGTTTAAAAGCTCATTAACAGCTAAACGTGCCGCATAATAACATCCACCGATTGAGGCGTAGTCTTTTCTTCCTTCATAAAACTCGTAACTGTTGTAGATTGATACCTGGTTTCCATATGGATTCCATGTAGTATTAGGATACCATGCCTCTATTAGCTCGTATTGCCATTCGGAGGGCATCATAATTATTATCCATCGGTTGTCGAATTGCTCTAGAGAATAAACATGGAAATCATTTATCCAATGAAATGTTTTGGTTTTTTCACGTAGTTTTTTTCCAAGCATTGAATCAACAGCGGTGATACTCCAACGAGTGGGAACAAAACGACGGTATTTTTTTACTCCAAATGCTCCTACGCTGAATGCTTTCTGAATCTGGGAGATTTTAACTCCATCCTGATAAAGATCTGTAACAGCATTTCTAGCCCGAAGATCTGTATCATAATATGCTTTCTCTACATGATGTTCATATTTAGGATTTGAAATATCAAATTTTTTCAATGGAGCACTAGGTCCATGTGGCTGAACTTCATCATAAAAACTAAGTCTTCCTCTTGGTTTTTTTGAAAAAACTGCTTCAGTAAATACACTGTTTTTTGAAAGAGCAAGCTCGCGGGTTAACTCAACTATTTTATCAGAACTTTCCACATCTGATATTTCAACAGTGTGTTTTCCCCGAACTAGCATACTTCGGAAATCCACTATTTCATCAATTGTTTTATTAAGCCACAATTCTGGTGTATCAATTTCAGAGGTATCACCCATCAATGGTGGAATCATAGGACCAATAGAGATTTTTGGATAACCATAACGTCCCACAAATACACTAGGTGGCGAAGAACCATTGAGTCTTGTTTTACCTATGAGTTTCTCAGTTTTTCTTTTAGAATGAAATCTAACAATAACAGGGCAACGTTCCCTGCCGCAGAGTAATTTAGTACCTCTGCAGAGAGCACAAAGACTCTGTGAACTATTTTGTTTTATTGGAAAAAACTTTTTTTGTTTTGAAAAAATATTTGAAGAGGCTTGTCGAATCATTATTTGCTAAAAAAATAATCAGTACTAAACTGTATTAAAAATCTTCGGAAAGAGGTAACTAAAAGTAATTTTTTTAAATATTTTCAATAATACTTATCTACAAGAACCGTATTTTAGGCAGATTATTATGCCTTCAAAAAAACTTACAAAAGAAAAAAGAGAAGAACTTAAAGCAAAAAAAAATAGCAATAGTCAATCTAGTCTATTTCTATATATAACGGTGTTAATAATTGCCATTGTTGTTATTTCAGTAGCCTTTATTTTTTTGATGCAAAACCCAGAAGAAACCAATGATAACACAGATAATATAGATGACAATAATAATGGAGCAGCTAATGAAACAAGTGATGAAACTACATATCAAAATCCTATAGCTTACATCAATACTTCAAAAGGGACAATAGTTATAGATTTATACGAAGATAAAACACCTAATACTGTTGAGAATTTTATTAATTATGCTAATGACAACTTTTACAATGGTTTAGTTTTTCATAGAGTTGCAAATCTCGATTCAAATAACCCTGATGATCATATAATCCAGGGTGGAGGATTCTATCCAGATGGTACAAAAAAGGAAACAAATAATCCTATCGATTTAGAGATTCATCCTGATGCTCGTCATGTAGACGGAGCTATAGCTATGGCTCGTACTAATGATCCTAATAGTGCTACTAGTCAGTTCTATATTTGTGATGGCCCTCAATCATTTTTAGATGATAACTATGCAGTATTTGGTATAACTGTAGAAGGATTGGATGTTGTAAGAGAAATCGCATCGGTTAGTACAACTACAAAAGATGGAATGTCAAATTGGCCTGTTGATGATGTAATAATTAATAGCATTACAGTTGTTGAAACTTAAATTAAAGATTATTTTTATATGGAGTTGAAAGAATATGGGAAATCAAATAGCATATTTTAATACAAACGCAGGAAATTTCAAAGTTGAACTTTTTAATGACAAAGTACCATCTACTGTTGGTAATTTTATCAAGCTTGTTGAAAAAGGGTTTTATGATGGTTTAATTTTTCATCGTGTTATCGATGGTTTTATGGTTCAGACTGGTTGTCCTCATGGCACAGGTTTAGGTGGACCAGGTTATAATATTAAGGATGAATTTCATCCTGATTTAAAACATGATGACAAAGGTGTTCTTTCTATGGCTAACACAGGTCGTCCTAATACTGGTGGTTCTCAGTTTTTTATAACTGTTAAACCTACTCCTTGGCTTGATGGGAAGCATGCTGTTTTTGGAAAAGTAGTTGATGGTATGGATGTTGTTGATAATATTTCAAAGGTTGATACTGGCAGGAATGATAAACCATTGAAAGATATTGTTATAAACAAGATAACTATTGAAGGGTAAGAGTGATTTTTTTATGAGTATTCTATCTGATAGAGATATTATTGAAGCGTTTAAAACACAGGATTTGGATATTGAACCTTTTGTGGAAAAAAATCTTACACCCAATGGTTATGATTTATCAATAGAGGAAGTTTTTATT
Source organism: uncultured Thermoplasmatales archaeon (assembly GCA_964384785.1). GTDB lineage: Archaea > Thermoplasmatota > E2 > DHVEG-1 > DHVEG-1 > JAZKSG01. Next base: position 29,280 of record CAYLLH010000058.1, on the reverse strand, counting down.
AAGAAAAATGATGAGTATGTTAAAAAAGGTAAGGCTTTGATTCCTCCATTGTCATGGTTTGCTATTAGTACTCGTGAGTTTGTTAAAATGGGGCCTAAGATTACTTCTCAGCTTTGGATTCGTAGTAGTTATGCCCGTAAAGGCATACTGGCTAGTTTTGGTAAAGTTGATGCAGGTTTTCATGGAACATTGACTATTAGTTGTTTTAATGCAAATGATGAGTCTTTGGAGATTCCTATTGGTGATCGTTTTTGTCAGATTGTTTTTGAGAACATGGAGAATGTTCCCTCAGAGTTGTATGATAAGAAAAGTGGTAATTATCAGAACCAGATTGGGATAAAACTAAAATAAACATATTTTCCTTATTCATCTTTCTTTTTTTCTGATAAATAGCCATTTAAAATAAAAAATTTAAATAACATATACATTATACAAGTTTTATATATTAGAGGTGATATATGTGAATAAAAGAATAATTATCGGGAGCATTTTTGTATTTTTAATAATTACATCAATGCCATTAGTTACAAGCATTAATGCAAATCAAAACAGTTTTTTTAAAGAAAATGAAAAAAGGGATTGTTCATCAAATAATTTAGAAAATGAAAATAAATTTTTTCAAACAAGTTTAAATAATATTTTTGAAAGTTTTTCAGATTCAAATGAATGTAATTTGTGCACTCAAAGTCAACAGCCTGCAAGATGCAAAATTTTGTTTTTTACATATTTACTATTTTCTTATCCTTCTATTTGGTTAGAAAAAAATGGTGATTCCATATTTACTCCAGATATGATCATAATAATTGTGCTGGGTATGATAATATTTGGAATAACATTGCCTATTTGTTTTCTAATTAGTTTTTATATCAAACTTTTAGGTTTTATAAACTTGTGTAACGTTAGAGAATGGGATGAAAGAATAGAGGATATATTTGATTGAGTTGTATAATAAAAGGGTAGCAAATATAAGAGTTAACTTAAGTTATATACTGAATCAATTAAACAATGATCTATATTAAAAGGGACATAATTATATAATAAACTTTAAATAATTAGTAAGTTGAAATTTTTCTTTAAGATATGAAAAAAACACTCACCCTACTAATTGTAATTAGCATTATTTTTACATCGATACCAATGATATCTGGACAAAACAATGATCAAAACATCAAAAAAGCGGATGCAAGTTCAGATGAAGAAACAGAATACTATGCAATTATTGCAGCATGTTCAGAATATAATGACTCAAAATTAAACCTACCAAGGTTTATTCCACCTCATAAAGAATGGAAACTAAAAAAATTTTACAATAACTTAATAAAAGCAGAAAACTGGAAAGAAGAAAACATAATTCTTTTAATAAACGAACAAGCAACTATAAAAAACATAACAAGTGCATTCAACGAAATGGCAAACAATGTTGATGAAAACGATGTTTTTTTATTCTCTTGGCAAGGGCATGGAAGCCAAGTTGTTGATATGTCAACACTCGAAAATCCAGATTTTGATGAAGAAGATGGTTATGACGAAGTAATGGATCCATACAATGCATATAGAGATGAAAATGGTGTTCTTCATAACTATATAACTGACGATGAGTTGAACAACATGTTCTCTAGTATTAACGCTAAAGGACAGTTTATAATTTTTGAGTGTTGTTACAGTGGTGGAATTGTTAATGATTTAAAAAATGAAGACAGAGTTCTTGTGGCTTTAACAGAGGAAGACAATGTAGGATTAATAGATTTAGTTCTAGGTTTTCCTATGACTATGAGTCTATCACAAGGTATAAAAACTGATATATTTGTTAATGGTAAAGATAAAAATGGCGATGGTTTTATTTCTGCTGAAGAAGTTTTTAATTGGTCCAAACCTATAATAAATATAGCTACCAAACTTTGGCTAATTGAATCATTTATTATGACATATTTTATCAAAAAAACTATGAATAGTAACAAAATTTTTTCAGTATTTCGCACTATTTTTGCAACTGTTTTTTCAACCGCTTTAGGATACTTAATATCTCAGTTATGGATACATAGGAAATCTGGTGATTTTGCAAAAAATAGTCCCCATATGATAGATATGTATGATGGAGATCTAAATCTAATACAAATCTAAAAATTTATTTTATTTTGTTTTTCGTGCAAAAGTCAAGTAACCAGTATGCCCTAGCATATCAAAACTTGGTCGGATTCCTTTTTCAGATACAACTATTTCTCTTTGAAGGTTTTCAAATGTTTTTATTTCGATAAAATTGTGTTTTTTTATTTCTAAAACATTGTTTTGAACCTGAGTTGTAAGAGGAGAGTAACAACATAAGTATCCACCTGGTTTTAGTGCTTTATAAGCATGTTTTACTGCATCCCACGGGTTTGGTATATCAAATATGACAGCATCAAGATCTGTTTCATCTATTCCCTTGGTTACATCTTTAAATTTTGTTTCAACAAAATCCTGTAGTTCAGCTGTTTTAATGTTTTTAACTGCATGATCAATAAATTCCTCTCGGTTGTCATATGATATTATTTTCCCATCTGGCTGTACCATAGTTGCCATAGTGATTGTAAGAGCAGCTGATCCTATTCCTGCTTCAAGGACTTTTGATCCAGGTGTTATCGAACAGTTTACTATTATTTGTGCTGCATCCTTAGGTAGAATTATTTGAGCACGTCTTTTTAGCCCCTGTTGTTTATCCATAAGAGAAGGATGAAAAATAAAGAATTTTTTGTTTCCATGTTCAAAGGTTGACCCGTATTCTTTTCCAACAAAAATTTTTGGATCGACAACGCCTACTCCTTTGTATTTATCTGTTTTCTGAGATGTATTAATAAGATATTTACGATTTTTTTCATCAACTAAAACAATTGTTTCATCTTTTTTTACTTTCAATTTTTTTTCACCGTATATCAACTATTGATCCGAAACTTAAACCTTCAAGCTCTAGTTGATCCATCCATTTGTTTTTACATTCACAAGATAGATTATCAAAAACTTTAGGATTTTGTTTAAGTGAAAACTCATATATTTTTTCTAAAAACTGCTGGTCACATTTTTTACAGTTATGAGCTCCGCGTATGCTTCCGCCACCTGCGATATCGCATTTAAGTAAAACGTTTTCATCTTCTATGTTTTTATGGCTTTCTTTTAAAATTTGGGTAACACTCCAAAGCCAGGGTGGACGGTACTGTTGTCTTTTCCAGAGAAAATCAACTACTGTGTTTTTTTGAACATTCACTGGGTTTAGCGATATTATATCTGTAAAATTTTTAATTTTATCAATGGTTTCTACACAGTCTTTAATTGATTCTTTCTCAGTTATAAAAGGTGGTTTGACAAGAACATAGGTTTTAAGACTGGAATCATTGTTTTTTAGATGATCTGCTGCTTTTTTAAAATCTGTAAAAGTAAATCCTTTGTTGATACAGTTTTCTCGTATGAAATCATTAGATGTTTCTAGACCAATTCCTACTTCAAAAGTTTTTGAGTTGTTCAGTTTTTTTATATCCTTTAAAACATCATTTGTTACATATTCAGGACGTGATTCAACTGATACTTTTCTGGTTTTTTTAAAAAGATTTGTAAGTATTTTATTTTGAATGTTTTTTGGTATTTCATGTTCGTCAAGGAAACTACCGGATGTGAAAATTTTTACTATTTTTTCGTCATTGTATTTTTCCATGGCTTTTTCAAATTGTTTGAGTAATAGTTTTTCATCGATTTTTTTAAAACTACTATCATTAAAATAACCGCACATGCTGCATCCTGAGTTAAGAGCCCAGGAGCAACCACGTGTTTGAAAGATTATTACAAAAGCATCAACAATTTCGCCGTTTAACACATCTTTTTCAGACCAGGCTTTAACAGGTTTAGAAAGATCGATTTTTTTGGGTTTAAAACCTTTTTTAAGTTCTTTGCAAAAATCTGAAAGAGGTTTATTATTTTTCATAATTGATATCTAACATACACTATTTTCTTTTACGTCGTTTGTGAATAATTATTGCAATAACAAGTGAGGCAACTAGGATTATTAGTTCAAAACCTGGAACTCCTACAAAAATTTTCTTTGGTTTAATAGAATTTGGACCAGGTGGTGTTTCTCCTTCTATATCTGAAGCTGCTTCGAAAGTATACTTGCTTGTATCTTCAATTGTGTTATTATGAATGTTATAGTCTTTTACTTTATCCATACTCCATTGTTGTTCAGGTTCATCAGTGGGCTGTTGGAAATATTTCTTAAAAACAGCATATACCTGTAATGTTACATTCTCGCCTTCATCTATATTTGACCAGTATCTTGGATAAGTAGTATAATAACCAGAATTTGAATCATAATCCACATATATCTTTTGACTACGGTTGTTGATTGTGTAGTATACATCAAACACGTTTTTGTCCTTAATTACAAAATTTATAGCATCCCCAAGACCTGCTTTTCCTTCTGATGAAGCTAAAGAAATTGCATCGTTACCATATGTGAAAGTACCTGATGTTGGATCTGATTCTAAACCCTTCTTATCTTTAACAGTAATTTCATAATCATAAGTTTTTGTTTCATTTTCAGATAAAGAATCTGGACACACGTGAACATATTTGAAAATCTTATTTTCGATAAATTCAAAATCATTTGTTGGAATTGTTACATTATCAATTTTAAATGTGATATCTTCCTTGTTAACTCCAGAGTTATCACTTATTTTTGCAACAATTACCACATCTCCACCAATTTCCTGATAATCCGGTAGAACAGCTATTTCTACTTTTGGAGGTTCTGAATCATATACTGGTGGATTAATTAGTACAATAAGTATAACAAGCCATGTAAAAAAATAGATTGCATAGTTACTAAACCATGTTTTTTTGTCAAATTTTTCTGTTTCTATATTTAATTTTAAGTACAGGTATCTAAGCCATGAACCAGTTAGAATTCCAAACAATAGTACTAGAGGCCAACGGAAACTATTTCCTTCTAAAAGAATAAAGAAACCAGCTGAGACAATTGCTATGAGTAAACCAAAAGCTAATGAGATGTAATAGGTTTTGATGTTTCTTTTTTGTTCTTTTACATATTCTTTTTTGTCAAACTTTGGAATCTTGAAGGAATCGTCTTCTTCATCATCTTCTGTTTCTTTTCTTTTTTTAGCCATAATTAATTGTGGTGTGATACAGTCATTATTTAAAAGGTTTTACTCATTTTTTGTCTTTCGTTTCTTTTTTAGTTTTTTTCTTTATAATATTTTTTATTTGTTTTTCTCCATAAAGTATCCCATCTTAAAAAAATAGTTATTTTATAAAAACTTGATTCCCTCAGGTAGTTTGTTTAGATATTTTTTAAATCCCTCAGGCCATTTTTCGGGATCCAAACCTTTCTGAGCAAGAAATGCTGTTGCCCAACGTTGAAGTCCAATACCTGAACAACCACTCCAAAGAATACTTTTTTGTGCTTTGATATTAAAGGCTTTTATGTATTTATCACCAATTATACTAAGATTCTGAAATTCTAACCATTCAGATTTATCTCGGGCTCCTCGATATGGCATATATGCCTCAAAATCAATTGTTCCACAGTCCTGCGTGGTTTCACCATGTTCTCCTGCCTGTTGCATATACCAAGGAGTCACCCAAGCCATACGCCATTCAAGATCAAAAATATTGTTGAACACATGTTTATAATGTTTTAGCATTCTCTCCCGTAAATCAAGTAAATGTTTACGTGTGCCAATATAAACTGGTTCAAGCCGGTGAAACTCATCCACTCTCTCTATACCATGACGACCACCTGATTCATAACGACCTGATACCGCGGTTTTATCAAAAAGAAGCACAGGCAGACTATCCTCTGAAATAGTTTTACCACGTAGAGACCAATAAATCATAGGGCATTGAGCATAACAGATACCACTATTTGGAAGAGAAACATTTTTTTCTAGTTCCTCTGCGGGTATTTCCTTTGTTATTTTAGCTAAATCAACAAAACGCTCCCATTTTTCTGTATCACGTGTTTTTGGTTCACAAATATAATAGAACTCCCCTGGCATACCCTCCATATGACCTGTTTTAAGCCATATATCAAAAGGAACAATATGGGATTCTATTATCTCCTGGAAACCAAGTGGTTTAAGTATTTCCTCAACAGCTATCTTTTCCATAGTTTTTAAAACAGCTGCAGCCTGAGGGCGATAAAACCATTTACCTTTTGTCGGGCCTTGTTTCAACCATCCAAGTTTAATCATTTCCTCAGTTGGATCATTATTCCAAACAGGTTTTTTATCACCAGATTCCCAGATGAGTTTCCAAAATTCACCCTTACCTTCATAGTATTGATCTTCAACTTTTTCAGATACTCGTTTTATCATCCGATCAATATAGTTTCTTTGAAGAAATTCTTCATCAACATCTGAAATAGTTAATTTGACATGTTTATCTTTAAACTCAAGCTCTGCAAAAGGAAGACTAGTTTTGTGTAATGGTTTTTTTTCAAGATCAAACTCGATAAGATAATTGATAATGTTTATTGCTCTTACTCCAACATGGTGTTTTTTTCCAAAATTTTTAGCTATGTTGTTTTTAAGATTAAGAAGAATATTATGAGGACGTTCTTGATCTTTGGAAACAATGTTTAAAACAATTCTATCAGAAGTTATATCAATGTTTTCAAAATTTAGTTCTTTGTTTTTAAAATTTGTTTCACCATACTCTTTAATAAAATCCTCAACATCTTTTTTGAAATCAACAATGTCTGAGCTGAATACAAGTTCTACTTTTAAATCAAATTTCATAAACCTACTCAAGAAACACTGAAGGAATAATTAGTTATTAATTTTTATCCACAATATCATCAGCAACACCCACACAGGAAAGATAATCATCCAAGGTATGCAAAAGCGAAGAAATACCCCCTGACTGAATTTTTGCTTTTAAACAACATTTTTCAACAGATGATTTAACAAAATCAAAATCATCAACTTTGATAGACTTAAAAACTTGTTCTGCCTTTTTTTCTGAATCATAACACAGAATTATTTTACATTCAGCTTTCATAAAAAATCATTTTTTTAGTTGTTTATATAATATATCATCTATTGTTTCTAAAAATTTTTTTTCAACATTTGAATCAATTGTTGCACCAGCAGCAATAGCATGACCGCCACCGTGACCATCTATTTTTTCAGTTGCTTCTTTCATTGCTGCACCAAGATCTAAACCATTTTTTACAAGTTTTTGATTACCACGGCAGGAAATATGTAGTTCTTTTTCGTTTTTACGAATAGCAAACAAAGGTTTGGTGTTATCAAAAACATAGTTAACTGCTGAACTACATACAACACCACCAATGCAACTACCGCCGCTGTAGAAATATCTAAAGCTTTTTTTCTCAGTTGCACCATCTTTTTGTAATCTTAAAAGTTCTTCAAGTATCCGGGTTTTAAAATTTTTAGAAACCTCTAAGGCTTTTTCAAGAGATTTTGGATCACCAAGACATGTTGACAAACCCAGGCTTCGGAAATCATTTTTTCCACAAGAATCAAGTACATCAGCTAAAAACTCTAGTTCCAAATCAAATTTTTTAAAAATATAACGATTTCTAACCACGGTGTCAAGAATGTTTTTTTCAACATTTTTTTTAATCAACAAAAGTACAAGATATGAATTAATTTTTTTGAAATCATCATCTGTTAAATCCTCAATTTTTTTATCTTTAGATAAATCTAGTTTTTTTAGCATTTTTTTAATACCTTCTGAGTCGCCTGAGATACCTGGATAAAAAGGGTCTACACTGTAAAATAATGCATCATAGAGTGATTCGCCAGCAAGCTTTATTCCATTGAAACTTTCTACAACTTTTTGTTCTAAAGCCTCCTTTAAAACAATTTTATTTAGACCTGTTAAACTGCCGATATATTGTTTATCACCTGTTGCACCGATCAAAGCTAAAGCTGAAAGATCTTTGTTTTTTTTATCTAAAGATTTGGCAAACATATAAGCCATTGATGCTCCACATGCATCATAATTTCCATTAAAACCAATCAGGTTTGCATTAATTTGAATGATTTTTTCTTTTGTTTCTTCTTTTATTGGTTGATGATGATCAAGAATTATACAGTCAGCATTAATTTCTTCTATAAACTCAATCTGTCCGCTTCCCATATCCGAAAAAATTATTAGTTCATTTTTTTCTTTTTTAACTTTTTCAAGGCCTTGGTAAAAAGGATTTCTCATAAGAGAGCAATGAAAATTAAAACCTGCTCTTTTTAAAGATTTACAGATTATTGCTGCAGCTGTTATTCCATCTGCATCATAATGAGAGATAACACGTATTTTTGTATTTTCAGGAAATGACAAAATTTTTTTTGATGCTTCTTTGTTTAGTTTTTGTAGTTTTTCTAACATGAATTGAGAACGAGAAAAGCATAGCTGTCTAAAAAAGATAACTATAAAAAAAATAAGATTTTTGGATATTTTAATTTGTTATTCTTACAAAAAATCCGAAACCAACCATAACTGCTGGAGCGCCTTCTGCTTCAACATAATCACTTAGATAGAACATTTTTGCTTTTATTGTGAATTCTCCTTCAAAGTTGTACCATCCTGGTAGAAATGAAGGGTCTTTTCCCATGCTTAGTAAACGGTTGCCTATTTTGTTTGCAATATAGGAACATGCATAACCATAGGAATTTCCTGTAAGTCTTCCTTTGATTACAACGTTTCCAACATACATGGTTCCTTTTTCATCGGGTTGGGTTTGGTCTGCTTCAGCGCTTATTAGTTCGAATCCTTCATTTACTATTACTGATGCTACGAATAGTCGTGGTATAATAAAACCGTTTTTTAGGTTTTCAGTGTTTTCTTGTATTTCTTTGTCATTTATTGTTAGTTGTTGTTTTTTTGTTTCAATATTTTTTGCACTTATTGATGATGTTATTGTTAGTGATATCATCAATGAGATTAAAAGTATTGTAACTATTTTTGTTTTCAATTTCATCTTATATTCACCTATTTATAAAGAGTTTTAAATATAATAATGTTATATAAAATTTTTGTATCTTAAAAAGAAGGATAATTAAAAGAAGAAAATAATTGTTTGAATTTAATCAAACATAAGTTTAGCTTGCTTAGGACTATACTTCCAACCATCTGGAAGTAGTTTCTGAGAATGATAATACCTTGTTAAACGACGGATTTTTGATTCAGTAAGTTGAAGACTTCTTTTATTAGAAATATCTTTTTTGTTACCCTCAAGATGTTCTCTAGTCTTCAACGCTTTTTGTATCATATTTTTAAGATCTTCAGGAAATTCAGATTTGATATTATTTTGATCAAGTATTTTTGAGATTTTTTTACCAGTAGCTATTTTTACATCTGGTATTGCATATTGATCTCTTAAGATAAAACCTATTTGACTCGTAGAATGTCCTTCTTTAGCCAAATCTAAAACATGGGATTCTACTTCCCTAGGTTTTAGAGCACTCCATTCTGGATGTTTTGTTCTACTTGATGGTTTCTTTGAACCGGATTTTCCTTTTCGACGTGCATGCATTCGTGCCATAATATTTTTACACCTTAGTTAAACGAATATTTAAATTCTTTGATTTTAAGTAACCTCTGAATAGGCTTTTAATATATAAAGTTAAAGGAGGAAAAAAATAAGATTATTCTTTACTCTTTTATCTTTTTGAATCTTGTTCCAAGTGTTTCCATAACTTTTGAAAGAGTTGTATACTTCATATCTTCCATTGGAAGCCGGTGTGGCTCAAAGGGTCCATGGCTGCGCATATAATCAGCGATTTGTTGTGACTGCTTTCTAACCCGATCAAATGCTGGATCATCAAACAAGTCAACTGGTTCTGTTAGTTTTCCATTTTTTAGTTGAAAACCAAGTGCTGTGACTCTTGGCGGTCCATCAAAACGTGTACATTGTGCATCTTTAATCGATACAGGCATCAATGGTCCATTGTGACTTCCTCTCATCCATCCGCTTACCAAGTGACCATGAGTAAATCCTTCTAGAACTTCTCCAACTGCTGGAAGACCAGATTGTGCTCGAACAGCTGCAACTGGGTCATCGTTTCCAACATATTCTCCAGCTATTTGATAGAGTTTTTCTGTTGAAATAACGCTTACTGGTTCATCATTTGGAAGCTTTGAAGAGTTTTTTGGGTAAACATGTTTGATTACAAAACGGCTTTTTGCACCAATTAACGCAAGTAGATCATACATTTCTTCTGGTGTTTTAAGTTTCACGTTTTTGTGTTCTTTGATATCACATATCTCAAAAACGAATCCATCATGAAGACTTGTATCTATGATAAGACCTGCTGTGTTGAATGGATCGGCGAACATTTTGAACACGGGGTAGTTGAAAGCACCAGGTTCTGTTTTATCCATCATGAAAGCAATAACTGGTTCTGCTTTTCTTTCTGTAAATTCCATTTCTGCAATACCTGGACCCATACCATGGATGTTTCCTGAAAAAGCATCATATAAAAGATCTTCTCCTGCATTATAAAGCCCAAGATCACGTGCTTTCTCTGTTCCTTCACAAAATGTTTCCCAAGCAAGATGATGGACTTCTTTAGCATCGACACCATTTTTATGAGTCATGATAAGCTCAAGATCGTCACCGCAATGAGTCACATAAAAATCCATGATAAGATTTTCTCTACGCGCATCTACTAGTCTACGCCTAGCGATTTCTTCAAGAGCAGGATGTACTTTAGCATGACCCGGCCATCCTCCAAGATCTGCCTTGATTATACTAAAAGTAGTTTTCATAAACTATTAACGCCTCCTTATATCCAATTTTTTCATAGAATACATATTATATATTTTAATTATTTGGGATAAAAAAGGTTACAATTGCCGTATTTTTCTTCATAATTACGGTTAAATCAAAAAAAATAAAAATTTCTTTTTTTATAAAAAACCAGTTTTTATTAAACGTTAAAATTTTCATAAAATCAGAAAAAAATTAATAATTTTCAGAAAAATATATATCATACTCTCGATTTGCAAATAAAGCAGTAAAAAAAACTATTTTACATAATGTGTGAACAAAAAATGGCAATAAAAATATACAACAGCCTCACAAGAAAAAAAGAAGAATTTCAACCACAAAAAAAAGGTAAAATTAGAATGTATGTTTGTGGAATGACTGTATATAGTGATGCACACATCGGACATGCGCGTACCTATTTTGCTTTTGACATGATCAGACGCTATTTCGAATACAAAGGCTACGATGTAAATTATATTCAAAACATTACAGATGTAGATGATAAAATAATTAATGCTGCCAATGAAAAGGGCGTTGATCCATTAGAATATTCAAAAAAATTTTCAGATAGATGTCTACAGGATCTTGACCAGTTGGGAATAAGAAGAGCTGACAGTTACCCGCGTGCATCAGAAACCATACCTGATATGATTAAGATGATAGAAAACATAATCGACAAAGGATATGGTTACGAAGCAGATGGAGATGTTTATTTTTCTGTTGAAAAATTTCCGGAGTATGGTAAACTCTCCGGTCAAAACGTTCAAGAGATGAAATCTGGAGCACGAATTGAACCAGGGGAAAAAAAACAAAGTCCTTTGGATTTTGCTCTTTGGAAAAAAGCTAAACCTGGTGAACCAGCTTGGGATAGCCCCTGGGGTAAAGGACGACCGGGTTGGCATATAGAATGTAGCGCTATGAGCAGTAAACATTTAGGTTTACCATTTGATATCCACGGAGGAGGTATGGACCTTCGTTTTCCGCATCATGAAAACGAAATAGCTCAAGCTGAAGCAGCAACAGATAAACAATTCGCTAGATTCTGGATGCATATTGGTCTTTTAACAGTTGATGGAGAAAAAATGAGTAAATCCCTTGGTAACATCGTAAACATCAGAGAGCTTCTAGAAAAATGGGATCCTGAGATGATTCGTTTCTTTTTTGCCCAGGCTCATTACCGTAGTCCACCAGATTTTAGCAAAAAAGCATTAAGAAATTCTGAAAAAGCTTTGAAACGTATTTATCGTTTGAAAGAAAAACTTGAACAATTTTCTGAGGGTGCAGAAAAAGAAATAACTCAAAAAAGTATGAATAGTTTAGATAAAGATTATTTAGAGGATATTAACGAGTTTAAAGAAAAATTTGAAGAATCAATGGATGATGATTTTAACACCCCTCAAGCTGTGGCAGTACTTTTTGATTTTATAAACAAAAGCAACCGTTATCTTGAAAAAGCAGGAAACAGTGTTAATAAATCACTTTGTAAACATGGTTTAGAAGCGTTAGTAATAATGGGGAAAACACTTACATTGTTTCAAGGATCGAAGAAAAAAACTAAAACCGCTGTAAATGAAGAAACCATGAAAAATCTAAAAGAGATCATCATTAAATTTGATGGAGAAGTTAAAGAAACAGAAGATATCAATGTGTTAATGGATTCGATTCTTCAACTTAGAGAAGAAGCTCGTCTACGTAAAGAATGGAGTAAAGCAGATGAAATCCGTGATAGTTTAGAAAGTCTGGGTTTTGAAATCCAGGATACATCTGATGGAGCGGTTTGGAGAAAAAGATAGGTTTTCTATGAATAAAATATTGGTAGGTTTTGATGGATCTGAAGGATCAGAACAAGCACTTAATCGTGCTATTCTAATGCTTGATGAATATGGAGAATTGATTCTTTTAGCAGTAGTTCCCACTCCATCTGAAGAATCATTTATTGATGAAAATATTTTCAGAGATCTTAAAAACAAAGCAAAAAAATTGATAGATGATGTTATAAAAGACATTGGTGTAAGTGATTTTAAAATAACAGGTATAGTTGAAGAGGGGGATGCAGCTGCTAAAATAATTGATGTTGCTAATAATTTAAGAGTTGATGTTATTGTTCTTGGTAGCCGCGGTGAAAGTAAACTAGGACCGTATCGTATTGGTAGTGTTGCTAATAAAGTAGTTCAGTATGCTCATAAACCTGTTATGGTTGTAAGATAAAAAAAAGAGAAAGATTTTGTTTTTTTTATTTTCCTTTTCCGGAGTTGGCTCTTATGCTGGGACGGATTTTTTCTGCGCCTTTTCCTTTATGTCGAAGTCCTCGTCCTTTTTGACCAGCACTGGTTTTTCCGCGAAGAACTCGTTTTTTATGTTTTACATTAGATATCCAGTTTATTTTTGGATCATTCATAATAGCTGGATGAACCGGATCAACCATTATAATTTCATAATAATGATGTTTTCCATCTTCTCCAACCCAGTAAGAGTTAAGTATTTCCATATTAGGATAATGTTTTGAAGTTCTTTCCTCGGCGATTCTTTGAATGCTTTTTGCCATTGTGATTTTTTTGATACCCATTTTTGATGGTTTTCGGCCACCGCGGATTTTGTGTTTACGAAGACTTCCTTTTCTAACACGTGCTCTAGCCACCACATATCCTTGTTTGGCCTTGTAGCCAAGTGATCGAGCTCTGTCTAATCTGGTTGGTCTTTCGATTCTTGTAAAGTTTTCCTCTCGTCTCCATTTTATAAGTCTTTGTTGCTGTGGAGACTTGTAAGAAGTATCTGGTTGTTTCCATTGTTCCCGTATATATTCATATACGCTTTTTGACATTTTTCTATTTTCACCCTGTTAAATATTAAATCTGTGAAAGCAATGGAAGAAGGGTTCTTTATTTAAAGCTTTTTGTTAAAGAATACGCCATCCAATTTAAAATTTATTATAAAGGTTTGAATATTTGTTTTATAAGAAAAAAGCAGACTGTTATCATCCTAACAATAAATAGATTTATTGATGCCATTTTTAAATCAATGTTATTATAATAACAATATTAATTATTTTGTAATAAAATATTTCATAAATTCTAAATACAATATAAAATATAATTATATTTGTGAAAACCGATGAAAGGGGAAAATTTAAAAATTTTGACGGTTTTAGTTGTAATTTTGCTAATAATCGCAGGTATAGCTGTATCTTTACAATTAGGTTTGTTCTCAGATCTTTTAGGAGCAAAAACGGACCAGCCATTAACGGTAAAAGCATTTGCTGACGAAAATACTGGTCTTGTCCCTCATGCTGTAAATTTTACTGCAATAATTACCAACTATGAGGGAAAACTAGAATATAACTGGGACTTCGGCGACGGAGAAACATCAAATGAAGTTAACCCGGTCCATACTTACAAAGAAAATGGAACTTACCAGTGTACTTTGAAAGTAGCAGATGAAAGTGGAGAAAAAAAATCTGATAATATAAAAATTGAAGTAAAAGAAAATCAGCCCCCTACAGTCACAGTTGAATTGTCAGAAAATAAATTTAGCAGACCTTACAAAATTGGAACTATCGTTTTATGGTCAAAATTATGGGATTTTTATGAAGGAAGATATATTAGGCCTTTTATTGACAAAAATTCTTTCCCATCAATGATTTTGCCTGGCGAGTCGGATCTTATTGCTAATGCTCAGGTTTATGATCCTGAAGGAGATGAAATTGTATCTTACAACTGGAGTATTCAGGCGCCAACATACAGCAGTAGTCTTTTAACTGGAGGAAGACAAGTCAAGCCAACTTATAATATTGAGGGAGAGGAAAAAGCATCTCTACCTTTAGCTTTGATTTATTCAGTTTCTCAACAAGACTATGTGGTTAAGTTAACAGTCGAAGATTCTGCAGGTAACATAGCAACTGGTACAAAAACTTTTAAAGTAGAAAACAGTCCTCAAGAAGTTCAATTTAATACATTCAAATATTCAATTAAATCCTTAAAAACTAATTGGCTTCTAAAGTACAGTAAACAAGCAATTATAGCATCTACTGTTTATAACATAATTGCAAAAATCTATGATGTGCTCCCTGAAAAACCAATAATCAAAATTATCACGCAATTTATATTACAAAGCCAATTAAATATCGGTAGCAGAGATATAAACGCTGAACCTCTTTCATTTTTAGCAGAACAGTTTTTTGAAAACCATCCAAAATTAGCCAATTTCTCTAACAACATCCTATACCGAGTCCAAGAAAATATACTACCATGGATAGGTGAAAAGTTACCATTCCTTGAATCAACAATGATTGGATTAAGTAACAATCTAGAAATTTTTAGAGAAAATATTGGCTTAGAAAACAAAAGACCAGTTATTCAAGATCCATTCCCAGAAAATGAGGCTAAAAGGATACCAAGAGATTGTGCATATGTATCAGTAAATGTTACTGATGCTGAAAATGATACATTTGATGTTACTATATCTGGGGAATACATTAATTCATCAACAAATCATAATGTAACATATAAGGATGTAAAAAGTGGAGTATACAATGCAACTTTAATGCCTTTACCGCCTAGAGAAGAAATACAATGGCATGTCGAAGTAGTTGATCAAAATGGTAAAGTTGTTACTAAAGACTATAGTTTTGTAACTTTTACCTAAACTTTTTTCTTTTTTTTTTAATTTTTTTTAAGCAAAAATATTTTAATAGATATCAGTGTTTCAACCGGTTGGGAGAAATAATTCTATGGATTACATGTTTAATAAAAAAATGGAGACTTTAACTCGTGATAAAATAAGGGATTTGCAGTTGAAGCGTTTGAAGGAAACTGTTCATCGTGTTTATGATAATGTTAGTTTTTATAGGAAAAAGTTTAAAGATCTTGGTGTGAAGCCTGATGATATTAAGAGTTTGGATGATGTGACTAAGCTTCCTTTCACGTCTAAGGATGATCTTCGTGAGAATATGCCTTTTGGGATGATGACCACGTCAGTTGATGATTGTGTTGAACTTCATGCGTCTTCCGGTACCACGGGTGTTCCTGTTACTGCGTGTTATACTCGTAATGATCTTGATGTTTGGAGTGAAGTGATGGCTCGTTGTTTGACTATGTCTGGTCTTTCTAATAAGGATGTTTTTCAGAATCCTATTCCTTATGGTACTTTTACTGGTGCTTTTGGTTTTCATTATGGTGCACAAAAAGTGGGTGCATTGGTTATTCCTACTGGTAAGGGTCAGTCTGAACGTCAGCTTAATCTTATGAAATATTATGGCACTAGTTTTATTTCTGGTGTTGCGTCTTATGTTGTTCGTTTGGGTCAGGTTGCAAAGGAGATGGGTTTGGATCCTAAGTCTGATTTGAAGGTTCGTAATGGACTTTTTGGTGCTGAGATGTTTACGCCGGGTCTTAAGAAACGTATTCAGGATACTTGGGATATGGATGTGCATGACATTTATGGTCTTACTGAGATGTGTGGTCCTGGCGTCTCCACTGATTGTGATGAGCATAATGGTCTTCATCTTTGGGAGGATCATTTCCTTGTTGAATGTATAGATCCAGTGTCTTTAGAACCAGTTGATAAGGAAGAAGAAGGGGAGTTGGTTATAACTACTCTATCTAAGACGGGTATGCCGTTACTTCGTTATCGTACTCGTGATCTATCTAGGCTTTTTGATCAAGAGGTTTGTGAATGTGGTCGAACTCATGTTAAACATACCACGATTAAGGCTCGTTCTGATGATATGCTAATAATTCGAGGTACAAATATATATCCAGGTCAGGTTGAATCAGCATTGATGAAAAACCCATCGGTTGGTGGTAACTGGCGTATGATTATCACTACAGAAAATGATCAGGATCAGCTAACAGTAGAGGTTGAAACAAAAAAACCACTAAGTAAAGTTGATTCGGAGAAACTTGGTAGTGTTTTGAAAAATGAGATTAAAAACGTGATTGTTTTCACTCCACGTGTAAGGGTTTTGGAGCCTAATAGTATTGTTCAGGAAGGTTTAAAAGCTAAACGTGTTGTCGATAAAAGAAAAAAGTAGAAATTTTGATGTGAATATTTTATGATTAATGCATCTCTTGATGGTTTTTTTAAACCGAAAAGTATCGCAGTTGTTGGAGCTTCTAAGGATTCACGTAAAATTGGTCATGCTGCTCTTAAAAATATAATTATTTCTGATTATCAATGCAATCTCTATCCTATTAATCCACATGAAGAAGAAATTCTTGGATTAAAGTGTTACAAGAAAGTTACAGATGTACCAGAGAAACTTGATCTTGTACTTGTTTCAGTTCCAGCAAAGATTGTAGCCTCTGTTATGAAGGATTGTGTGGAAAAAAAAGTAAAAAATGTTATCATTATTTCTTCTGGTTTCAGTGAAGTTGGAAACGATGAGATGGAGCAAGAAATAAAAGATATTATTAAGGATAGTAAAATCCGTGTTCTTGGTCCAAATACTATGGGTTACAAGAATGCTTCTGATAATTTGGATGCATCTTTTGTTTTTGGTGTACCCCGAAAAGGTAGTCTTTCACTTATTAGTCAGAGTGGTGCACTTGGTATTGGTATGATTTATCTTGCCAATAATGAATTTGTAGGAGTTTCTAAAATTATTGGTGTGGGTAACAAATTGGATATCGATGATGATGATTTGATTCGTTTTTTTAGTAAAGATCCGGATACTAAAGTTATTGGTTTGTATATTGAGGCTGTTAAAAACGGTCGGGAGTTTATGAATGCTATAAAAGCCTGTAATAAACCAGTGCTAGTGGTAAAAGCGGGTCGTAGTAGTGCTGGTGCACGAGCGGCTAGTAGCCATACTGGTAGTATGGCAGGTAGTGATCGGATGTATAGTGCTGCTATTCATCAAGCAGGTGGTATCCGTTGTCGTGATGTTGTTGAATTGTTTGATATGGCCCGGGCTCTCGATGGTCAGCCGGCTATGAAAGGAAACCGTGTAGGAATAATTACCAATGGCGGTGGTCTTGGTATTCTTTTAACTGATGCATGTGAAGCAAATGATCTTGTAGTCCCAAAACTTTCTAGAAAGACTGAGAAAAAAATTGATAAAATCCTACCAGACTTGGTTAAACCAAATAATCCTGTGGATTTAGTAGCAGATGCAGGTTTTTATCGTTATGAAGCAACTACTAAAGCATTGTTGGAGGATCCTAATATTGATGGTATAATAGTTGCTAGTGTTCATGGTGGTTATGCCAGACCTCGTGAGTTTACAGGTGCTATTCTAAAGATGATTCGTGAAAGACGTCTTCATGAGACACATCAGAAACCTATTCTTGGAACATGGGTTGGTGGTAAAGAATTTGAAGATCTGGTATGGGATTTGAAATCTGCTGGTGTTCCTATTTATCCATCTAGTTGGCGTACTGCTCGCTCGATGTATGGACTGTATATGGAAGGTAAACGTTTGAAACGGGAAAATAAGGAATAAAGAAGTGTTTTGTTTTATGAATCGAAAAGTAAAAAAACTTATCGAAGGCAAAAAAAATCTTGCTGAAAACGAAGTAAAAGATCTTCTAAAGGAATACAATATTAAAACTACTAATTATGCACTTATCTCAGATGAAAAAGATGTTGATGGTTTAGATCTTAGTTATCCTGTAGCGTTAAAGGTTTGCAGTGGTGAAATTCTTCATAAAACAGATGTTGATGGTGTTAAACTTAACATAAGTTCAAAAGAAGAACTAATAAGACATGTTAAAGATTTTAAAAAACGTTTTCCAGAGGAAAATCTATTAGTTGATGAAATGGTAGATTCTGGTGTGGAGGTTATCATCGGGCTTATACAGGATCCTACTTTTGGACTTAGTATAATGGTAGGAGTGGGTGGTATTTATACTGAACTTTATCAGGATGTAAGTTTCCGAGTGGTTCCAATTGATGATTATGATGCTCATGAAATGATTGAGGAAGTAAAGGGTAAAAAACTTCTAGAAGGTTTTAGGAATATTAAAGCTGATAAACAAAAAGTAATAGATCTACTTATGAAGGTTTCAAAGTTGGGTGATGATTTAATAGAACATTTGGATCAGATGGATCTTAACCCAGTTTTTATTTATAAGGATGATTATTGCGTAGTGGATGCAAAAATGATTTTAAAGGAAGAATAATTGAGGTGAAAAAAAAAATATGGATGCAGAAACAAAGAATTATAAAATTAAGGATATAACTCTTAAAGAATATGGACGTAAGGAATTAGATATTGCAGAAAGTGAAATGCCGGGTTTAATGGCCTTACGAGAAAAATATGGGCCGGATAAACCACTCAAAGATGCCCGGATCACTGGTAGTCTTCATATGACTATTCAAACCGCGGTTCTAATTGAAACACTAAAAAAACTCGGAGCAAACGTTCGGTGGGCTTCTTGTAATATTTATTCCACACAGGACCATGCTGCAGCTGCAATAGCTGACACGGGTACTCCTGTTTTTGCATGGAAAGGTGAAAATCTTGAAGAATACTGGTGGTGTACCTACAGAGCGTTAGATTTCGGTGATGGAAAAGGACCGAATTTGATTGTTGATGATGGTGGAGATGCCACTCTTATGGTTCATAAAGGTTATGAATTTGAAGAAAAACCAGAGCTTTTTGATAAAGACTATAGTGAAGAGGGAGAGGATTTTCAAGAGCTTGTTAAAAGATTAAAAATAATTTATGATAAAAACCCAGATCATTGGCATAATATAGCAGAAGATATAAAAGGTGTATCTGAAGAAACCACAACAGGTGTTCACCGGCTTTATCATATGAAGAAAAACAATAAACTTTTATTTCCAGCATTTAATGTTAATGATAGTGTTACAAAATCAAAGTTTGATAATCTTTATGGATGTCGTGAGAGTCTAGCAGATGGAATAAAACGTGGAACAGATGTAATGGTAGCTGGAAAAGTAGTAGTTGTATGTGGATATGGTGATGTCGGAAAGGGCTGTGCACAAAGCATGCGTGGTTTTGGAGCACGAGTTATTGTAACAGAAATAGATCCAATATGTGCACTACAGGCTTCTATGGAAGGATACGAAGTAAAAACGATAGAAGAAACACTAAGTTATGCTGATATTTTTGTAACTGCAACAGGTAACCGTGATGTAATACGTGTTGAACATATGGAAAAAATGAAAGATGGAGTAATAGTATGTAACATCGGTCATTTTGACAATGAAATACAGGTTGAAAAACTAGAAAAATATCCAGGTATAAAAGAGTTAAACATTAAACCACAGGTTGATAAATTTATTTTTCCAGATGGTCATGGTATTATTATGCTTTCACGTGGAAGACTTGTAAATCTTGGAAATGCAACAGGTCATCCAAGTTTTGTTATGAGTAATAGTTTCACAAACCAAATACTTGCTCAAATGGAACTGTGGAATAATGATTATGATCTTGATGTTTTTATGCTCCCTAAACATTTGGATGAAGAGGTAGCAAGACTTCACTTGCATAGACTAGGAGTAAAGCTTACAAAACTAACCAAAAAACAAGCAGATTACATTGGTGTACCAGTCAACGGTCCATTTAAATCAGAGCATTATCGTTACTAAAAAAAAGAGAAAATTGTATTGGATAAAAAAAATGATTACAATAATTGGAACCGGACATGTATTCAATCTTGCGCAAGGAATAATCCATATTCTTGATGAAAAACAACCAAATATAGTGTGTGTGGAACTGGATAAACAACGTTTTCAAACTCTTATATTTCGTAAAGAAAATCCCAAGGAATATGAAAGAAGGCGAAAAAACGCTCCAATGATATACAATTTACTTGCAACTTTTCAGGACAGTATGGCAAAAAAATATGGAGTACAAGCCGGTGATGAGATGATGACCGCGATAAATTATGCTAAATCTCATCAGATTCCTGTCGCATTTATCGATATGGATGCTCAAAAACTTTTTAATAAAATGCTTAAAAAAATGGGTTTTATAGAAAAAATAAAACTCATGCTTTCAGGTATTACTGGTTTTTTTGTTAGTAAAAAACTTGTTGAAAAAGAAATAGAACATTTTGAGGATGATTTTGATAAATATATAGATCAAGTTGGTGAAAAATTTCCAACTATAAAAAAAGTCTTGATTGATGATCGTAACAAGTATATGATAAATAAGCTTCTGAAAGCAGATGAAGAATTTGAACAAACAGTTGCTGTTGTTGGTGATGGACACATACCTGGATTATCTAGTCTTTTAGAGGAAAAAAATATTGATTTTGAAACAATACGACTTAAAGAACTTAGAAACAACATAAAAACTTTAGAAAAAAATGATAAATCATCTGCTTCTTTTAGTTTGGAGTATAAAACTCCAGAATAGATATTATATTATTGATTTTTTGATAGTATATGTACTGCTCTAGAGATATCTGTATCAGTAATCATTCCAACAAGGTTGTTGTTATAAATCACTGGTAGTTTTTTGATGTTGTTTTTTTTCATGATTTCTGCTGCTTCCTCGATTTTTGCAAGAGCATGAATAGTTTTAGGATAAGGAGTCATAACATCTCGTATGAGTGTATTTGTTGGGTTTTTGTTTTCTAAGATTATTTTAAGGATTACGTCTCTTTCTGTTATAATGCCTACTATTAGATCATCATCTTCTACAACTAGGCTTCCAAGATTGAATTGTTTGAATTTTTTACATGCTTCAAAAACTGTTTCATCAGAGTTGATTTTCTCTATTTTTTTGGTCATTATCTCTTGAACAAGCAACTTTTCTTAAAGCCTCCACTTTTTTATGATATATATGTTTGGGTAGATAACTATTTTCTTCAAAAATTTTTTTATGGAAAGACTCTTAACAAAAAAATTGATTAACATCAAAAAAAAAAGAAAATAGTTTATTTTTTTGGGCCTGTAGCCTAGTCTGGATAGGGCGATAGCCTCCTAAGCTATAGACCGCGGGTTCGAATCCCGCCAGGTCCGTCTAAAAATTACCTGTTGACTTTGCATACATCTTACGAAATTTTGTTCTTGAGTTTCTTTTTTTAGAACGGACTACATCATAAATTGGCATACAATGAATTGTTTCACGAAGATCTGCATCAGATGTGTGTAGATATCTCTCTGTTGAACTTAGTTTAGCATGACCCAAGAGTTGCTGAACGATAGTTATTCTTGCACCTGATTTGAGGAGATTAGTTGCATAAAAATGTCTGAAGCTATGAGGATGTATCCAAGGAACTCCAGCTTTCTTGGCAATATCTTTGACTCTCTTTCTAATATAAACTGGAGTTATTGGTGCGTTTTCAGTTGTAAAAATAGTATCACCTATTGGAAAGCGCCACATCTTAATGTAATTTTTAAGACTTGGATAATTACGACCATACAATACCTTTCTTTCAACAGGAATAATTCTGTCTTTTCCACCTTTTCCTTTCTTAACCATGATCTCTGCATTTTTCCAGTCAATATCATCAAGTTTTAAATTGCAGAGCTCTGCACAACGTAAACCTGTTTTACAAAAAAAGACAATAAGCATTCTATCTCTACGAGCATGTGGATTACGATCTCTAACTATATCAAGCATAGCTTGAACATCTGCAATACTTGGAACCTTTATTGGAGAAGTATGTTCTTTAAACTTGTCAAACTTCTTTTCTATTCCTCTAAATTTCATCCAAGAGTTTAGTGCTTTCACATAGTTATTTAGTCCAACATTTGCGGATCCTGCTTGTATTTTATCATAAAAAAATGTGTGAACCTGGTTTTCATCAATGTTGATGAGATCTATTCCATTACGTTCAAGATACTGCAATTTTTTTATTCTTCCAGGAACTGTACTTCTTGGATGAAGACGTTGAACAACAATACAATGCTTGATAAAACTCTTCCATAGTTCTTCTGTTACTATCTCTTGTTTTTTTTCTGAAAAAGATTTAATACTACTTTTTTCTTCATTTCGCTCGGGGTTTGATAGCACATATATCAGACTCCAGCCCCTTGAGTGTTACCGCACTCTTGGGGCAATTATTTTACAAATTTATCAAGATTAAATTGACAAAAATCATAAGGAGTTCCCTCCTTATATACTCCTGTTGGGGGCAATTAAAACTACTCCTGTTGACTATGGGAGAATATATAAATTTTAATCCTCATATACTTTTTGAAATGAGAATATTAATTGATACCAATATCTTAATTAAAAGGGAGGAAAACATCGTTGTATCTTCAGGTTTACAAGAATTATTAGAAGTTTCAAGCCATCTAAATAATAAAATCATTGTCCATCCGCTTTCAATCAAGGAAATTGAGGGAGATAAAGATGATATTAGAAAAGAGATTAATTTATCAAAAATTGGAACCTATCCCAAATTGGAAAGCCCACCTTTATTAGATGATGATAAGAAATTCTATGGAATGCTTGGGGTTAAAGGTAGTAATAATCAAAATGATAAAGTCGATAACAATTTATTGTATTGTGTATATAAGAATTCTGTTCATTTTTTAATCACAGAAGATAAAAAAATGATTAAAAAAGCTAAAAAGCTTGGTATTTCTGATAGAGTATTAAATGTTAAAGATGCTTTTGATTATTTTAATTCAAAAAAACTTCCTCATAAAGTAAAATTAAATATTCCGCCTGCAATCAAAGAGACCCCTCTGTATGATATCAATTTGAAAGATCCATTTTTTGACCCTTTAATTAAGAGTTATTCTGAATTTAAAGATTGGTGGAAAGAAAAATCAAAAGACGGTAGAAAAGCATGGGTTTACTCCACAGATATTGGAATCGGTGCTATACTTATATATAAAGATGAAAATGAGAGTATACATGGTACTCCATCTCTCTCTAAAAAGAAAAGGGTAAAGATTTGTACTCTGAAGGCTACTCATACTGGTTATAAAATTGGAGAGCTTTTTATTAAAATTACAATAAAATATGCAATAGAAAGAAATGTTGATGAAATATATTTAACTCACTTTTCAGAGGAAAATGATCATCTTATTCCACTAATACAAGAATTTGGTTTTGAAAAAGCCTCAATAAATGAAAGAGGGGAGGATATTTTTGTTAAAAAATTAATACCCGATGATATTTGCAAAACTCCTCTTGAATTACAAAAGAGATTTTTTCCAAGTTTCTATGATGGTAAAGATGTAAAAAAATTCATTGTTCCAATAAAACCAGGTTTCCATGAAAATCTATTTACAGATTATGATAAGAGACAGCCGACATTATATGAATTTATGAATGAATTGATCGTTGAAGGTAACACAATAAAAAAAGCATATCTCTGCCATTCAAATATTAAAAAAATTAGTGCAGGAGACTTAATAATTTTTTATAGATCAAAAGATTCACAAAAATTAACGTCTATAGGTGTTGTTGAAAAAGTATTTTATGATCTGGTTGATCCTGATGTAATTCAAGAAATTGTAGGAAAAAGAACCGTCTATAAAAGGAAAGAAATAGAATACATGGCGAAAAAACCTACAAAAGTAATATTGTTCTACTCTAATTTCCACCTTCCAACAAAATTAGAGTATACTACATTGTTAAAAAATAAAATTCTAAAAGGTTATCCACAGTCAATTTTTGAAATTAATCATGATAAGTATTTAGAAATCAAAAAATTAAGTGGATTAAATACAAAATATACTATTGATAAATTAGAAATCTGATAATTTTTTAATGTCATCCCCTAATATCTTTTTTAAGAGTTCATATCTGGAGTGATTTAGGTTTAAATAAGATTGAGGAGGTTTGAAATTATTTATCTGGGTTTTTATTTCATCCAGACTTGCACCTGTAGAAAATTGTTTAACATATTTAAAAAAAATTGCTGTCCCCTCTATACATCCATTGAAATATTTAAGAAATTCTGATTTAGTAACACCTGCAATATCTTTTGTTAACTGCCATAATTTTTTTATTGGTAATCTAACTTTCTTTTTTACTATAAAAAAACCAGTAATTTTTTTTACTGGGGATGTTGTGTAAATTAAACATTTTTCATTTTCTTTAATTTTAACATCTTGTCTTCTTAATTCAACCAATTTTTCTTTTGAAAATATCTTCTCACTATACTTATCTTTAATTGAAAATATCTTCACCATCTCTCTTATCCCTCACATGCATCCTTATTATTGAAAATGTTTTAAGATCTATAATAAAATTGTTACTCATTAAAAGGTTTAGAGCATCGATAAATAATAATATTCATATAGAGGTCATTGAAACTATAAATTTTATATAATTCTGATATATTACATAATGTTCAATGCTGAATCGTGTTTTTTAGCAGTTAATATTACTGAAGGGAGGTATATCTATGGTACAAATCATTTGTCCTACCTGCAATGGTAACAAATTCTTAAACTCAATGGCATGTTCTGCATGTAATGGTACAGGAAGAAATGGAATGATAGTTTGCCCTGTGTGTAATGGATCAAAAGTTTCAAGAGGAAGTCCTGTTTGCCCAACATGCCGTGGATCAGGCAAACTGCACAGATAATGACACCAAATAAAAAAAAGAAGAGCATTGAATTTCAACAATTTCTTTATACCTTAAATCAATTCAGTTTAAATAATGAGTAATAATAAAGCAAAGCCCTTTGTAAAATGGGCTGGGGGAAAAAGAGGAATTATTGATACCTTAGAGTTAAAAGGTTTCATTCCAAAAAAATTCAATAGATATTTTGAACCAATGGTAGGTGCAGGAGCCGTCTTTTTCCACATCGCGGAAAATTACAACCCAAAAAAATGTATTATTTCTGATATAAATTCAGATCTAATAAACACATATAAAGCCATAAAAAAAGGAGTAAACGAATTAATTCATGAAGTATCTAAAATCAAAGAAGATTTTTACAATTCGGATAAAAGATCAGAGTTTTATTACAAAAAACGTGATGAATTTAACAAGTTAAAAAAAGACAAAAAAAACCATCTTATTTATCAAGCAGCTTTGTTTTTATTTTTAAATAAAACATGTTTTAATGGACTCTATAGAGTTAATAAAAAAGATGAGTTTAATGTTCCCTTTGGACGTTATAAAAATCCAAGCATTTATGATGAGGATAACCTAAGAAGAATTTCGAAGATTTTACAAAATACAACAATTCTAAATCAGGATTTCGAAGAAGCAGTTAAAGATACGAAAAAAGGAGATTTTGTTTATTTTGATCCGCCATATGTTCCATTGAGTAAAACATCAGATTTTACAAGTTATACAAAAATGGATTTTAGACTTGATGATCAAAAAAGACTTGCAAGGGTTGTAAATGACTTAGCAAAGAAAGGATGTTATGTTATGGAAAGTAACTCTTCAAGCGATGAAATCAAGAATATATTTGAAGAGTATCAAAACCTAAATATCTATACAATCGATGCACCTAGATTTATCAGTTGTAAATCAGATGGTAGGAAACCAGTAGAAGAATCAGTTATTAACAATTATGAGCCTGAATTGATAAATAAGAAAATAACTGGTTTTTAAGATTGTTTCCATCTTTTTAAAGTCATATCGAGAAATTCTTTGTCTTTATCGATCCCAATATATTTTCTACCCGTCATCTTTGAAACAATACCAGTAGTTCCCGAGCCATTGAAAGGATCTAATATTGTATCTCCTTCGTTTGAACTTGAAATTATTATTCTTTTTAATAATTCAACTGGTTTTTGAGTTGGATGACCTCCTTCAATCTTTTCAGTTGGCGGAGTCAATGATATGGACCAAACACTTCTCATCTGTTTACCAGGATTATTAATTTTATCTTTTTTAACATCCCAATTTTTCATTAATTCGTAATTAAATTTATGCTTGGATTTTTTACTTTTTTTAGCCCATAATAATGTTTCATGGCTATGAGCAAAATATCTACAAGAAAGATTTGGAGGGGCATTTGGCTTAAACCAAGAAATTTCATTTAAAATATCAAAACCAAGTTTTTCCAATGCAAAACCAATTTTGTAAATATTATGACTTGTTCCAGAAATCCAAATTGACCCATCATCTTTTAATAATTTTCTACAAACAGCAAGCCATGCAAGATTAAATTTATAATCGCTATCAAAACCATTTGATTTATCCCATTTCCCTTTATTGACAGAAACCATTTTTCCAGCTTTACAGGTTATGCCGCCATTAGATAAAAAATAAGGTGGATCTGCGAATATTAAATCAACACTTTTTTCCTTAATTTTAGGAAGGATGTCAAGGCAATTTCCTTGATAGAGTTTAAAGCCATTTTCTTTAAAATATAAAGATCTCTGCATAATATTACCAAATGATAAATATAATTATATGTATTTAAAATAAGTTATGTGGTGATTTAAACTATTATTTTTTATTTTTGTTATTTCCATAAGTTTTTAATCAAAATTAAACATTCTCTAATTGAATATGGATAAAGAGGAGAAATATCTTGAATTTGCAGCAAATCTTAGTTTTTTTGAGTTCATACAAGAAGAATTTTATAGTGCAAAATTTAAAGTAGATACATATAAAAATGAAATCGAAGCAATAGAAAAAATAATAGATTTTTCAAAAGCAAATATTAAATCTTTATTATCTGAGTATCCCAAAGTATTTGATATTTTTGAACAGATATTTCAACTTTACAGGTTTACAAATACTCAACTAATCAACTTTCTATTCGATATAGATGTTCTTAACTCAGTAAATAAAGATGAAAAAATTGAATATATCATTGCAAATCTTAAAATCGATAAAAATTTTAAAACAATATTTGACAGTGAACTCAACAAAAATGATATCATATATTCAGAAATAAATGAATTATACAAACAAGATAAAAATCTATTAATAAAAATTTTAAAAGAATCAGTTGTAAAATTCATTGATAAAGCTATCAAAGAAAGGAAATACATATATGAAAGAATAGAAAAAAATGAAAACACAAGAGAAAGATTAGCAAATTATCTTTTTGACAATTTAAAAATTGAAGAAATGATAGAATCAATAAAAATTCAATCCTATCTAAAATATAAAAAAATTCCAAAAGACACCAAATCAATACATGGTAAGTTTGGTACAATAAAAATAAAAGAAATTCTTGAAAAATTAGGTTATATAAATTGTGATAAAAAATTACCAAAGGTTCTTGAAGAGAACATAAAAGATCCTGAAAAATATGCTGAATTTAAAAATAAAAAAATCTATGTTACTGAAAAATATATCAGAGATATATTCAAGAAAAAGACAAATAAGCCAAAGAGATTTGATTTTATTATAATAAATGATTTAAAGATAACTGATGCAATAGAAACTAATTTTTATTCTACATCTGGTACGAAAATTGGAATAAATGAAGATGAGTACACAGATTTGAATGAAGTTATTAAAGAAAAAAATCCAAAAATTAACTTTATCTGGGTCACAGATGGTAATTATTGGTTAAAGAATGATGGAGAAGAACGTTACAAAAGATGTTTGGATAAATTTGGTTCTAATAATATTCTTAATTATAATCAATTAGAATTGTTATTACAATCAAGAAAATAAGTAAAAAATAAGCACTTATAATAAAGTGTTACATACAGATAAAAAATAGACGTTCTGAATGCATGTTTTCTCCTGTTGAAAAGCATTAACCCGCCAGGTCCGTTGAAATTCATGTTAAGTTGTATGCTTCTCAGTAAGCCCACTTTTTTCAAAAAAATTATTTATTAACATTTTTTTTGTATTCTTTTAAAGCTCTTTTTGAGGAATACCAAATATTTTCAATTTTTACTGCATCAAGCTTTCCTTGTCTTGCTCTAAGGCTTAGATATTCTTGAGAGTAATCAGATTTTTTAGATAAATCAGACAATGATACAAGTCTTTCTTCATCAATAAAACTTGATAGATAATATTGAAGTGATTCATTTACTGAACGAGCGATAAATGTTGCAAAGTCTGATAAATCCCCTTGATCTGCTTTGTTTAATGTTTTGTAGTATTTTTTTCTATCTTCTTTTAGTATTACAATAGGGGGATATCCATTTTTCATAAGATAAAAATTTGTAAGAAGTCTTGCTACTCTACCATTCCCGTCTATAAAAGGGTGAATTCTTACAAACTCATGATGAATAAAAGCTGCTTTCTTAATTGTTAGAAGTTTAAGTTTTTCTATGTTTTGGATATATTCATCCATTAATTTAATAATTTTAGAGTAGCTTGGTGGTCTTATTTTTGCACCAGTTATTGCTACATTTTCGGTTCTGTACTGGCCAGGATTCTTTAGAATTCCTTTCATGACAAACTCGTGTATTTGTTGTATTGTCTCTTGAGATATCTGCTTTTTAGAATTTACAAAATCTATCATTAAATCAAATGCTTCTGCATCATTTTTGGCCTCGATATGATCTTTTAAAGGTTTACCACCAATTGTTATTCCTTCTTCAAGTACAAGCTTTGTTTCTTGAAGTGTTAGAGTATTTCCTTCAATTGCATCTGAATGATATGTATGTCTAAGTCGGATATCTTCAATAATTCTTTTAACAGCATCTTTTGGAAGTGGTCTTAATGAATCTAATTTTTGCTTTTTCTTTT
>CAYLLH010000057.1:0-5028 GCA_964384785.1 uncultured Thermoplasmatales archaeon | reverse complement strand
TCTATAGCATCATTAGGACAAGCATTAACACAAGCACAACACTCAATACACTCACCCACATTATCACAAACAGCTTTACCATCCTTAAGAGAAAAAATTTCAACCGGACACGCGGTAACACATTCACCAGCACCAGTACATTTGTTATAATCGACGGTGATCTTAATCTCGCCTTCTTCAAAATCTTTTTTCATAAAACTAAATTCAACCTCCACCAGAATATCTGATTAAAAGAATAGAAAAGGGATATTTTAAACTTATTAAAAAAAAATAAGTTATAAACCAAGTCTTTCCTTAGCAACATCTCTAAGATCAATTTTACGAATCTTACCACTAGCCGTCATCGGAAACTCTTCAGTAAAAATAATATATTTCGGAATCTTAAAACGAGAAATATTATCCTTACAAAATTCTTTTATCTCATCCTCAGAAGAATCCTTACCCTTTCTAAGCTGGATAAAAGCACAGACTTCCTCACCATATTTCTCAGAGGGTACTCCTACCACTGCGACATCCTGAATTTTATCATTGGTATACAAGAATTCTTCGATTTCTCGAGGATAAACATTTTCTCCACCACGAATAATCATATCATCAGTACGACCCATTATACTAAAATAACCATCTTCATCCATTGTCGCCAAATCTTTTGTATGCAACCATCCATCCTCAATTGATTCCTCGGTTTTATCAGGCATCTTATAATAACCCTTCATAATGTTATAACCTCTAGCTACAAGTTCACCAGGTTCATCCGGTGGAAGTTCTTCACCTGTAGCTGGTTCAATAATTTTTGCTTCAACACCAGGAAGCACTTTTCCCACAGTCTCAACACGTTTCTTAACAGGGTCATCACGCCGTGTCTGAGTAATAACAGGTGATGCCTCAGTAAGCCCATAAGCAATCGTTATTTCTTTAAGATTCATCTTATCCATCGCCTTGTTCATAACCTCAATTGGACAGGATGAACCAGCCATTATACCAGTACGCAAAGAAGATAGATCATATTTATCAAAATCAGGATGTTGAAGTTCAGCGATAAACATAGTTGGAACACCTTGAACACCAGTACATTTTTCTTTCTCAATAGCTTCGAGAACCTTATCAGGTTTAAAAACCTCAATAGGAACCATAGTAGATCCATGTGTAACACAGTTCAAAGTAGACAATACACATCCGAAACAATGGAAAAACGGAACAGGAATACACAACCGATCTTTTTCAGACATATCCATTACTTCTCCAACATAATAAGCATTATTCACTATGTTTTTATGAGTAAGCATAACACCCTTAGGAAAACCTGTTGTCCCACTAGTATACTGCATATTAATAGTATCATCTGGATCAAGAAC
Source organism: uncultured Thermoplasmatales archaeon (assembly GCA_964384785.1). Taxonomy (GTDB): domain Archaea; phylum Thermoplasmatota; class E2; order DHVEG-1; family DHVEG-1; genus JAZKSG01. The sequence continues at coordinate 3,673 of CAYLLH010000057.1, read as the reverse complement.
ATCCTGTCTTTTACTGTACTCTTCATCAGATACTTTATCAGACATTTTTTCGATCTCATCAAAATCAAGCATACCCTCAGGAGTTTTATCACCAATAAAAACAATATTTTTTAGATATGGAAAATCCTTATTTTCATATTCACATGGTTTATGATCTTTAAGATCAGGCAGGACTTTGTTTACAACATCAACATAATCAACATCTTTGAAACCCTGTACAAGAAACAGTGTTGTTGCATCAGATTGTTTAAGAAGATATGATAATTCATTTGATTTATAATAAGTATTAACTGTAACAAGCACCGCACCAATTTTAGCACTAGCAAACTGCAAAAAAACCCATTCTGGAACATTATAAGCCCAAACCGCTATATGATCTCCTTTTTTAATTCCAAGAGCCATCAACCCTTTAGCAAACCGGTCGACTTTTTCATTAAACTCCTTGTAATTATATCTAAGATTTCTGTTGACATACACTAATGCATCAGTATCTGGAAATTTTTCAGCAGTTTCATCTAAAATTTGACCTATTGTTTTGGATAACATAATCTAGTTATACTCCCCTTTTTTTATAAAACTTGATTAACCAGGGGAATCCAAAAAATATCTAATAAAGGTTATGGAAAAAAAGCAATGTGTAATCATATTATTGTAAATCAAGAATCTTTAAACAACATTAAAACATTTTACTAAATACAAAAAAAATGGAATATGTTAGCGGAAAAATTTTAAAAAAAAATGGATTCAAAGAAGGATACCTTGGTTTTAACAAAAAAATAATTGTTGAAAAAGGAAAAGGTAAACCACCAAAAAAACCAATATCAAAAGGCATTATTATTCCATGTTTTGTAAACATGCACACTCACATTGGTGATTCCTTTATCAAACATAAAAACATAAAACTTCCAAAAGATGTTGAAAAACTTGTAGCACCACCAAATGGACTTAAACATCAAATGTTAAAAAAAACACCTCAGCATAAAATCGTGGAAGGCATGGAAAAATCAATAAATTTCATGATACAAAATGGCGTAAACGTTTTTTGTGATTTTAGAGAAAACGGAATTATGGGAATAAGCGAGCTTAAAACCGCTATAGATATGAATAAACATATTTCCTCTGTTATTCTTTCCCGTCCTGATGAAATGTTTTATTACAAAAACGAAATTGATTTATTACTCAGACACTCTGATGGAATAGGTCTGAGTAGTATATCCGATTGGAGTTATTCTGAAATAATAAAAATCGCGAAACATGTAAAAAAAAAGAATAAAATATTTGCTTTACATGCTAGTGAAAGAATAAGAGAAGATATCGATTCAGTACTTGATCTTAAACCAGATTTTTTGGTACATATGAACAAAGCAACAGAATCAGATCTTACACGTGTTAAAGAAAACAATATCCCTTTAGTTCTGTGTCCGCGTTCCAATAATTTTTTTGGTCTTAAACATGATTATAATCTTCTTAAAAAAATTGGTTTAAAGCTTTGTATAGGTTCAGATAACTGCATGCTTAACAACCCTAGTGTTCTTAATGAAATAAAATATGTTAAGAAAAAAACCAATGTTTTTTCCTTAGAAGAGCTTTTAAACATGGTTGTTTTTACTCCAAGGAAAGCTTTAAATCACAGTCCCAATATTCTTGGTGTCAACTCATCAACCGATTTTGTGGTTTTGGATGAAAAAAATCTAAGTGTTTTATATAATCCAAAAACGGTGTGAAAAAAAAAGTTTGAGGGATGAAAAAGTGAAAGTTGAAGATGTAATGTCAGAAGAGTTGATAGTCGGATATGTACCTGGAACAGTTAAAGAAGCTTTGAAAATTTTAGCTGAACATGATGTCTCAGGTATTCCTATTCTTAAAGAGGATACCAAAAAAGTTGTTGGAGTATTAACTCGAAGTGACATTTTTCGTAACCCTGATGAAGATCAATTAGCATTGGTTATGAGTAAAGATTTTTTGTATATTGATAAAGATGAAGATATCAAAAAAGCAGCTGAAATGCTTTACAAGTATAAGATTCATGGACTACCGGTTCTTAACAGCCGAAAAAACCTTGTTGGAATCATTAGCCCAACTGATATAATAAAAAAAATCTTAAAAGAAAAAGATATCAGTGTTGAAGATTTTTATACATCTCGAGCTATTCCAGTGTATAAAAAAACACCAATAAATGTTGTAATGGAAATTATAAATGTCACCCATGAGAATGCTTTACCTGTTTTAGATGACGATCTTAAACTAATAGGTATAGTTAGTGATGGTGATGTTTTTAAACATAGTTCTGTAAAAGAAGGAATAACAACATCAAACATGGGACTTGGTGAGGATGAAGATCAATGGACTTGGGAAGGAATACGTGATACCGTTCGTATGTATCATTCCACTTCAGAACTAGAGTTTCCAGATATAACAGTTGATGAAGTAATGATTGCTGATGTTGTCAAAACTTTTGAGCATAGCAAGGTTTGTGATGTAGCTGAAAAGATTATTAAGAAAAAAGTTGAGCAGCTACCTGTAGTTAACGCTGAAAATCGTCTACTTGGAATGATAACAGATATTGATCTTATGAAATGCTTAATATAAAAAAAATTTAAAAGTTTTTAGGGAGAAAAACCGGTTTTATGCCTCAGGATGTCTTTGAAAAAATAATGACTCTTGCTAAAAGACGGGGTTTTATTTATCCTTCTTTTGAAATATATGGAGGTGTCGCTGGTTTTTATGATTATGGACCACTTGGTTCTCGACTTAAAGAAAACATTGAAAACCTTTGGAAACAATACTACAAATACAGGGATAACTGCATCGAGATTCAATCTGCTAATGTTACACTTTTTGAGGTTTTAAAAGCATCTGGTCATGTTGATGAGTTCACTGATCTTACAGTAGACTGCAAACAATGTAATGAATCTTTTAAAGTCGAAGGAATAATAGAAGAAAATCTTAGTGTTGATGAAGCATTAGAAAAAAATTTGGTTAAATGTCCAAATTGTGGAAATGTTTTAAAGGATGCTTATCCAGTTAATCTTATGTTTCAAACCAAGATAGGCATTGGAAACTGCCGTGATGCATTCTTACGTCCTGAAACCGCTCAAGGGATTTTTACTAATTTTCATCTATTGTATCGTTTCGCCCGTGAAAAACTACCTTTTGGAGTAATTCAGATTGGTAAAGGATTTCGTAATGAGGTTTCACCACGTCAGGGAATAATACGCCTTCGAGAGTTTAACATGGCTGAAGCTGAAATCTTTTTTGATCCAGATAATAAAAAACATAGTGGTTTTGACAAAATAAAAAACGAAAAAATTCATTTATTTGACAATGATAAAGAAATAGATATTTCTTATAAAGATGCAGTCGAGAAGGGTTTTGTTAATAATGAAGCATTAGCATATTACATGTTTTTAACAAATGATTTTCTCCTTTCTATAGGGGTTGATCCTAAAAAACTTAGATTCCGTAAACATGCTGATGATGAACTTGCTCATTATGCTCAGGAATGCTGGGATGCAGAACTTTTTAGTGAGCGTTTTGGATGGGTGGAATGTGTTGGTATTGCTGATCGTTCAGCATATGATCTTGAATCGCATATCACATCTTCTAAAAATGATATGTACGCTATGCGTAAATATGATGAACCAAAATCTGTGAAAGTTAAAAAATTTGTTCC
>CAYLLH010000056.1:0-2239 GCA_964384785.1 uncultured Thermoplasmatales archaeon | reverse complement strand
AGATAGGACAATTGCAAGGTATTTCATCAAATTCTTTTAGATTATATTTTCCATTTGGAAAAAATAGTTGTTTGTTTCTAGCAGCAATGATTGCTTGTATGGTATCAAAAAAATCTATTCCAAGATAGGTTAATAATGCCATGTTTTGTGGTTCTGCTATGGCTGGTAGATATATGTTTTTTTCATAATTGATTTTTTCTTTTAGTTTGAAAATAAAATCTACAAATTTTTTTGGTTGTTGAAAAAGTTGAGAAGAATTTGTTATTATAAAAAATTTTGAGTTTTTATTTTTTGTATATTCACTTATTATTTCTTTTTTAGGTGGTATAAGGATGATATCTTGGTTGTTATTTATTTTTTTTAGGTTTTCTATGTGTAGTTCTCTCGGGGAATCTTTTGTGTAAAAAAAATAATTTTTTATTGAAAAGGGTTCTGAGTCTTTTTGTTTTATTTTAGAAAAATTTCTGTTTACTTTTAGTGTTGTTTTTTGAGGGTTTTTTTTCTTAGAGAGTAATATTTCAGAAAAATCAGGTGTTTTAATATCCTTTATTTTTGGATATATTATGTTTGGTGTTTTTATTTTGTTTTTTTCTATTTTTAATAAGCCTATTCTTGCAAGTTCATCTCTTTTTTTTATTATAAATTGCATGTTTTACAAAACAAGGTGTAATAGGGTATGGTTTAAAGATTATTCGTTCAAAAAAAAAAGAAAAAAGTGTTGAGTTTTTTGTTTTATATTGCTACATCAGGAGCCATTAAATTTACTATAAAGTCTATTAATGGGAATGATGTAGTTTCGTCTGGGAACTGTCCACGGATGAACATGTATAATCCCATTCTCACTGCTATTAAACCAGATAATAAGTATAGTGTAAATGCTCCTACGGTTCCTTTGGCACCATCTACAAATGCTTTGAGTATGTTATCGCCCGTTAACCAATTCATTAGAGCCATCATTACTCCAAATATTGCAGAAGTAATTCCGATCATTCCAAGATAAATTGTTGGGTCTAAGAAAACCATTACTGTTAGGACGGCTCCAAGTCCTGCGTATGCTAGACCTAACATTCTTATCACGAATGTTCTAATGGTGAAATCTATGTTTTTTATTTTTTGTTCCAGTTCATCGAGTTCACCGGTTAATTGTTTTTCTATTACGGTTAGATCTATTGAAGATTTTGTTTCAATTTCTTCTGTTTTTTCTATTTCTTTTTTAACTGACTTTTCTGTAACTTGTATGTTTGTTGCAGATAAAGTCGGAGTTGCTATCATCAAAAAGGCTGTTAATATTACTCCTAATAGGATTATTTTTTTCATTATATATCGCCCCATTTATTTATTTTTGTAAATATTTTTATCTTATTTAAGTGTTTCTAAAAAATAAGATTTTATTAATTGTTTATACAACATTTTTTTTATTTTATACTTTTTTTATTAACATAAAATTTATTAATATGAAATATAAGTAAATAAAATAAGAAAAAAATAAATTTTTTAATGTCTGAAATATCGTTGACCCGAGAAGACCATTGCTATATCATGTTCATTAGCAGCCTCTATAACTTCCTCATCTCTTATGCTTCCACCAGGTTGAATTATTGCTTCTACACCTGCCTCAGCTGCCAAGTCTACTGCATCACGAAATGGGAAAAATGCATCACTAGCCAATGTTGATCCTTTGATGTTATCTTTTCCTTTATGTGTTGCTATCCATGCTGCATCTACTCGTGCTGTTTGACCACCGCCTATTCCAACAGTTTGAAGGTCTTTAACAAATACTACTGAATTTGATTTTACATGTTTCACACATTTAACAGCAAACTCCATTGATTTTAGTTGTTTCTCAGTTGGCTTTTTTTTGGTAACAATTTTCCATTCTTTTTTTGGAGTCATAGTTACATCTCTTTCTTGAGAAAGAACACCACCAACTACACTTCTAAAAATTATTCCTTTCCGCTTTATTTTTTTATCCAAGCCCTCAAGTTTTAAAAGACGAAGATTTTTCTTTTTACTAAAAATGTTTATTGCTTCTTTGCTGAAATCAGGTGCAACAACCACCTCCAGGAACAAATTTGACAGTTCTTCAGCGGTTTCTTTATCAAGTTTTCTGTTAAAAGAAACTATTCCTCCAAAGGGCGAGTATGTATCTGTTGAAAACGCATCTTTCCAAGCCTGCACAAGTTTTTTGGATGACGCTATACCGCAGGGTGTTGCATGTTTAATAATTACACATGTAGGA
>CAYLLH010000055.1:0-4028 GCA_964384785.1 uncultured Thermoplasmatales archaeon | reverse complement strand
TTGCATTTACTGTAAAAAAGGAGTTTGTATCTTAGGTTTATGGTGGCGATGCTTCACCGATGCAACAGTTTGCGGATGTTTTCAGCCTAAGGAGGTTTACGTGTATGAATACATGTGATTCCCAGGACCTTGACTCGTATATTTGGTTTTATTACAATCAAGGATTTAGTATAATCCCTCTAGGAGTTAACAAAAGAAATGATCCAAAAGCACCCAGTCTTGACAGTTGGAAAACATATCATCAACGAAGACCAACCAAAGAAGAAATACAAGAATGGATCAATCAAGGACTCTTCAAGAATATAGGTGTAATTTGTGGTAAAGTTAGCGATAATTTGGTTGTCATCGACATCGATGATGCAAAAATCCCTGAACTCGTTGATTTGCGATTAAATCTCATGTTTGACAAAGGCATCTGGGTAGTTAAAACAGGGAAAGGATGGCATTTATATTTCAAACATCATAGCAACCCTGGCGGAATTAAAAAACCCTTAAAATACAAGATTGAATACCGAGCAAACCGAGGATACGTAGCCGCGCCACCAAGCATACATCCAAATGGAAAAACATATCATTTCTATAATAACAAAGACAAAAAGGACCTGCCCGAAATTCAAAAAACAGATGTAAAAAATATTTTCCAAGGGTTAAAATCAAAAATAGGTAAAGCATGGAATATTCAAGAAACGAAACCTAAAAATTTCTCAAGTGGAGATATCTCTACCAATGCGCCTAGAACAGGGTATCCTGCATGTGTTGAAGCAGCATTAAAACAAGTCACCAAACCCCCCATGAGATACTATACAATCTATGGAATAGCCTCAGCATTTTATTTTAACAAAATACCCAAAGAAATGGCGATGCAGCGCATTAAAAAATTTAACATGGAAAAATGCGTGCCATCACATGAAAATAGTATAGTAGAACAAGCAGTCAACGGTGCATATCAACCAGAAGCAAAACGGTATGGCTGCGAATTCTGGATAGATCAAGCGCAATTATGCCCATATGAAAGTATAGATCAATGCCCATATGGCAACAAGAAACTGAAACGAGAACTAGCCAAAAAATATAAGATTTTTAAATACAGTGAAAAAACAAATCCAGATACCAAAGAAAAATATTATGTGAGAACTGGAGTGAAATATCCTAATCTTGGAGACCTTATCCTTAATGAATACGATTTTAACTTCATAACAATCAACGATACCAAAGAAATATATTACTACAAAAGCGGTAAATATCATGTATTAGGAGAAAACATCATACGAAGCCTAGCCGAAGACTACATGGATGAACTCACAAGCAAACACGGGAAAAACGAAGTTGTAGACTACATCCGAGATAAACATTATGTTGATCGAACTGATTTTAATGTACAAAAACATCTTGTAAACCTAAAAAATGGGATTTATGATCTACGGAAAAAACAATTAATTCCACATAACCCAAAACATCTTTTTATCAATGAAATACCCGTAGAATACGATCCTGAAGCAGATTGTCCTAACATAAAAAAAATCTTAGGAGAAGTAATAGAAGAAAAAAACATTTCCTGTATACAAGAATTCATAGGTTACTGCCTTTATCGAGATTACCCATTACATAAAGCATTTATGTTTCTCGGCGCTGGGAAAAATGGGAAAAGCACCGTTATAAACTTGATTACGAATTTTCTCGGAAGGAAAAACATAGCAAACAAAGAATTACAACAATTAACCTATGATAAATTCTCACGTGCTAAACTCTTTGGAAAATTACTTAATGCTGCCGCAGACATCAGTGATAGCGCGTTATCAACCACTGGACCATTCAAAGGGTTAACCGGTGGTGACTATCTCGATGCTGAAAAAAAATTCATGGATAGTTTTGAATTTAAGAATTATGCAAAAATGCTATTTTCAGCAAACACACTTCCAAAAACAAATGATGATAGTTACGCGTTTTATCGTAGATGGATATTGATAAATTTTCCACATACGTTTGATGGAAAGAAATGTGATCCACATATTTTAGATAAGATATGCACACCAAAGGAACTTAGCGGATTGTTTAACTGGGCTATTGAAGGACTCATGCGGTTATTAAAAAATAATGAGTTTACATATGAAAAAACCGTTGAAGAGATACGCGAACAATACAAAACCTTGAGTGATCCTGTTTTTTCTTTTGCTCAAAAGTATATTACCACAAATACAACGAAGTATATTGAAAAAAATGAAGTTTACAGACAATTTGCGATATGGTGCAAAGATAATGATTTACCAGTGACACCAAAAAATATGTTTACGCAGGATTTGCAGATGCATCTGCCAAGTATGAAACCTGGAAGAAAACGTATTGCGGGGAAATTGGAACAAGTTTATAATTACATCGAATGGCAAAAAAACGAAAAAAGCGAGGAAAAAACAAGCAACCCTGAACACCCCTCTCAACAGGAGGGATTTTTCTGAACTGTTCAGGGTTTGCAGGGTTACTGGATAGTTCTTTAAATGAATTAGTCTTACACGCGGGTAAGCGCGTACAGTATAGTATTCATTATAAGAACTATCGACCAACCCTGCAAACCCTGAACACTTTTGACTTTCAACGGGAGAAAATTTACTGTTCAGGGTTCAACCTTGTTTTTTTGAAAATTATTCAATTTTGGGAGTTGTTTATAAATGGTTTGTAAAAAATGCAATATAGATCATGATAGAACCTTCAAAAAACAAAATTTATGTTTTTATCATTATTGGATTGAACGAGGAAGACCTAAAGATAAGTTTTCTTTGCAGTATTGGAATGAATATAGGTATCTGCATCCGGTGCGTGTTTCTCGTTGGTGTAAGGAAGATAGTGATCTTAATGATTTTTTAAGTGGAGATTCGTCAACTTCTTCACCAACTTCGGCAAAAAATTGGAGGTATCTGAATGAGTAAGCATATTTTGTCAAGTGATGACAAAAAAGATAGAACTTTTAAATTACTATTGAATATGGATAGGTATCAAGAAAAAAGGACCATTTTTACTATTGACGAGTTGAAAGAAGAGATTAAGTCGATTCGATCAATTACTATTGATTCCATTAAAGATTTTTTGAAATGTTCTGAAAGGACTGCTTATGATTATTTGAAAGCATTACACTTGATTGAGTCCATAAATTCTTTAGATGAAGTTTTAAGGAATTTGGGAGTGAAATAATTATGACTAAGGTTTTAGGTTGTAAGGTTGAGGATAATTTGTATAAATTGTTTGATCGGCTGCCTGGCACGAAATCGGAGAACTTGCAGCGTGCTATCATCATGTATTTGAATTATCAGCATAATAAACCAGTTAACCATGTTAACAGCATTGAGAACAGGCGAAAGCACCAACAGGCGATAGAATACCTTAACCAATTAGAAAAACAAGCACAATACGATTCTGGGGGTTTTTAGTATGGCTAAGCAGGATTATAAAAAACTTCCAGGTGGTCCTGGTGGCGATTAACCAAATAAGCGGTTGTTTACAAACGTATACGATCAGGATCTTATTGTATCTTTGAATGATCAGATCTCTTTTTTGCGGGATCAGGTTGGTTTTTTGCAGGATCAGGTTGGTTTTTTATCTAAACAAAATGCTTATTTGTCTTTGCCATGGTATCGTAAAATGTTTTATCAGTTGGAATCTAAAAAGGATTGGTTGTTAAGGTCATATGTTAACGAACGGATCTCTGAATTGGGTTCAGATTAATTTTTTTCGTCCCATATTAATCATTTTAGCATTATATACTATGTATTCTATGTAATAATTATATTTCAAATCCAAAAAAACAAAAAAAATGTAAATTTTTCTCCATATCTGAAAGTGATACTTTAGTATCATTATTATTGGCCATAAGGAGAAGGTTATGATATAACATTGATATGTTATGTTGTGAGGCGTGTCACGTTTATATATAATGAGTGTCAAACCCATTTTTGTAAAAACCGTAAAAGGTGTAAAAGAAATGAAATCGAATAGAAAATTTGTTGCCAGGTCTTTAGGATCTGATCAGGCTGGTTATA
>CAYLLH010000054.1:0-23234 GCA_964384785.1 uncultured Thermoplasmatales archaeon | reverse complement strand
TGTTGGGTGTAGGCCGTAAGCCCCTTTCTGTTTTAAACGGCATTCTACTAATGCGTCTTACCTGTAGGCAGTCTGGATAACTGATCCTACGTTTTAGACTTGCTCCAGGAGCAGATTGACACGTTTCATCAATTCCTACTGAGACCTCAGCAACTTAAACTTGCATCATTGCATAATCAAATAGACTGTGTCGTTTCTGCGTCTCTGCAAAGACTCCCGCCTTTACCAAATTTATTTTGGTTTCCCGATCCAGAGTGAGAGGGGACTTTCCTCAGCGAATTCCGCCGTTAGCCGTCCACCTACACCCAAACAACTAATAAAAAAGCAGTTCAAAGTAAATAAATGTTTACATCAATTTATATCGAAAAAGTCCGTTCAGATTCTTTAGAATCCTTAATAGAACCCTCGACAAGGATTTCTGTTTTAAAATACCAATGATTACCCGGCTCAATTTCAACTATTAAATTAATTTCTTTTTTATCACCTGCTGCTAAATATGAAATATATTCTGTATCATAATTCGAACCTATATAATCCTCAAAAAAACTATCATTATCATATATTATCCCACGTATCTGTATATCCTCAGCAGAGGAAAGCCCAAGGTTTTCAATAATTAAAGATACTTTGACAAGATGACCAAGTGGTGAATTTTTAAAAACAGTTAAACTGTTTTCTTTCCAAAAATGATTAATTACATAACGAGGAAAAATTTCAAAAAGATTGTCAACAGATGATGAAGTATAATTAGCAGGAATATCACCCAATTTAAAACCATTTGTACCAGTACTTGATGTTTCTAAATAATAATAATTTGAAACAAAATAATCTTTATCAGGAACAGCATTTTTTTCTAGTTCTACACCCAAACCCAGATGATTAGGAAATTTTATCAAGGTAACATTGTAACCTAAACAATAAAGAATACTAGAGGTCAGTATTGCTTTATCTTCACAATCCCCTCCTCCACAAACATTATCAAAAAGGGTTTCAATAGGATATTTAGGATATTCCTCCAAACCAGTTTCATTAAAATCTGAAGTATAAGGAATATGTTGAACAAAAGAAGCAATATGATTTATTTTATCCTCATCAGAAGCTGAATAAAAATCTTCAGAGTAACATTCAACAATTAATTCAGAAATCAAACCTATAAAATCATCATCATAAATATCTAAAACATAAACACTATAATCATCATTTTTAATTCTATCAAGGTTTTTGTAATAATCATAAAGAAAAACAGGATATGGAAGAGATAAAACAGATTCATTACAACTAAAATTAGTAAAAACTTTTTCATCAACCTCTAAAAAAAGAGAATCATTCAAAAAATCAGAAACTAAAAGATTATCATCAGAGTTAAAGATACTAACGTTAAAAACATTGAAATCCTCGGTGATCTCTTCAAAAAATATAAAATCAACAGAGGTCTTCTCAGAAGATTCTACAACATCTGGTAAAGATACACCCTGAACATATATAGAATCATTATTCAACTGGATTTTATTAGGATAAACCGGTAACTCACCATTATTTTCTAACTCTAAACGCAAACCCATAATATATTTTTCAGAAAATGATTTATTCCAAATGTATACTTGATCAGAAGAAACATCAAGATTTCCTTTTTTAAAAGTTATTTCCTCGGATTCAATATGTTTATTAGAAACATCATAAAAATCTATACTAAAACTATTATCTATTATTGTTTTTCTATACTCACCTAAACGCATAACAGCTTCTTTATCATCTCCACCTAAAAAATAATCTATATCTACAACATCTGAATTAGAATCAACGATTTTTATTTTAACAAAATTTGAACAACTAAAACTAAATTTTACACTAGGAAAACCCTCATCATTAAAAACAATCAGATCTTTTTCATTAAAATCAAAATAAAAATCTTCATCAACTGTATCATTCTTTATATACCAATAAAGAAACATAAAAGATAATAAAAGAAAAACTACTAACACTGAAAATATTAGTCCTCTGAAACCTTTCATTTTTATTTACACACTAAATTTTTTTTTTAAACTATGTTATCACTTCTTTTTTTTTTAATTTTTTTGTTGATAACCCGACTTAAGTTTTCTATACCTGTATTTATTTGTTCATTAGTTGAATAAGAAAAATTTAAACGCATAGACTGACCACCACCACCATCAACATGGAATGCTTTACCATGAACATAAGCAACATTTTCTTTAATAGAATCAAGAAACATAGTTTCTGTATCTATACCATCAAAAGGCAATGTAACCCATGCAAACATACCTCCTTTTGGTTTATGACAAATATAACCCTCCGGAAAATGTGTTTTCATAGCATCAATCATAGTATCTCTTTTTGGTTTATACATCTCACATATCTTCATAATATGAAGATCCAATGAACCACTTCTCATAAACTCATTAGCAATATATTGAGTAAATGTATTAGTACAAAGATCCAAAGCCTGTTTACAAATAATCATTTTTCTTTTAATTTCTTCAGGACCAATAGCCCAAGCCAATCTAAAACCAGGAGCTAGAATCTTTGAAAAAGTAGAAAGATAAATAACTCTTCCTTCATCATCAAAAGCCTTTACAGGTTTAACATGGTCAATATCATAACGAAGATTACCATAAGGATCATCCTCAACAATCACAAGATCATACTCATGAGCAATATCTATCAATTTCTTCCGTTTCTTCTCAGGCATTACAACTCCTGCAGGATTCTGAAAAGTGGGAACTACATATACAAACTTAGGAGTTATATCCTCCTTTAAAAGCTCCTTAATTCTATCCTCTAAAAGATCTACACGCATACCTTCTTCATCTAAAGGTATACCCTCTAAATTACTTTCATAACTTCTAAAAGCATTAACCGCACCAAGATACGTTGGCAGTCCAACAAGAGCAGTATCACCAGGATTCAAAAAAACTTTACCAATAGTATCTAAAGCCTGCTGCGAACCACTCGTGATAATAATATCATCCTCATCAGCATCTATACCTTCTTTTCTTGCTCTCTCCGCAAGAACCTCTCTAAGCTCTGTAACACCCTGCGTTGTACCATATTGCAAAGCTTTTTTACCATTTTTAGATAAAACAGAAGATACAATATCTTGCAAATCCTCAACAGGAAAAGTTTTAGAATTAGGAAGACCACCAGCAAATGAAATAATTTCAGGATCCTGAGTTACTTTAAGTAACTCCCGAATCACTGATTTTTTCATTTTTCCAGCCCTATCAGAATATAACCTTGTGACATCTACCATAAAAAAACCACCCTTATGGAATCAAAGAATAAAACTCACTTTTATATGTATTTCGAAGAAAAATTCATATATTCGTAAGTAGATATTGTTATATTATTTTTCTTCTTTAAGATTAAACAAACAGTTCAAATGTTTTTCAAAAGCAGGCATATCTTCAAGTGTATCTCTACAGATATTAAAACGTTGATAAATATGTAACGCTAGTTCATCATCATTTTCAAAGACAATATCATCCTCAAGGAACATCATACTTACGTCCTCTTTTTTATCAAGTTTTTTGTCTTCCATGATTACCAGACCATATGTACATATTTATTGATTTATAAGCCTTTCTATATTAAAAAAAACTATTATTTTATCTATTTATGATTCATAATAGAGTAAAACTTATTAACGAATATTTTTTCACAAAACATAAAAAAATAATGTTTTTTAGGGATAGATGAAAAAATATGGAAGCAATAATTTTAGCCGGAGGATTTGGAACTAGACTAAGACCTTTAACTTATAGTAGAGCCAAACCCTTGTTACCAATATTAAACAAACCAATGATCTCTTATCTTATAGAGTCGCTACCAGAACAGGTTGATAAAGTAATACTTGCTGTTAACTATAGAAAAAAACAGATAGAAGAATATCTTGATGAGAGAAATTTTGATAAAAAAATAATTGTAAATGATGAACCCGAACCTCTTGGGACGGGTGGAGCTGTAAAATTTGCTGAGGAACACATAACCGGTACTTTTTTTGTTTTAAACAGCGATATTATTTGTTCATTAGATCTTAAAAAAATGCTTGATTTCCACAAGGATAAACAAGCAAATGCTACAATTTCTCTTTGGCCAGTTGATAATGTTGAAGAGTTTGGTGTGGCAGATGTTGAAAATGATGGGAAAATAACTGGTTTTGTTGAAAAACCAAAACCGGAGGATGCACCATCAGATTTGATAAACGCTGGCGCCTATATTATTGAACCAAAAATACTTGATTATATACAACCAGGAAAACTAATATCGATGGAGAAAGAAATTTTTCCAAGAATAATAAAGGACACTGATGCATTTTACGGCTATCAATTCACAGGCCATTGGATGGATATCGGTCGAATCAGTAGTTATCTAAAAGTTCACAAGTTTTTAATGGATAAAAAAAACCTCGAGAACTACGAAGGTGAAAACAACAAAATAAACGGAGAAATTAACAAATGTTGCCTTGGATCAAATATTCTAATAAAAGAAGACAGTAAACTTGATGGTGTTATAATCTATGATAATGCAGAAATCGGAAAAAACATTGTCATAGAAAACTCAGTTATTGGTGAAAACTGCAAAATCGGGGATTCATGTAATATTAAAAACTCAGTAGTTGGAGACAATGAAAAAGTGGAACCTGAGACAAATCTTGATAATAAACCAGTGTGGACTCAACCTAAACCAGAAGGATACCCGGATAAACAAATAGGAAACGTAATCGGCGGATAAAAAAAATTCTTTTTTTTCAATTATTTTTTTATAATATATCTATGTTTAGTGATAAGATATTATGACAGATAAAACTATTTCTAAATATATTTTCAGAGCATATGATATCCGAGGGATATACGGTAAAGATATAGATCCAGAAATTTTTTACAAAATAGGACTATCCGCAGGTAAATATGTAAAAGAAAATCTTAAAGGAAACAACATGGCAGTCGGTAATGATATAAGACTTTCTAGTTATCCTCTCGTTAACGCTTTTATGGCTGGTGTCTCTGCAAGCGGAATCAATGTTTTTTATACAGGAACAACCTCATTTGGTGAAACACTTTTCTCCGGATGGAACCAGAAAAAAAATCTTATAGCATTTGTAACAGCTAGTCATCTACCTGCTGAATGGAATGGATTAAAATTTTATTATGGTGACGGAGTAGGTTTACCTGAAGAAGAACTACAAAAAATACGTGATTATACATTTAACAATAGTTTGGAAATCGTTGATTTCAAAAAAACAGGTAGAATAAACCCTCCAACTCCTTCTGACAAATATTCAGAATATCTAAAAGAAAAATTTTTTATTAAAAAAAAGATAAAAGTTGCAGTGGACTGCGGAGGGGGAGCTATGACCCTCTCTGCACCACGGGTTTTAAAAAAAATTGGTGTTGAAGTAGTACCAGTATTCTGTGAACCCAACCCTGCCTTTTCAGATCGTCCATCGGATCCTAAACCAGAAAATCTTTCTGTGTTGGCAGACACAGTTAAAAACAAAAAATGTGATTTCGGTGTAGCATTCGATGGAGACGGAGATCGATCAGTAATTGTTGACAACCAGGGAAACATTCTCTCCTCTGATGAAACTGGTGTAATCCTTGGAAAACATGGTTTTAATGGAAAAACTGGAACAGTTATTGCAAATGTTGAATGTTCAAAGATTTTAGATGAACAACTCATACCACTTGGTTTTAAAATAAAAAGAATACAGGTTGGCCATACTTTTCTAACACTTCATGCAAAAAAAGAAAAAGCATTACTAGGTGTTGAATCCTCAGGACATATAATCCTACCGGATTATTTTTTATTTGATGACGCATTAGTCGTTCCTTTAAAAATAGCTGAAATCCTTTCAGATACAGATAAGGAATTATATACATTAAAATCAAATATTCCAAGTTACCCTGTAAAAAAACTTGAGATCGAATGTTCTGATCAACTAAAATTTGAGGTTATAGAAAACTTAAAAAAAGATCTTTCAGATAAATATGAAGATGTAAACACCCTTGATGGAATAAGAGTTGATTTAGAAAACGGATGGGTACTTATTCGTGCATCAAATACAAGCCCGATACTAAGAGTAACCTCTGAAGCTGACAACAAAGAAACTGTTGAAAAAATCTCAAAAAAATTTAAACAAATAACTGAGGAAAAAATAAACCAGATGAAATAAAAAACCAGATGGATTGAAAAGATTTTATGACTAAATTATTTGGAACCAATGGTATAAGAGGAATAGTAAACCAAGATATGAACACAGATTTAGCTTTAAACATAGGTAAATCACTTGGAACATATTTAAAAAACAAAATCGATAAACCAAATGTAGCCATTGGTACCGATGCTCGTTTTTCAAAAGATATGCTTAAAAACTCAGTATCAGCAGGTTTAACATCCACTGGATGTCAAGTACTTGATTTAGGAATCGTTCCTACACCTTGTCTACAATACTATGTAAAAAAGAATGATATAGATTCAGGAATCATAATAACTGCATCTCATAACCCGCCAGAATTCAATGGTATAAAAGGAGTAACATCTGATGGAAGAGAATTCACTAAAGAAATTGAAGAAAAAATTGAAAAAATTTATTTTAACAAAAATTTTAATCTTGTAGATTGGAAAACAGTTGGACAAGTAAAACAAAAAGATGAATCTATACAGCTATATATTAAAGGAATTTTAGAAAACATAAATATTGAATTAATCAAAGATATGAACTATAAAGTAGTATTAGACTGCGGGAATGGCGCCGGTGGTCTTGCTACACCAAAACTCCTTAAAAAACTTGGTTGTAACATAGTAGAATTATTCTGTAAACCTGATGGTAGTTTCCCAGGTAGAAAATCAGAACCTTTACCTGAAAACCTTGAAGAACTAATAAAGAAAGTAGTAGAAGAAAAAGCTGATTTTGGTGTAGCTCAAGATGGTGATGCTGACCGTGCAATCTTTATTGATAACAAAGGCAGCTACATATGGGGAGACAAAACACTTTCTATAGCAGGTAAATACATAGTAAAAAAAGATGATATAGCGGTTACACCGGTTACAACATCTAGCTGTTTTGAAGAAATAATAAAAGAAAACCATGGGAAAATAATTACTACAAAAGTTGGTTCACCGACTGTAGCTAAAGTCATGGTGGAAAACCATGCTGTTTTTGGTGGAGAAGAAAACGGTGGTTTAATATTCCCTGAGCTGCAACATTCAAGAGATTCAGCTATGACAATTGCTAAAATCATGGAGATAATGGCAGAAGAAAAAAAATCTTTAAAACAACTAGTTGAAGAAATATCAGTATATTATCTGATTAAAACAAAAACATCTTGTCCTAATGATAAAAAAAACAAGGTTATGAACCAAATAAAAAATTTAACAAAAAAATATGATGATATCTTAAAAATTGATGATACGGATGGTGTTAAACTTTTTTTAGAGAATGGCTGGGTTTTAGTTCGTCCTTCTGGAACAGAACCAATGTTCAGAGTCTATTCTGAATCAAAAAACAAAGAAACAGCTAAAAAGTATGCAGAAAAATATCTGAAAATAATTAAAGATTTAATAAAACAATAAAAAAAATTTTTAAAATATGGTTTCTTTTTGTTCATAATTTGATTTAAACATAGGTGTTAACTCTATACCATTTTCAGATGAAATATTTAATGCAAATTTGGTTCTATCATGGGCTATACCTCTCATTTTCACAAGTTGAAGTGTTCTTATCAAATCACCTGATCGTTCTTTATCACCTAAAAAAATTATTCCATCTGATATGAATTCCTCTATAGCATTTTCTGAAAACATGTATTTTCGAGGTGGAATTTCTGATGTTAAAACAGTTGTACAACGCATAGCTGCAAGATGTGAACCCAATGTAAAAATAAAATCTCGTATGATTTCTCTTGTTGGAAGTCGACAACATAGACTAGTTATTGAATCCAAAACAAGTCTTTTAGCATTTAGTTTCTTTGTGATATCTCTTATTACTTCAAACATAATGTATGCTTCTTCAGCATCATAAGTAAAAGGATCTAAACCAAGTCTATCACTTATATTCCATATATCAAGAATTGTTATTTGACCTGATTTAATTATTCTTTCATCAAAAAAACCAAAACCCTGATGATGTTTTTTTAGCATAGGAACAGCTTCAGTGGCTGTAAAAAAAACCCCTTTTTCACCCATCCGAGCTCCATTGATTAGATATTGCATACTAAAAGTTGTTTTACCAACTCCACTGCCACCAGATACCAAAACTGTGGCTCCTACGGGAAACCCGCCATTTAGATCAGAATCTAAACGTTCTATACCTGTTTTACATCTTTCTCTCTGAATCATATTTTAGATGTTTCTCTCTCACCAAATCAAATATGGTATAGTGTGTTTATTATAAAATGATTATTCATAAGTAATCACTGTTAGCGAATAAGTTAATAACACCTTGTCTATTAATGGATAAAAAATAAGAAGAAAACCAGAGGAATAAATACTATGTTAGGAAATGATAATGAACTTCAAAAATATCTTATTCAGATTGAACAATACAAAGAACAAATCAATGCTTTGGAGGAACAACAAGAATTAATCGATGCCGCTATATCAGATTATAATAAAGCAAAAATTACTCTTAACAAAATGAAAGACAGCGAAAAAAACACAGAGATGCTAGTCCCAATCGGCGGAAGGACTTTCGTTACTGCAAAAGCACTCGATCCATCAAAAGTTTTATTTGATATTGGAAGTGGACTTGTTGCCGAGAAAAAAAGCGAATCAGCTATAGAAAAAATAGAAGAAATAATGGATCAATTAGAAAAAAAACAAAATGAAGTATCAGATATGATACAAAAAATGCAGACTGCTGCAACTCAATTAACTCAAAGAGCTCAACAGATGTATATGGAACAACAAAGAAATCAACAATAAAAAAAAAAAATAAGTTTTTTAAAGGTTTGAATAAAAAAAATGTTTAAATTTCTTAAAAAAAGAATCAAAAAATTCGAAGATGAACTTGAATCGGAAATAGAATCTGAGCTTCAGAAAGAAACAAGAAAAGCAAAACCAGAACCATCGAAACCAACTGAGAAAGTTAAACCTAAAAAACCTGTAGAAAAATCTGAGGAAGAAATAGAAGAAAAACATACGGTATCAGAAGAAAAAACTGTTGAAGAACCTAAAAAAGAAGCACCCAAACCAGAAATTAAAAAAGAAATCAAACCAGAAAAAACAGATCAAGAACTAAAAAGAGAAAGACGAGAAAGAGATCGAAGAAAAAGAGAAGAAGAACTCGATAAACAAATAGAAAAAAGTATAGAATCAGAATTAGAACACACCCTCAGAACTCGACGAAGCATAGAAGACGTAGTAAAAACAGATCAAACTCGGACTACTACAATCAGTGATGAAAAACTCGATGATCTTCTATGGGATTTAGAAATAGGTCTTCTTGAATCTGATGTGGCATACTCTGTTATTGAATCAATAAAAAATGATATCAAAGAGGAATTAAAACATGCATCAATCAACAGAAGAAACATCGGAGAAGTAGTTGAAAACGTTCTTAGAAACGCTATATCAAATGTTTTAATGTCAAGCGAACTTGATTTTGATGAATTTATAAATAAAACTGAGAAACCTGTCGTAATAATGTTTGTAGGAGTAAACGGTAGTGGTAAAACACTTTCAATAGCAAGAGTTGCAACCATTCTAAAAAAGAAAAAAATATCTTGCGTTCTTGCTGCAGGTGACACATTTAGAGCAGGAGCAATAGAACAACTGGGAGTCCATGCCGATGATTTAGGTCTTAAAATAATAAAACATGGTCAAGGTGCAGATCCAGCAGCAGTTGCATATGATGCAATTGAACATGCTAAAGCAAAACATAAAGACGTGGTACTTTTAGATACAGCAGGAAGAATCCAAACCGATTCAAATCTAATGGATGAAATGGCTAAAATAAAACGAGTCGCAAAACCAGACCTAATAGTATTCGTAGGAGATGCACTTTCAGGAAACGATGCAGTAGAACAAGCTAAAAGATTCAACGAAATCGTTGGAATAGATGGAGTAATACTAACCAAAGTTGATACAGATGCAAAAGGAGGAAGCGCTCTATCTGTTGCATACACAATCGGAAAACCATTATTGTTCATAGGAATGGGACAAGGTTACGATGACATGATACCTTTCAACCCTAAATGGATGATAGAAAACATCTTTGGAAACACATAAGTTACTATAATACCAAAAAAATTATTGAATTTATAATATCCGAAACACCGTGGTTAAATATTGCTTGGTTACCATCAAAAAAACTCTTGGGATATTAATTAAAAAACTACACAGTTTTTTCTTTTTTTTATTTTAGGGACATTACTGTAAAGAAGCTTGATAATAGTTGTACAACAACGCCTTTTAAACCCAAAAAACAAAAGCTAATACGAGGAGCGATAGAATATGAAAATTGTTGGTCAAGTATCAAGCAAAGAAGAAGCAAAAATTATGCAGTTCGCAGCTAAAGTATCACTTGTTGGAAACAGAGCAAGACATCTAGCAGCAAGCATACAATAAAAAAAATTTCTTTTATTTTAAAAGGTGTTTTATTGTGAAGGAAAAAAAACAAAAAAAGAAAAAAACTCGAAACGTACCCAATGAAATACCAATTATTTGGGTTAATATCGTATAAAAAAACACAAAATTATTTCCTTTTTTTAATCTTTCCACTCAGATCTAACCCATGAATCCATAAATCTTTTTGATAAATCAGGACGGGCCTTGTAAATATCAGTAACAGTTACAATACCTACAATATCATCCTTTATTAAAACAGGAAGTTTTTTAATATTATATTTTTTCATCAACTCTACAGCATAATCCACCGTCTTAAGAGCATGAATCGTTTTAAGATCCGAAGTCATAACCTCTGAAACCAAAGTATCCTCCGGGTTTTTTCTTTCACAGATACATCTCTCTATAATATCACGTTCTGTAAGAATACCTGCACAATCATCTCCATCTAAAACAATAAGACTACCAATCCTATATTTCTTATAAAGAACGCAGGCATCAAAAACAGAATGATTTGTATCAACAGTGATAACGCTATGAGTCATAACCTCTTTAACTAACATAATAAAACTAAAACAAACTTAGAATATTTAAATGATTACAAAAACAAGTTTTTACAACAACTATTTTATATCACCACTATCAATAACAAATACAGAAGATAAAACATGGTAAAAATCAAGAATAGAAACGAAATTTTAAATGACGTCATAAAAGACGGGAAGAAACATCCGAAAAACTGGAAAGCAGTTTTCGGAAAAGACCCACTTAGAATGAGTAATGACTACTATATCTTCCATCCAAACAAAGGAGTATATCTTTTAAAAGAATACCAAAAAAATCCTTTACAAATAAAAGGAATTGGAGGAAAAATCGCAAGAAAAATCGATGATGACATAGAAGACAGCATCATAAAAAAATCTGATGATTTTGGTATAATACAAGGTGATTTCAGAAAAATAACGAAAAACATAAAAAAAGGAATACATCCTGATAAAATCCTAAAATCTGCATATAAAGGAAAAAAAGACTACGGGCTTAAAATCCCTGTAAAAGGTAAAGCCTCAAACTCTGAAAAAACCTTTAAAGACATAAAAAATAATCTTTCAACGGATCAGAAAAAAATTAACTCAAAATTTGAAGAAATAGCTGAAAAAGAGGGTCTTTACAAAAACTACAGCTAAAAAAAAATATTATTTTTATTTTTCTAAGAATCCATCAATTTTATCTTTAGCATTTATTCTTTTATCCTTTAAATCCTCTAAAAACTTTTCAAGAAGCTCTGCAGCCTTTTTTTTACACATACCGCAAGTTTGAACTCCTTTTTTACAGTTATTAAAAATATTCTGGAGTTCTTCGTCATTTTCTATAAGATGATACAAAAACAACTCATAAATAACACATTCTTCTGGTTTTCCACCATGTTTTTTATGTTCCTCAAGAGTTACAGCTCCACCTGTTTTTGCTTGCATTATTTTCTTTTTTGCATCAGCAGGAGTGTCTGTTAAAAAAATAGCGGTTTCAGGTTTAGATGAAGACATTTTTTCACCTGTTAGACCTGTTATAAACCTGTGAAAAGTAGCTGATGGTTGTATGAAACCATACCCACCAAATTTTGGTTCAGAATATGCTAATTCTTGATCTATTCTATTAATATCTAAATCTTTTGCATCATCAATGTATAATGCTTTGTATTTTGTTATCTGATTGAGTTTTTGAAATCCTAATTTTTTCACTATTTTTGATGCATTATCAAGTAAAACATCTACATTTTCATCTGTTTTAACAAAAACACCAATTTTTTCATCTTTTGTTTTTGTGACATTATACAATCTATAAGATTTTGCTATATCTCTACAAAGACGTATATGAGGATCCTGATCAACTCCAACAGGTACAAGAGTAGGTTTTACACCTCCATATTTTTTTAGTTGAACATGAAGTATATCCCCAGTTTGAATCAAAGGTGAAAAAATATGTGCCATATTTGTTGATTCTGAAAAACCATATGTCGCCTGCATTTGTGACCAGTTGATTTTTTTACCAAGAAGATAAGCAAGATCTTTAACATCCTGATTTTTAGATTGAAAATAAATCCTGCATTTTTCTGGTTTTAAACCCAGAGCAATATAATTAGAAATATATTCTTCAACTGCAAGCTTACGTGTTTCTTCAAGTGAGAAACCACGTGTTGAATAAGATTCAATATCTGCTACCGCTATTACAATCTCAGCTCCAAGTTTTTGATAAAAAATAACTTCATCTATAACCATCTTATGTCCTAGATGCATTCTCCCTGAGGGCATAAGACCCGTTAGAATAGTCCAAGGTTTTTTTTGTTTAATAGCATCCAGTATTACATCAAAATCCCTATGACCAAAAACAATCCCTCGTCTTAATAACCTATGAGTCTCAGGCAGTTGTTTCCAGAGATCCTCAGCAAAATCTTCTATTCCAAATTCATCCCGTAATTTAGCATAATCTTGATATTGTGTTGAACTCCATGGATCAATCTTCATTTTAAATTCCAAATTGTTAAACAATTTTTATTGTAAAAAGTTAACTAAAAAAAATATTGTAGCGCTGAGGGGGAGATTTGAACTCCCGTTCCCTTTCAGGAACCGGTTTTCAAGACCGGCGCGTTAGGCCAGACTTTGCTACCTCAGCAAAAAAATTTTTTTTGTAAGATGTTTTTGCTTGTAATAAAAAAACAGGTAAAAAAGAGTTTTTATAAATTTTATGAAAAAATAAGAAAAAATGTTTTGTTTTAGGATCTTAAAACAATTTCTATGTTGACACCATCAGGAACCTGAATACGCATCAACTGACGAAGTGCTCTGTCACTAGCATCAAGATCAATCAGTCTTTTATGAACACGCATCTCCCAACGATCCCATGTTTCTGTTCCTTCTCCATCTGGTGATTTACGACAAGGAACTTTCAGATGTTTTGTCGGTAATGGAACCGGACCGCTAAGTGCTACACCTGTTTTTTCCGCTATCATCTTTATTTGATTACAAACTTTTTCAAGTTTTGAAGGATCAGTGCTTTCTAGTGAAATTCTTGCTTTTTGTGCCATTTTATTTCAGTTACTCCATGAAAACCTTCTTTTTAAAAATTTTATTGACAAGTTTTAAATAAAAAAAGAAAAAGGAGGTAGTTTTTTCTTTTTTTAATCCGCCTTTTCTACTTCCAAAGCTACACCTGCAGCTACTGTTTGTCCCATGTCACGTATCGCGAATCTTCCAAGATGTGGAATTTCTTTAGCTGGTTCAATAACCATAGGTCGAGTTGGTATCACCTTAACTATTGCTGCATCACCGGCTTTAATGAAATCAGGGTTTTCTTCTTTTACTTGACCAGTCTTAGGATCAAGCTTTGCAACGATTTCATCGAATCTACATGCTACTTGAGCAGTATAACAGTGGAATACTGGTGTGTATCCTTTAGTTATAACTGAAGGATGATTCAAGACCATAATTTGAGCTTTGAAGCTTTTTGCAACAGTTGGTGGGTTGCTTACTGGTCCTGCTACATCTCCACGACGGATATCTTTCTTTGATACACCTCTCATGTTAACTCCAACGTTGTCACCAGGTAGCGCCTGTGATATTTCCTCATGATGCATCTCGATGCTTTTACATTCACCAGTTGCACCACCAGGTTTGGTACTTGGTTTAAACATTAGTTTATCACCTGGTTTTAAAACACCAGTCTCGATTTTTCCAACAGGAACTGTTCCTACACCTTTTATGGAATAGACATCCTGAATCGGCCATCTGAGAGGTAAGTTAGTTGGTTTCTCTGGTGGATTAAATTTATCAATTGCTTTAAGAATTGTTTCTCCTTTCCACCAATCTAGTTTTCCTGCATCTTTTGCAGTGTTATCTCCAGCAAAAGCTGAAACAGGTACAAATTGTAATTGATCTTCTTTATAACCTACACTTTTTGCAAGTTTTTGCACATCTGCTTTTACTTGCTCAAAACGTTTTTGATCATAAGGTGGATTTGTTGCATCCATTTTGTTAACTGCAACAATCATTTGTTTTACACCAAGAGTACGGGCTAGAAACATGTGTTCCTTTGTTTGAGCCATGATTCCTTCAGGTGCTGCTACAACAAGTATAGCTGCATCAGCTTGTGATGTACCTGTGATCATGTTTTTTACAAAATCACGGTGCCCTGGTGCATCTATGATTGTAACATAATATCTATCCGTATCGAATCTTTTGTGTGCTACATCAATTGTAACTCCACGTTCTCTTTCTTCTTTAAGGTTGTCGAAAATCCATGCGAAAGCAAAACTTTCTTTACCTTTTTCTTTTGCCATTTGTTTATACTTATCTAACATGTGATCTGGAAACTGACCAGTATCTAACAGGATTCTTCCCATTAGGGTTGATTTTCCATGATCGACATGACCAATAATTACCAAGTTCATATGTGGTTTATCTGCCATTTTTATCTTATACCTCCTTTTTTTAATCCAATTCTATTTTAGTATATAGGTTTTTTGATTATATACTAATTTATTTAATTACTTTTTAATTGAGGTTCTGATAGCGTATATGCTTACTATTTATAAGACTTACTCTTATGATAAATGATAAAAAAATTTCTTTTAAAAAAAGTAGTGGACTGGACGGGATTTGAACCCGTGGCCTCTACCTTGCGAAGGTAGCGATCTTCCAACTGATCTACCAGCCCTCTTTTATTTTATGTAAACCTTAGATCCAATAGAATATTTAAAAAAGGCATCTTGATCAATCTATTAAAAATATCTTTTAGACTTAATTGTCCTTCAATTTCTGTGTTTTTAAAAGTAGTATTGCTCCATTCGCTTTCTAAACCATAAATATCTTTGGCTTTAACTTTAATCTCTGGTTTATTAAAAAAACCCCATGATCTAGTGATTTTAACCTCTGCACCGGATTCAAATGGACCTATCCATTCCTCTGTTTCATAGTAGCCATCCCAATCCAAAAGATAATAAATTTTATCATTATCTTTATCATTTGAAGATATCAAAAAAGTATATTCTTTTTTTGGTAACACAAAATCTGGTCCTTTAACTACTGGAGAATCTGGAGGATTTGGTTCAGTATCAACCCAGACAAATATTTTATCTGAATCATTTTTACCATTTAAATCAGTGATTGTTAAAGTAACATTGTAGATTCCCTTTTTTTGATATTTATGCCCTACAACTTCACATTTACTTTCATTTCCGTCACCAAAATCCCAATAATAATCAATTTTATCTGAGTCAGGATCAAAACTTTTTGAACCATCGAATATTATTTTTTCATCAGTTTTTACGATATGATTTATACCAGCATTAGCAACAGGTTTCCAATTATAAGTTTCTGGATCATAATCCACCCATACGATATTTCTGTTATCTATATTTAAAGAGTCATATTCAATGTTGAAAAAACCATTATATCCCCAATCAGCACCCCAACTGTTTTTACAAATCCAATATCCGCCATTACGAACATTTGGATCATCTTTCCATCCTACGAGCATTACAACATGATTAATCATTATTTTTGGACCAGTATAGGGAAAATAGTCATCTGGATTATTATGAGTAGCTCCCCAGTATTTGAAAAAACGAGTAGCATCTATGTGAACAACAACTGGACCATTTTTAAGAATAAATGTTTTTATTTCATCTATTCCTTTTTGTCCTTTAGAAGGTTTCCACTGCCCGAAATCTAAAATAGGAACAAGTTTTTCTTTCCAATCATCACATTTTTCCTCACAAGATATATCGTCAGATCCTTGATATGGAAAGCAACTTTCTAATATCACACCGTTACAAAAATTTCCTTCTTCTGTTGTTTCATTGATTCGTTGAAATGCACGGTAACTATTTCCACCATGACAGCTACCTGCACCTTCAAGACATGATAGTACATATTGTTCAGATAAATCAGGGTTGAATTCTGAACAATTTTCTCTAATTTTTATTATACTCTCAAATGTTCCAAGAGCTGCAAAATCCCAACAGTCGCCACAGAGTTGTTTTTTTACAGGGGTTAACCAATTTTTTTCGTTAAATTTACCCCAATTAAAATTGTTAGGAGTATCAACTAGAACCTGTGGTTTACCTTTCTCTGGAAAAATTGAAAAAACTGGGGATTCACGCATTATAGGATAATATTCATGACTATTATCAGATTTTTTTTCCTGAGAACAAATTTGACAATTTTTTAATTCTTCTTGTTTTTGTAAAATTAATCCATTTGCTGGAATGACCGCTACAGCTAACACAGTTAAAACTAACAAAACAGTTATCTTTTTTTTCATTTTTTTTTTTCACACTTTTAGATTATTTTTTTTAGATGTAATTCTTTTGCTTTTTTTAAAGCCTCTACAACAGGTAGTTTTTCCCCCATCATAAATTTTTCAAGGCTTCCTCCACCGGTACTAATATGTGATATTTTGTTTTCAAGACCTAGTTTTTTTACTGCAGCTACTGTGTGTCCACCTCCAACTATTGAGAAAACATCAGAATTTGCTACATAACCAAAGATTTCACGGGTTCCTTTCATAAATGTTTCTTCTTCAAAAACTCCGCAGGGTCCTGAAAGAAAAACGGTTTTTGCATCTGATAATTCGTTTTTAAAATTCTTTATTGATTTTGATCCAATATCAAAAAGATTTTTTTCTGTCGGAAGTTCTGATTTTGATATTTCTTCTCTTTTTTCATTTTTTGAAATAGCGAAATCTTCTGGAAGAATTATATCTTTAGCATGTTTTTTCATCAAGTTTTTTATTTGTTCAAAATGAGAATCATCTCCTTCTTCCATGAGTTTTTCTTCATTGTTACTTCCAAGATTTATACCTTCAGCTTTCAGAAATGCATTAGCTGGAAGACCCGTAAGTATTATTTTATCCGCAGTCTTGTTTTCAAAAAGTCTTTCTATTGTTTTAATTACATCTGAAAATTTTGCTCCGCCGAACAAAAAAACAGAGGGTTTCTCAGGGTTTTTTATTATTTTACCAAGGGTTTTGAGTTCTTTTTCCATTAGTCTTCCTGCACATGATGGTAGAACCGCTGTAAAACCTACAAGAGAGCATTGACTTCGGTGTGCTGCTGCAAAGGCATCATTTACAAACAAATCAGCCAACGGGTAAAGTTTTTGTACAAAATCAGTTTTTGAGTGTTCCTCCGGTGTTTTTTTATCTGTTTCATGTTCAAATTTTCTAACATTGTCTAAAAGTAGTACATCACCGGGTTTCATTTTTTTTATTTTATTTTGTGCTTGTTCACCAAATATATCATCCACATTTTCAACATTTTTATTTATTAAATCACCTAGGACTTTTGCATGTTTCTTTAGGCTTATAAAATCCCAGCTGCCTTTTCTGCCTTGATGAGCCATAATAACTGTTTTAGCATTTTTCGAAACCAGTTCCTTTATCGTTGGCAGAACACGTCTTATACGTGTATCATCAAGGATTTCATGTGTTTCTTTATCAAGTGGCATATTAAAATCTACACGAAGTAGAACTGTTTTATTTTCTAAATCAAAATCATCAAGTGTGTTATATTCACTCATAAAATATCTTAACCTCCTTATTCAGCTTAGTGTAATAAAAAAATGATTATTTAAAATTTGTATAAAATAAGAAAAAAAAATTTTAATAGGTTGCCTTTACTTTTTCAGTTTTTTTTAATTCATGCAGAAACATATAATTTACAAGATCCACAAGTCTACAGGAATAACCCCATTCATTGTCATACCATGAAAGTATTTTTATTAGTTTTCCTCGTCCACCATTAACCATGGTCCCTTGTCCATCAATTATTGATGAATGTGGATCACCTATAATATCAACGGATACTATTGGATCTTCAGTGTAACCCATTATTCCTTTCAAATGGTTCTCTGAAGCATGATGAAATGCTTGATTTACTTCTTCTTTGGTTACTTCTGTATTTAGTTGACAAGTAAAATCAGTAATTGAGCCATCAGGTGTCGGTACTCGTATAGCCATACCATCTATTTTTCCTTTAAGCTCAGGGATAACAAGAGTGGTGGCTTTTGCAGCACCGGTGGTTGTTGGGATGATCGAAACAGCTGCAGCTCGTGCTCTTCGAAGATCCTTATGCGGGAAATCAAGAATTCGTTGATTACCTGTATATGAATGAACTGTTGTCATAAGTCCGCTTTCTATACCAAAAGAATCATTAAGTACTTTGGCAGGGGGTGCTAAACTGTTCGTTGTACATGAAGCATTAGAAACAATGTCATGTTTATCATGATCATAAAGATGTTCATTTACACCCAGAACCACGGTTAAATCTGGATCCTTAGAAGGAGCAGATATTATTACTTTTTTAGCACCAGATTCTAAATGTTGTGAAGCATCATCTCTTTTTCTAAATAGTCCTGTTGATTCTATTACGACATCTATTCCCAGATCATTCCATGGTAGTTGAGAAGGTTTAACTTTTGAAAAGAATTTTATTGGTTTATTATTCACAATAATTGCATCATCATTTGATTCAACGGAACCATTAAATCTTCCGAATATTGAATCATATTTTAACAAATGCGCAAGAACATTTGGTTTACTTAGATCATTTACAGCTACAATTTCAAATTTTTTTCCATACTGAGAGTGATCAACGGCTGCTCGTAATACGTTACGGCCGATTCTCCCAAATCCATTAATGGCGACTCTGATCATCCCTTCGGTCCACCTCATTTTAAATAATACTTAATAGTCTATTTAAATATTTCCAACTAAATAAGTATTTTCAGCTTTTAAGATCTTAACATTAATAGTTTGACCAATATCTAAATTTTTTTCTTTTAAAACCACGGGTTTATAACAATCTGTTCTACTGATCATTGTATTATTTTTTCCTCTTTCAGTTATTAAGACATCAAAATTTTTACCAACAAATTTTTTATTATTTTCCTTAGAAATATTAGAGCAAAAATCTGTTAAAAATTTTGATCGCGTCTTAGAAATTTTTGTATCAACCCGTCCTTTCATCTTCTTTGCTTCAGTAAACGGCCTAGCTGAAAAACGAGTAATATTTGTAATATCAGGTTTAACAGTTTCCAATAATTTAACAGTTTTTTGGAAATCCTCATCACTTTCAGTGGGAAAACCAACAATTACATCTGTTGCAAGAGTTAAATTTGGAAAAATATTTCTAAATTTTTTAACGATTACTTCGAATTCTTCAACTGTATATTTACGATTCATTTTTCTTAATATATTGTTTGAACCAGATTGAAACGGGAGATGAATAAAATTATAAATTTTTGTGTTTTGAAACCAATTTAGAATTTCATCAAAATTCTTCTTTAAAGTATACGGGTTCATCATACCAACACGAACCCTGTAATCGCCATCTAATCTAACGATTTCTTTTAACAAAACACCAAGATTCAAACCTATATCAAGACCATAAGATGCTGTATCCTGAGCTGTAATTCTTATTTCTTTACAACCCTGACGTATTGCATCTTTTACATTATTTTTTATTTCTGCAACCGGGAAACTTCTAAGTTTCCCACGGGCTTTACAGGTAATACAATAAGAACAAGAAAACATGCATCCTTCAGAAATCATTATTGGTGCATTGATATCATCATAAATTTTTGGAAAAAAAGTCTTATTTTTTATAACCAAATTTTTTTCTTTGTTTTCAAAATAATCTATTATAAACTGAATTTCTGTAGGTTTAATCTGTAATGCATCTGGCAATATTTTTTTAATAAGATCTTGTTGAACGGAAGACATACATCCAGAAACAATGATTTTTTTACCTGTTTTTTTAAGTTCTTTCATACGTGAAAGCATTCTCTGTTCAGTTGTATTAATAACTGTACAAGTCAAAAGAACTACTATTTCTGCATCATCAATATCATCAACTATAATGTGTCCTTTTTGTTGAATAATTCCTTTAGCTAAGCTTGCATCACTTTTGTTTGCAGTACAACCATAGACTTCAACATAGAATTTCATAAATCATTAAAACAAAAAAAGAGCAAGAAGTATTATTATTTTAAATTTCTTCTTGTATACGTTTTAAAACAAAGTCTTTATCAAGGTTTGATAAAAAATATCCAGCACGAGGTCCTTTTTTTTGACCGAGAATGATTTGATAGAGTGTCCCAAAAGCTTGCCCTGTTTTAATTTTTAGTTCCTCTGAAGCATTGTAAATTGCGTTATGGATATCCTCCGGGTTCCATTCAATATCATCAAATGATTCTTTAAGATTTATTAAAAACTTTTTTTCAACCTCTGAAAGACCAACTTCTGGTGGTTCTTTTTGTACTTTGAATTTAACATTTTTTGGTGCAAAATTTTCAAGCCAAAACCTTGCATGCTCAACTCTTCTTTGAAGTCTTTTTTTATCCTCAGAACTTATTTTTTTATCGATTTGATCTGTTCGAACAAGTATCTGCTTAACTTCATCCCAACTATCACCTATTTGAGCTACTGTAACCAAATGACTATAAGGAATCTGAACTGGTATTTTCTCAGGTATATTATATGGTTGGGAGAGTTCATAGGTTTTGTTTAAATCTTTCATACCCATTGTTTTCTCTTCTTCTTTGAAATACACACGTTCTAGTTTATCATAGTTATCAACTAGGTTTAGAAGACCGAAACCAGCATCAAAAGTTATGTGTTTATTGGGTTTATTATCCATCAATAGAAACCTTAAAACCTCAGGAGGAGTCATCTTAAGCATTTGCTCAGCAGACAAAGCTGTTCCCTTAGAACTATGCATCGCTCCTTTACCTTTTAACAAAATAAACTCATAAACAGTGTAGTTTGGAGCGGGATAATCATAGACTTCTTCAACTATTTTCTCACCGGTTTCACGAGCTCCTCCAACTGTTCCAAGATCTTTTCCGAACGGCTCAAATGAAACATTTAGCATTTTCCAACGTGCAGGCCAATCCACACGCCAAGGAAGTTTACCAATACCCTTCTCCCGGATATCAACCTCTCCTTCATATCCACATTCACAGGTATACTCGATAATTGGATATTCATACAAAACAGGTTTTGCTTTACCAATACGCTTACATTTCTGACAACGTATATTAAAAGGAAGCCATTTTTTCGGTAGCTGTCTTTTAGAGATACTCTCAATAATCTCTCGGATTTTATCAGTGTTTTCCAACGCTGTTTCTATAGCATTATTGTATTCGCCTTTTTTGTACATTTCACTAGCTCGATAAACTCTGGGTTTTACTCCAATTTCATCAAGACAATCTAAAAATGCAAATAAAAAATGATCAGCATAACTTTTATGTTCATCACAAGGACAAGGTATATCTGAGATAGGCATACCAACATATTGCTCATACTTTTTTTTAGAAAGATAAGGATAAACCTTTCTTAATGGATCAAAATCATCAGCAACATAAATAAGTTCAGCATTTCCATTTTTTTCAATAACACAACGATAAACAGCATCTGTTGTAAGAATCTCTCTCATATTCCCAACATGAATGGGACCAGATGGTGTTATACCAGTTGCAAGAACATGTTTTTCTCTTTCTTTTTTTAAAAGTTCTTCAGCCAATACTTCAGCCCAGTGCATAAAAAAATCAAAACTCCATATATTATAAAAATAAAAAAAAGTAAAAAATTAGTTTGTTTTATATTACCCTCGCTCTGATCAATGCTCTAAGTGGTACATTAGCTACTTTGTTCTTTGAACTCTTGTTAATCAATGTTAAACAAAGAATTGGTTCTCCGCCTTCTTTTTTTACTGCATCAATAGCGCCTTTAATTGTTGCACCTGTTCCAAGTACGTCATCAACAAGAACTACTTTTTTATCTTTAACAGAGGCATAATTTGATCCAAAAGCCCCACTTTTTTCATGATGTGGCCTGAAAACAGATAGTTCCAAACCGAGATTGTTGGCAACAAAGGTAGCATATGGTATTCCATTAGTTGCAATACCAACAATTGTGTCAACTTTCTCGCATTCTTCACAGATAATGTCAGATAACGCATCAGAAATAAAACCAATTCTAGAAGGATAAACACCAAGAGAACGCCATCCAATTTTTACGTCCCCACCTTTTGGTTTTTCTTCTTTTCCTTTACTTAGTAACCATGCAGCGGTTTCTCGTGAAACATTAAGTTCATCAGCTATATCATGCTCTGAAAGACCTGATTCTTTGTATTTTATAGCTTTGTTAATGAGTCGTTCTATTTCCTTCATAAAATAATTCCACCCTTTTTTAACAATGTATACATATACTATATTTAGATTTTTTCTTAAAAAAGCAAGGAAAAAAGATTTATAACCGAAAGTATTATTATAATAACATAGAATACACAAAAAAAAAATTTGAGGTTGAAAAAACTTTATGGCCAAACAAAAAAAAGGTGAAGGTTTTCACTCCGCAGCAGGACTTATTCGTTACTTTGATGCAGAAGAAAAAACTTCTCTTAGAATTCCACCATGGTTAGTTGTTGCATTCTGTATAGCAACTATTGTCATAATCACAGCTCTTCATATTATATACGATGTATAAAAAAAATATAATTTGAGCCTGTCCGAGAATTAATTCCAAAAATTTAGTGTAATTACTCGGAGAAAACCGGTAGGTTTAACAGGAGAAAATGCATACATTTTCTCGGTGAA
>CAYLLH010000053.1:0-2838 GCA_964384785.1 uncultured Thermoplasmatales archaeon | reverse complement strand
AAGATCATCAGGGCTACTACTGCCACCAGCTATACCAAAATCCATCATATTACCAACAATTGAACAAAGCATACTAGTCTTAAGTGAATCCTCAGATTTCTCAACAATACCCTTAACATAAGGAACAAGTTCACGAGCAATCTTATTACTCATATTTTTTAGTTCACTATAAGGATCATCATCACCTAAAACATCATAAACAACACTGTGTACCTTTGTTGCAACCTTGGCACTAACAGCATCCGGGTCATATAGCTCAGAAAGTTTTTTACAAGCCTTTCTAACTGCTTCAGCACGAACCTCCGGATCATCAGAACTCTGCTCAGCCTCAAAAATAATACGTCTGATTAAACATGGTACACATTCAGTTGTAATTTTCATCTTTAAAACCAACAACCCTGCAAAGAAGAAATATGGAATAAAACCCAGTATAAAAAACTATCATAAAATATAACAAGAAAAAATATTTAAACATACAAAACAAAAAAATAAATGGAATCAAAAACCATATTTTTTATGAGCAATATCAATGGACATCATATCAGCCACACGAACTTGTTTTTTATCCTCCAATATTGAATAAAATACTGTCCAGGTTCTTCCAATGTGCATACGATAACGGTGTTTACCTTTAATTGGCAATCTTTCCTTATCACCAGATCCCCTACCAGGATAAGGATTTTCTTTAAGTTTTTTAAGATTTTTAATGATAATATCAGAATATTTTTTATCAAGAAATGAAATTGTTTCCTGGATTTCGGGAGTGATTAAAACCTTATAAGTCATCTATATCAACAAGATCTTCTTCCTTCTTACTTTCAACTTCTTCCATTTTTTTCATAAGATTAATTCTATGATAAATTTTTAACATTTTTTTTATCAAACTATCATAGGTTTCTCCTGCTCCTTTGGCTTTACCCAGCTCTTTCCAGACTTTTTCAGAAACAGGTATATGTTTTGTCATTGCCATGTTAAATATTTATAATATTTATAATATTTAAAATTTATGGAGAAAAACAAGTAAATAATAAAAAAAAATCTATAATTTATCATTCTAAGAAATCTCACAAAAAAAATTCATTTAAAAAATACGTATTGTTTTTAAACAACTAAAACATACAAAACAATAACATACAGGGAAAAAAAGGTTAAGGATGGAAAAAAAGGAATGGTAAAATGCCCTTATTGTGAAGAAGAAATCGAACCAAGTACTTTTGCTAAAGATGTTATCAAAGCAGGAATAATAAAAATGGATAAAATCGTTTATTCCTGCCCTAGATGTAACAAAGTTTTAGGAATTGTAAACGACAACTAAAAAAAAATTACTGGTTTATCTTTTTACTTTAGTTTTTTAAGCATGTAAACTCCTTCAGGATCAAAACCTTGTTTTTTATAATAAGGCCTGACTCCTACTCCGCTAAGAACAAATAAATGTTTTTTATCATATTCTTCAACGCATACTCTTTCAGCCTCAGAAAGTAGTTCTTTTCCAAAACCCTGATGTTGAAGAGCATGTTTGTTTTTTTCACCTATGGAGAGCTCTTGACCTACAACTTTTAGCTCACGTATTACCATACAAGGATTTTTTTCTAGTTCCCATCGATGAGACAGGTTTATATCACGTAATCGTAAAAAACCAATAAGAGCATCATGTGCTTTGTCAACTAGTTGGATAAATACTTCCTCGGATTCACTGGCATTATAAAAAGTTAAATCCATTGTAACATCATCAGGATTTAACGAGAAATCATCTTTTAGTTTTTTATGACCCAGTTCTCTACATCTTATACAACGACAACTAAGATTTTTTTGTTTCATATAATGCTGAACTAATTGTCGAAGGTTACTCTTATCGACACCTGCATCAATATGATCAGAAGGAATGTCACGCTGTATACGTTGAATACGAACCCACTCAGGAACCAAAGTCTTCAATTTAGAGACTAAATCAACTGCTTTAACAGTACTCAAAGGCATATAATCACCATTTTTCCACATATCAAAAAGACGAGTTCCCTCCACAGTTAAAGTCGGATAAATCTTAAGCATATCAGGTTTAAAACAAGGATTACTAAAAATCTCATCAAAACAATCTATATCACGTTTTTCATCAACACCCGGCAACCCCGGCATCATATGATAAACAATTTTTAAACCACAGTTTTTAGCGATACGAGTAGCAAGAACTGAATCAGTAACCGTATGACCACGATTAATACCATACAAAACATCATCATAAACAGTTTGAACACCTAACTCCAAACGTGTTGCTCCAAAATTTAAAATCTGTTCAGCATGTTGCAGTCGAAACCAATCAGGACGTGTTTCAACAGTAAGACCGATACAACGACAAGAAGCTTTTTCATTTTTTTTCTTAGCTTCGTGTAAGTTTTTAGAATCCAAGCCGTTAAGAGCATCAAAACAACGACGAACAAACCACTCTTGATAGAAAAGATTACGAGCGGTAAAAGTACCACCCATAACAATTAAATCAATTTTATCTACAGGATGACCAATAGCTTTCAGTTGTTCTAATCTGTTTTTTGTTTGAAGATATGGGTCAAAATTGTTTAATGAAGCTCGCATAGCAGCTGGTTCAAAACCCGTGTAACTCTGAGGAGTACAAACCATAGGTCCACCTGGACAGGGTATACAACAACCATGGGGACATTCTGCAGGACTTGTCATCACAGCAACAACTGCCACACCTGAAGCTGTACGCATAGGTTTACGACGAACCACAGAAACAACAAGTTCAACCTCAGAATCAGACAAATCATCACCGATATTCGCAAGAATATCACTATCAGAGGGGATATCACCTAATCCATACTTTTT
>CAYLLH010000052.1:0-6102 GCA_964384785.1 uncultured Thermoplasmatales archaeon | reverse complement strand
ATTGGTAGTTTTATAAAAAAATTTGAATACAAAAAGTGCAGGGGACGAGATTTGAACTCGCGGACCTCTACAGGACAAGGCCCTCAACCTTGCGCCGTTGGCCATGCTTGGCTACCCCTGCAAAAAATACTATATTTTGAGGGCTGAAAATAAGAGAAACCCTATTTATATTTTATTAAGATCAATACCGCAAATATCTGAGAGTTCTTTATGAAGTTTGACAAGTCTAAGTGCATAATTTTTTAAATCTTTTTCAAGAGCTTGTTCTACTTCAGCTTCAACAGGTTGACGTTTATCATCATCTATTAAGTTATCAGCATGACATACTATTTTTTCTTCTAATGATACTGGTATGAAATCTTCATAAGGAAGACCTAGTTTTTTTGCCTCAAGTTTATCAAGACCGGCTCCAATGTGATTACGAACGATTTGTACAATTTTGTCTGGTAAACCAAGTTTTTTTACGATTTTAGCACCTTTAACCGCGTGAAGTATACCCGGGGTTTTGCAACGTCCTATATCATGTAGTAAAGCTCCGACTTCTACCTTTTTAACATCGGCTTCAGCTTTTTCAGCTATTTTTACTGATAGATCACAGACTGCTTGGCAGTGACTGATAACTTTTTCAGGGCAACCCTGGTTTTTTAAGATTTGTATACATTCATCATAAGATGGTAAATCTGACATGATTTTCTCACCGTACAGTTTTTTTTATTTAAAGCTTTCAACTTTTTTTCCGTTTTTACAAGGTTTGATAACCATTTCTGCATCAGAATAACTTATATTAGTCCATTTTCCATCAAAGTATCTATCTAAAAACAATGCAAGAGCAGCAACCTCTGAATGTGGTTGATTACCAACTGAAACATTAAAATCTGCAAGATCATAAATAAAACCGGGTACTTTTTCAGCTCCAACTACAATTAAACAATCAACATCTTTGTCGATTTGTTTTATTGTTTTTTCTAGTTTTTCTCCATACATTGTTAGATGAACAACCACGCCATCCCATTTTTTTATAAAACTTTTAATGCTTTTGATACCTGTTGTGATTCTAAAGTTTCCTCCGAAACGGTTAACAGTTGAACTGATGTTTTCTTCTATTTTTTCATCTTTTGTATCAATAAAAATATTTTTTGCTCCAAAAGCTCTGGCTACAAGTGCTACATGGGTGGTGATTCGTTTATCTCGTCCTATTCGATGTCCGATACGTAATATAGTTATCATAGATTTTTTTTCATCCAAAAAATAAATAAAATATTTTCTAAAAAGTTTAAGGAAAAAAACATGCTTTTTATAAATTTTTATTTTTTTCGTTTAAGTATTCCATCTACTTTTTTATCCAAGTCAGATCTTTTTCTAACGGCTCTGTCTACATGAAGATTATCTACTTTTTCTTCTATAGATTCTACATCACGCCAGATGTTTTGATCTTTATATGATTCTCTTGTAGCATGTTTTTTTTGTTTTACTGGTTTTTGTGTTTCTAAGCTATCATGATAACTAGTAAGGGTTTCATCATCTGTTTCAGAAGGATTTTTTTGTTTGTTTTCAAAAATTTCTTCAGATTTTTTTTCTTCATCATTTTCTTGGCTTTCTAACTTGACAAAATCAGAAACAATTAAATTATCGTCTTTTTTTTCTTCATCTTGTTTTTTTGATTCAGATTTGCTAAATATATCAAATAAACCCATATGTTTTTCAAAGCCTCCCACATAGAATTATAAATATTTTTTTCAAATATCAGTGTTAACAGGTTTTTATTGTATAAGCAGGTTTATATTGATAAAACTTTTCTTTATAAAAAACTTGGATAAAAAACCTTTTTTATAGGTTGTATAATTATGCTGAAAGAAAAAACTAATGAATTATTTGTTGGGCTTGTGGTCTAGTTGGTTATGACGTCGCCTTCACATGGCGGAGGTCGCCGGTTCAAATCCGGCTAAGCCCATTGTTATTTTTTATATTAATTAGTAAGATATAACAAATTATTTAAATAAACAAATGATTAATTTTTGAATATAAGAAAAATGGGATGCACGAATAGGGATGCCTAAGCTGTCAATTGGTTGTATCAAGCACCGGTTAGTAGTACTAATAGTTCTAATTTTAATTCTGTTAATATTCTATTTGCCATTTAATGAATTTGCATCAGCTTCAGAACTTGTTAATGATAAACGAAATTCTATGTTCTATCCAATTTTTATTGATAGTTCAGCTAATCCAAAAAAAGTTCAACCTGGTGATGAAATGTCTTTTTCTGCTTCAATTTTTGATGTTTTTGGAATAAAAAAAGTAGAAGCAAAAATTGAACATGAAAAAGGGTATGACACAATAGATTTAAAACTTAAGTCCGGAACAAATCATTTTGGAACTTGGGGGGGAAGCTGGGTTGTTCATGATACTATAATTAAAGATTACAAAACTATAGTTACTTCTTGTTCTAAATCCGGTTATAGCTCCTCTAAAATAATTACTTGGTCAGATCCTGCAGATTGGTGGGATGTAGATTGGAGTTTAAGAAAACTAATAACTTTAAACAGCAGTTTGGTAACTGAAAATCAAAATAATTTCCCGGTTTTAATAAGTATAACTGATACAGATCTTAGAGACAATGCACAAAATGATGGAGATGATATAGCTTTTACAGATATTAGTGGCAATCAATTAAATTATGAAATAGAAAAATTTGATGGAAGTACAGGAGAACTTGTTGCATGGGTAAATGTAACCAGTTTGTCAAGTAGTTCTGACACGCAAATTTACATGTATTATAGTAATGAAGACGTAGTTAGTCAAGAGAACCCATCAGGTGTTTGGGATGATGATTATGTTTTAGTAATGCATTTTAGTGAAAATAGTGGAAATTATTTAGATTCAACCTCTAATGGAAATGATGCTTCTTCTTCAGATATACATGTGACTTCTAGAGATGCCGATGGTAAGATCGGTTTTGCTCCTGATTTTGAAAGAAGTACTTCTGATTTTATAGAGATTGCTGATGATGACTCGCTTGATATTAATCTTTTCACAGTAGAAGCCTGGGTTAATGTTGAAACAGTAATGGATTGGCAGACAATTACAGCGAAAGGCAGTTCAAATGATGTATTCAATTGGTATCTTCCCTTTGATGATAATGGCGATCATAGTGAGATGGAAGTTCATCTACGAACAGGTTACAATACAGGTGAAACAACAGTAACTGATTTTCTTTTTAACTCAGGAGAATGGAATTACGTTGTAGGTAGACTTGGGGAGGATGGATATCTGGATGTATTAAAAGATGGGAGTGAATGCAGTTATGCTACTCACGCAAACCCTGGAGGAGCTGACCAAAACAATGACCCTATCCGAATTGGCGATAACGAGGTATGGGATGCTGAACATTTTGATGGGATTATAGACGAATTTAGAATTTCAAAAATTCCAAGATCAGATTCTTGGATTGAAACACAATACAATAGTATTGAAAATGCTAACGATGGAAGATTTTATATTGTAGGAGAAGAAGAAATTGCTATTCCTACTAAACCTTCACTAATTTCACCAGTTGACAACGAAAAAATGAAGAGTACTATTCCTACATTCGAATGGAATATTGGAGAAAATGCAGAGAATCATACAATAAAAGTATACAATGACACCACCGAACACATCAGCATATCATTAGGACCCACAACAGATAGCTACACTATCCCTGATATCAATCCTCTACCAGAAGGAACATGGTATTGGAATATAACAGCAAACAACACCAATGGACAAAACGCATCAGAAGACTGGACCATAACAGTAGACACAACAGGCCCTAACGCAAGTTCTCTTATTTCTCCAGCAAACAATTCTAAAACAACAAGCAACCAAATTACGTTTAGTTGGTCTGTTGGAGAAGATAATGAGACAAATACATCAGATGTTTCAGGTATTTCTAGTTATGAACTATGGATTGATAATAACTCTGGTTTTACCTCTCCAACTCTTCTATATAATGGATCTTCAAATAGTTCCCAGCAGACGATTGCAGGAAGAATATATTGGAGAGTTCGAGCCTGGGATAATGCCGGAAATCTTGGAAAGTTTTCTGAGATCAAACAAGTTAATATTTTTGATTTTGAACCAGTATTAAGTTCTACTACCTTGCAGTTAATGAAAGGCGAAATTCAAAGTATAAATTTAGATATTAACAAATTATATCCTGATAGTAGAGATGAAACAGTAAATCTTTCATATTCGTGGGTTGGCACTTCCCCCTCTGGAGTAACAGTTAGTTTCGGTTCATCTACTGTTAATGCATCTAATGAAACAACTGTAGAATTTAATATAGGAGAAAATGCAACTACAGGTACATATCATTGCAAATTCACAGGAGAATGGGAAGGATTCAATAGATACGAACATTTAAATTTAACAACTTCAGGTATGCTTTTTTCTATAGATGCATATCCTCAGACTATTTTTATGAAAAGAGATGATGAAAAAACTTCAACTATATCTATAGATTTTGATTTAGGAGCATTAGAAGATGTAGATCTTGAGGGAAGTTGGATTGCAACAGAACCAAATGGTGTCATTGAAGATCT
The DNA here is from genome assembly GCA_964384785.1 of uncultured Thermoplasmatales archaeon. Taxonomy (GTDB): domain Archaea; phylum Thermoplasmatota; class E2; order DHVEG-1; family DHVEG-1; genus JAZKSG01. The sequence continues at coordinate 1,522 of CAYLLH010000052.1, read as the reverse complement.
TAGTGTTGAATCAGGAACTCCTTCTTTTGAATCGATTTTGACTTTTACAACGACTTCATCTGCTGACCAAGGAGGATTTGTTTATAGTGTTACAGCAACGGGTTCAGGCATTTCAAAAACAAAATATTTCCAAGTAAATATTGATACTAATCTTACATTAAATGCTGCAACTGATAAAACATCATATCAGAGAGGAGATAGAATATATATTTCTGGTACAGTTGAGGATTATAATAGTGATCTTGTATCGGGTGGCACTGCAACTATCCAATTAACATCAGATAGTTGGTCAAAGACTATAACAACTTCGATATCTAATGGAGAATATAGTAAAAACTATCTTATAGACTCAAATGATCCAGGAGGTAGTTGGACTGTTTATGTAAGTGTAGTAGATGACAAGGGAAATATTGGTAGTACATATAATACAAGATCTCTTACTGTTGAAACTATTTTTGAAAAATTAACAATTTCAACAGCTTCAGAGGATGCAATTTTTGGAAAAGGGGAACTTCTTGAATTGAGTGGAATAGCTAAAGACCCATATGGAAAGAATATTGGTACTGGAGAAGTAACAATTTTTATTAACTATCAAAATTGGCAACATACACTTACTACAAATATTACAGATGGACAATACAGCACCCAATATTATATACCATATGATAAACCCACAGGAACATGGATTATTTCAGCTAGTGCAGTTGATCAATATGGAAACACAGGAAACACATGGACACCTACATTAACTGAAGCAGATGGAGGAAATATTACAGTAACAATAAATCAAGCAAATATTCAAGAAAATTATCAAATAGAAATAATTACACCTACTACAGGACAAACCTACAAGAAAGGTACACAAATAGATTTTTATCTTGAAATCAAAGATCAAAATCAAAAAACAGTAGACGGACTAACAGTTACTACTACTTCACCTACAGGTCAAACATTAACTTTTACTGAAGAAACCACTTCTGGAGAATACTCAGCAAACCATAAAATAAAATACACAGCACCAACCGGAGAATACACATTTAACATAGAAGCAAAAAAATGGGACAACGGACAATACAAAACAGGATTCGCAAAAATAAGTATAAAAATACAACCCACAAACATAAACATCAAAGAACTAACTATAACCAACCAACCAGAAAGAATAAAACCAGGAACCACACTAGAAATAAAAATCACAGCAGAATACCCCGATGGAACACCCGTAACCAAAGAAAAAATAACAGCCCAATTAACCAACGGACAAAAACTAACCTTCAACAAAAACACCGACAACCCCGGAGAATATACCACCACATACACACCCACACAACAAGACATAGGAAACCAAACACTACAAATAACCATACAAGACGCCTACGGAAACACACAAACACAAAACCTAAAAATACCAATAGAACCACCCATACAAAAAAACAAAACACCACCCAACCCCCTAATACAATACTGGTACATCACAACACTAATCATACTAACCATCGCAGCAATAACAACCCGAACAGGA
>CAYLLH010000051.1:0-2958 GCA_964384785.1 uncultured Thermoplasmatales archaeon | reverse complement strand
CAACCTGTGGTTAACACTATGCATATTAATATTGAGAAAATAATGATTATTTTGTTTTTTGTTTTTTTCATTTTTATGGTTATTTACTTTCTTTTAAATAAACTTTTTTTTGGTTCTTCGCTTAGTTTAGCGCGGTATTGACATCCTTTATTCATCGGGCATTGCATACATTTAGGGTTTTGTTCTGAGCAGAATGTTCTTCCGAGTTTAGCTAGTGATTCGAGGTATTTGTAAACGTTTTCATTCATTTTTTTTGCTTCTTTACTTAGTATGTCTATTGCTTCATGAGGGTCATCTGTCGAGATCCATCCTAAACGATTTGCTACTCTTGCTACATTTATTGCTTTATCTGTGGCATTGCCTTTGGTTGTTGTTTTTGTTGGTGTTTGCGGTTGTGTTTTTTGTGTTGGTGTTGTTTTTTGTGTTTCTGTTGTGGTTTCTTTGGGTATATCTGGTTCTTTTGTTTTTTTCGGTGGTGCTCTTGTTATGTTTACTGATCGTCCTCCATGTTTTGTTTCTCTTGTTCGGATTTCTGTCATTATAGGTTGTTGAAGTGTTGAACCTGATACTAATGCTACTCCTATTGGTAGTCTTTGTATTTCATCAGCAGTTTTACTAGTTAGACCTTCTATTGATTGGATTACTGCTTTTACATCATTTGGATTGGTTACCTTGAGGATTATGTTAGTGTTACATTGTGATATAACGTTTTTATCTACTTTTGCAGGTCTTTGACTCACAACTGCAAGACCCATTCCGAATTTTCTTCCTTCAGATGCTACTGTTCTAAGGATTGGCGAGGATACAGCGTTTCCATATCCTCTTTCTGGGCAGTAATTGTGTGCTTCTTCTACGATCATCAAAAAAGCTGGTACTTTTCCTGCTTTTCTTTTTTCGAATAGTTCTTGTGTGAGTCTTGCGACTACTACTCCTTGTACATCAGGTGGTACTCCTTTCATGTTTATTATTGAGCATTTTCCTTTGTTTACAAGATCCTCTGGGTTTGTTGGGTTTTCTGAGAAAATATTGAATGAATCAAGTGATTCTAGTGATGCTACAACGTTCCAACGTGCATTACTTTTACTACGACCTACTGCATCTATGATGTCACGTAGATCATAGTTTTTTTTGTATTCTTTTACTTCTTTAATAGATTGATACAATACACCTTTTTGTGGACCTGAAAGTTTAGCTGGTAGTAAATCTATTATTTCCCCGGCTTTAAGGCTCATACCGTTTAAGGTTAAATGTTTGATGTCACTAGCGGATCCTATTGGTGAAAACTCCTGTATTTGACTTGAATAAGAATTTTTTTTGATATCAAAACGATCCATGTTTTTTTGTTCTTTTTTATCCTTGTTTGGTTTTGATAGACCACCGTATTCTCCATGTGTATCAAGGATAACCAGAGGTACTTTGTGTTTAAGAAGTTCTTCAACTAAAACTCCGCATGCATATGATTTCCCGCCGCCTGTTTTAGCAAGAATACATATATGTTTTTGAACAAGAGTATCAATATTTAGAAAAACTGGTAGATTATGACCTTTCAACAGACCTAAATATGCTCCGTTTTCTCGTGAAGCGTTTAAACCAAGGACTTTTCGTATTAGGTTTTCATCTGCTTTTTTTATTGACTCACCTGCGTTAAAAGGAGTCCGAGGTGCCTGGAGAAGCCCTTTTTTATCACGATATCCTATTACATCTACTGTTGCAGAAACTTTTGTTTTAATATCAGGTTTCTGTTCCATCATTATACTGGAAGCACCCTCAAAATCTAAATCAGAGTGTTGTTTTATATCAAGAACCTGAGCGAGTATTTTGCCCTCAGTATGAGGCACTGTTATGTAATCAAATTTTTTTACGCTGTTGTTTTTTACAGCAAAATTGAATTCTGTGGCTCCTACATTTCCGTAGATATATCCCACTACGTTATTATTCTGTTGCATCATCTACAATCCCCTACAAACACATCGGGTTAATACAAACATATGGTTTTAAGGTTTTTGTAATTTTTCTCCAAGTTGTGCAGGTAGCTGTGCAAGTATTTCAAGCGCTTCTATTTCCATGAAATGAAGATTACCGGGTATAACTAATGTGTGTAATGGTGGTCCGAAATCTATTTTTTTAAGGTTTTTTATAGAGTCGGCTTTTATGTTTGGTTTTTTTGATCCAGCTCTTGCAACTACGCAAACAACAGTGTTTTCATTGAAAAGCTCTTGTTTTTCTTTTTCCTCCATTTTTAGAAGTAAATCAAGAGCTTCAGATGCAGTCATATATCGGTTTTTATCATCCTGGATATCGAGTAGAACAAGAGTATGCAGCCCTATTTTTTTGTTATCGGCTATCACGTGGTAGGGGCTTGTTGGAAAATAGTTTTTTTCAGGATAAACAAGAGTTGTAGATCGTCCGAATTTATAGTTTTGAAGGCCTAATAGACCTGATACTGCTGAGATGATACTGCTACCATGAAATATATATGTTTCAATATCTTTTTGTATAGCTCTGATACGTAAGTCTACATGAGTAGTCGCGGTCATAGAATCACCACCAGTTAAAAAAACAGTTTTTTGTTTACATGCTGAATCAAGAAGGATATCTCCATTTTCTGTTTGTTCACGATTCAAAACAGTAATTTTTTTACCAAAAAAATTTTCAAGTTTTTCAACAGAGGCTCCCATCATTTTAGAAGTATAAAACTCAGCAAAAACCTTATCAGCTTTTTTTATTTCTTCTAATGCTTTAACTGAAAGATCTTTTTCATCATAAAGACCCAGGCCAACAAATGAAAGTTTTCCCTTAGACATTTTTATATCAAGATTTTCTGTTTAACTGAATCTATTACAAAAAGTTTTGTTTTTTTACTTAGTTTTTTAAACACCTTCTGTGATTACAGAGCCAGTTTTTATGATTCCTGCAGGTTACGAACTGTTGGCTATTCCAGCTTTTATCGGTGGTATT
>CAYLLH010000050.1:0-10213 GCA_964384785.1 uncultured Thermoplasmatales archaeon | reverse complement strand
GAATGTTGCATCATCAGAATCAGAAAGACCACCAGTATCTGTAGCAGTAAACACAATTGTTTCTTGACCATTCCAATTTTCATCAGGTATGGTTATTGTTGCAACACGGTCTACTATGTTTACTATTAGTTCTGAATTTCCAGAGAATGTCCATTCTATATCAGAATCTGAATCTTCTACATCTGTTACATATTCATCTAAATTTATATCAACAAATGTTTCTCCTTCATCTACTGTTTGATCTGGTATGTCACTTACTTCAGGTTGATCATTTACTGGTGTTATTGTGATATGTACAGTTGCTGTATCGAATTCATCATTTCCATCACATATTTCATATTCGAAACTGTCGCTTCCATGGTAATCTGATTCGGGTATGTACAATATTTTTTCTGAAATTATGCTTATTACACCATGTGATGGGTCTCCAACATGCGAAAGAAATATACTGTCTCCATCTGGATCTGAATCATTTGCAAGAACATCAATTGTTACTCCATTTGAATCTTCAGCAATATTAATGTAATCATCCTCGGCGACAGGTGGTTTGTTTACATCTTCGACAAGTATTTTTACGCATGCATCGTCCTCTCCACCATTTCCATCAACTATTTTGTATCTAAAAGAATCTATGCCTGTGAAATCTTTGTTTGGAGTGTATTCTATAAATCTATCTTTTATTTTTGCTTCACCATTTGAGGGTGTATCAATAGAAGCTATTGTTAGTTTATCTCCATCAGGATCATAGTCATTGGCCAAAACATCTATTTTGTTACCTTCCGAGTTTTCTAAAACTTTTGCTTCATCGTCGACAGCTACCGGGTGCTGGTTAGTGCAATCTACTCCTTCAAGTGGTTGAACAAAACTTATATTTCCTAAGTTTGTAAGTATTTTTGCTACAGCAAAATCACTGTATCTTGCATAGAGTCTAAATGGGTTAACAAAGAATATTATCATATCTATTCTATCTGTCATGGATGATGATACATTGGTTACGTTTACAATTCCATTCCCGGTTCCAATTGGTTCAGTTCCAGTTATATGATGTCTTCCTACTAGATTACATCCATTAAATGTAAGAATGTCACATTGTTCGTTTACTTCTTGTCCATTATATTTTTCTTGGAATAATGAACGTATTTGTATTTGTTTTATTAGAACAGGTTCTTTGAATTTTACAACTATTCCTTCATACGAACCTATTGCATCTATTTCGTCATCATTTGATCCAGTTAGAACACCGAGTCCTCTTGTTCCTCTGTGTGTTAGTATACCGGGTTTTATGCAGCAACAACATCTATCTGGGATTTTGGCACATAGATTTGTATATGAGTCTTCAGTATCTATACAGTGACATAGATTATCTTCATTGCATACACAGTCACAGTATGGTTTAACACAGTTTCTATTTACTAAAAATGCGTTAACTGATGCTGTTTTATCTAATAATGGCCAGGTACTTTTATTTAGTGAAACCATTGTGTCATTTGTTGACCATTTATTACAGTCAAATTTTTCTTCTTCATCACATATTGTACAGGACACAGCTGTGTTTGTTATTAACAATACTGAGCTGAGTAGTACTATGGTTATGATTATGCTGAGTAGTTTTTTCATTTTTTATCACTCTCACTGTTGTTTTTTGTTTTTTGTGTTTAAAAGGAGTTGTTGTACAATTATAGCCCAGGTTCTTTACGCGTGTTATCATTTTTTTATAAATTAAAAATCTTAATTTTTTATAATATTATAAATATATTAATTATTATAGGCTCTGCAGAAAGTTTTATAAAAAAAACAAAAACAACCACATAAGAAACAATATTAATAAAAACAAAAACAAACATAAAAATTGTTCCCTAACACAAGTATTTTATACAGAAACTAACATACCACAAAGCACATTATGCCAAAAAGAAGTAAAGAACAAATAGAACAAGACGAAAACAAAATACTTGAAGAACTACAAAAAAATGCAAACGAAAGTATAAACCAAATAGCAAAAAAATGTGGTTTTTCAAGACAAAAAGTATGGCGAATAATAAAAAGACTCGAAAAAAACAACACCATCTGGGGATACGTAACAATAGTAGACAACGAACGACAAGGAAAAGAAGAATTCACAATGCTGATAAAAAGAACAAACAAACCATCAGATAAAAAACTATTAGACACAATTGTAAACAGAAAAGTCGAAGAAATAGCAAAAAAAATAAACGTTCAAATAGAAAGCAGCTACTACATACATGGTAACTATGATTGGATGATATGCTTCACAGCAGATAATATAAAACAAGCAAAAAAACTAGCAGAAAGCATGAACACCACATTCAGCGGATACCTCGAAGAAATACATCTACTTCAAAGAATGTTTCCGATAAAAAAACTAGGTGTTGAAAACCCGGATATCGAAAAATTAAAAGAGTTTACTACAATATAAAATATTATTTAGCCAAGCTACACAAAAAAAATATAAAAAATATTTTTGGGGGAAAAAATTATTTCTTCTCCTCATTTTTTTCATTATTTTTAGCATCATCTGATTTTTCAGATGTTTTATTTCCAGATTTAAATTCCGTGTAACCACATTTTCCACAGCTGAAACGGTTTTTATGATCTGCAAGATAAACACCTGGTCCACATTTTGGACAGTGTCTACGTTTTCGTTCAATTTTGTCGCCTTGGACATCAAAAATTTCAATTTTTTTCATTAAAAATCAAACCTCATTTTTTACTTTTTTTCTTCAGAGGACTCTTCTTTTTGTTCCTCAGATGTTTCTTCTTTCTTCTCTTCCTCGTTTTTTGATTCTTCTTCCTTGGGTTTCTCATCAGATTTTTCAGAAGTTTCTTGCTTTTCTTCAGAGGGTTCTTTTTTTATTTCCTCTTTAGGTTTTTCCTCGGTTTTTTCTTCTTTAGGTTTCTTCTCAGCTTTACCAGAATCCCCTGTTACATTGTTACGTTTTATTACATATTTTCGTTCTAAACCTTTTGTTTTATCAAGAGAAGAATAAACTTTAGCATAACCTATTGTTTCAGCTGAACCAAAACCTGTTTTGATTCTGTGTACTAAAACATTTCCTTTTTTTGCGTTTAGTTTATCTGCTAAATCATTTCGTATGATATCCCTACTTGGTGTTTTTTCACCATCGTGTTTCACGACGAAATGAACCTCGGTTCTGTTTAGTAAGGGATTATTTTTTTTAGATTTAATTTCGATTTCCATAAGACTTCACATCGTTTTAAGTACTTTATTAACTTTAGCCTTATTTTCCTGTGTTGCTTTAGCTACTAAAACCCCCCTATCCGGCAAACCATATATTACTGTTACGTCTGTTGGAGCTAGAAAAATCGCTGGGAGGGAGGCTAGATCTTCTTCACCTTCAATCTCTATACGGTATGAATTATCAACATCGATATTTTCATAACATTTTTTGATTGTATCCCATAAGGGATCGCTGATACATCCTTCAGGGTTATCAACTTTTATAGTTATATCTCCAAAAGAGCTGATAAGATCCTTTTTTTCTTCAGATACAGGTCCTCTTTTTGTTTTATAATCTACTACACAAAAAAAAGGTTTTAATCCCTGTTTTAAAACAGTATATGTTACATAATCACCGATTGACACAAAATTTTTTTGTTTTTCTAAAAAATTTTTGAGTTTTTTATCATCATTAAAAACTGGTCCAATGGGTTCAGAAAGCTGGTTTCTAAGTTTTTCAGGCAGTACACGCATATTTTTTTACATTACCTTTAAAGCATATTTCCCAGGTTTTTTGATATTCATTTTTTGTGCTATCTGAGAATGAGCAGGATCATTAATTATAACATATCCGCGCCATCTTTTTGAAGTTGCTACAGAACAATTTGGACATACATCTTTATCTGTTAGTATATGACAGTTTTTGCAGGCATGTGCATTTTTCAGTTTCATTTTTTAGCCTCAGTTTTTTTTGTTTTTTTCTTTTTTGAACTACTCTTTTTTTCTTTTTTATCGCCGGTTTCTTCTTCATGCAGCCAATTATGAGATCCAAGTCCTGCTTGTCTCATAGTTAGACCTATTTTGCTTTCTCTAGCTGATATTTCATTTAGACTTACTGCTACAACTCTTGATCTAACCATATCCTGTGTTTGTAGTTTTAGTTTCTTTTCTCTACCTGTTACCACTTCGTTTTCTGAATCTATTTCAACGTAATCATTCATTATCTGACTCATATGTACAAGTGCATCCAAAGGACCGATATGGCAGAATGCTCCAAATTCTACTACTTCACATACTACTGCATCAAGTACTTCTTGTAGTTCTGGTTTGAAAACAAGAGCGTTAAATGATACATTTTGATACATTGCTCCATCGCCATGAATAATTCGTCCGTCACCTTCTGCTATTATATCATCAGCCATAACTATTACACCATAGTTTTTCTTCATGGTTCCTTCAAAGGTAACTCTAACGATATCTGTAACTACTTCATCTAAATCATCACTGAATCGATCAGGTGGTATACGAACAGTTTCTTCAAGTTTTACACGCCAATACATAATATTTCACTACTCAAGTACTTTTTATAATCAAAACGACTTGGAATACATTTACTCCTTAAATGTTTTTTGAGTAAAAAAACATGTTATTTAAATCTTGTTAAGAGCTATATTAGTTTAAAAGCTTTTTCCACAGCATCTTCTGCTGAATCAGCTATTAGATAATGTGATTCTATATCTTGCATGATGCACCCTTTTATGATTTCATCAACGCATCCGCCAGTACCTTTTACAAGTATAATTGGTTTATCCGATATCATAGCATAGCTTATTTCGTTTAGTGTCCCCCAACGACCACCTACTGCGATTACTACATCACCAGCGTTAACCACTAAAAAATTCCGGATGTTACCTATTTTTGTTGGTATCACTATGTCTACATAGCGATTTGCTTCTTGTTTATCAAATGGAGTGACTGCTAAAGTTATACCGTTTTCTTTTTTTGCACCCTTGCATGCTGCTTCCATGATACCTGTATGTCCCCCGCAGGCTAATACTGCATCGTTTTTAGCTACAAGTTCACCTATTTTTTCTGCGACAGTTATTGCTTTTTCTGAAAGGGTTTGATCTGCTCCGTCACTACCACAAATTGATATTACTTTTTTCATAATCTAGATTTTTGAAACAAATAACTTGTTTTTAATTATTTTCAAAAAAAAACAATATTTAAACAAAAGATATTTAAACAATATATTATTGATGGACAAAAAACGTTAGGATGTAAAAAAATTATGGCATCTGATAACATTGATTCAGTTATTGAAGTTAAAAATTTAACAAAAAACTTTAATGGTTTTAAAGCAGTCGATAATCTATCACTGTCTGTTGAAAAAGGAGAGATTTTTGGTTTTCTAGGTCCAAACGGCGCAGGTAAAACCACTACTATTAAATCAATTCTTGGGCTTATTTCACATAATCAAGGAACCATAAAGATTAATGGGAAAAAACTGTTAGAAGATGGAGTAAAAATTAAGAAAAATATTGGTTATCTTCCTGAGCTTGTTTCTTTTTATAATAATCTTACAGCAGTTCAAAATCTTGAGTTTTATGCTGAACTAAAAAATACTGATAAAAACCAGTGTCCTAAACTTTTAGAGGATATGGGCCTTGGTGATACTGCTAATAAAAAAGTCGGTGAGTTTTCCAAAGGTATGAAACAAAGACTTGGTATGGCACGTGCTATGATTGGTAGTCCGTCTCTTATGATTCTTGATGAACCTGCCTCTGGTCTTGATCCTCGTGGTGTTAAACTTGTTCGTGATATAATCAAAGACTTAAATGATCAAGGTGTTACTCTTTTTATTTCATCTCATATCCTAAGTGAGATACAGGCTGTTTGTACTCAGGTTGGAATTATTAAAAAAGGTGTTCTTGTTGCTCATGATTCTGTTGATGCTCTTAGTGAGAAATCACAGATTAAACCAAAAGTATTTGTTGAAGTTAAAAACATGGATGAATCAATTAAAAAAGCTGTTATGAAAATCAAGGGAACATATAATGTTATTGTTAGAGGAAAAATAATTGAGGTTTCTTGTAACCCGGATTTAAGATCAAAAATCATTACTGAGATTACAAATGCTGGTGGAGAAATCGTTAATTTTTGGACGAAAGAAGCATCTCTTGAAGATGTTTTTATGAAATATACGGAAGGTGAATAAAAAAAATGTTACCTATTTTTACTGTCGCTAAAAAAGAAGTTATGGATAATATACGTAACAAATGGATTATTATAATCACTTTTATTTTTGCTCTTCTTACATTAGTTGTTTCTTATTTTGGTTCCATGGGCAAAGGTTGGCAGGATTTAGAATTAACAATTTTTGGTATGACATCACTAGTTCAATATATTGTTCCAATTATTGGTTTGATGTTAGGTTATGCAGCAATTGTACGTGAAGTTGAATCTGGTTCTATGAGTTCTTTTCTTGCGCATCCTGTTGAAAGATGGGAGGTAGTAGTTGGAAAATTTTTAGGACTGGGTTTTGTTTTATCATTCAGTATACTTGTGGGTTTTGGAATAGCCGGCATAATTATTGGTTTAAATGTTTCAGATCTTGATTATTTAGGATATCTGATTTTCATAGTTTCATCAGTTTTACTTGGACTAGTTTATCTAAGTCTTTCTATGCTGTTTTCAACAATTTTTAAAAATAGATCTACCTGTATGGGTATGGCAATTTTTACATGGTTTTTCTTCGCTATGATATGGGGTATTATTATGACTGGTTTAATTTTTGCTTTTGAAGGAGATCTCATGACCTCAGGGATTATACCTGATTGGTATTATGGATTAAGCATGATTAACCCAATTAGTAGCTATGGATTGATAGTCAGCATCAATGTTGTTCCATCAGGTCAAATTATGGGATCCATAGAAGGTCTACCTGGTTTTGTAAATAATGCTGTTTTAATAGCCATCTTACTGGTTTGGATTATACTACCTGTATTTCTATCAGTCTGGTTTTTTGATAAAAAAGACATATAAAATCCCCCATAAATCTTATAAATACCCCGTTATTACAGTACAGTTCACTTATCCGTTGAGGAATCATTAAAAATGTCAAGAAAAAACACAAAATCTAATCCTATACTAACTGATTTAATACAAAATTTAAAAAAACAGGCTAATGAAAAAAATGTTAATATTTGGAAGGATATAGCTAAACGTCTTGAGAAACCAAATCGTAATTGGCCTGAGGTTAATCTTTATAAGATTAGTAAAAATGTTAATGAAAAAGAAACAGCTTTAATTCCTGGAAAGGTTTTATCAACAGGAGATCTTGATAAAAAAATAACAATTGCTGCCTGGGATTTCTCCGAACAAGCCGAGGAGAAAATAAAAAAAGCAGGTGGTAAATCAATTACTATTCAAGAACTTATGGAAAAAAACCCGGATGGAAAAAATATTAGGATTTTGGGGTAAAAAAAATTATGACAACTGTTATAGATGCAGAAGGAGCAACTCTCGGAAGACTTGGTACAAATATTGCTAAACGTTTACTAGATGGTGAAGAAATCGCTGTTGTTAACAGCGAAAAAGCAATAATTTCTGGTAAAAAAACAGCTATAAAAAGACGGTATACTCAGAAAAGAGAAGTAGGAACATATCGTAAGGGGCCTTTTTTCCCACGAACACCAGAAAGAATAGTGAAACGTACCATTCGTGGTATGATACCATATCAAAAACCAAGAGGACGAGAGGCATTTAAAAGACTAAAATGTTATATAGGGCTTCCTGATGAGTTTAAAAAAGAGAAAATAGAAAAAATTGATCAGGCTAAGAAAAACCCGGTTAATTTTATGACTGTTAAAGAACTTTCGAAAGCTTTAAAATCTGGAGAATAAAATATATGGCTAAAAAAGTAGTAAACACATCTGGTAAAAGAAAAACTGCTGTAGCTAGAGCATCTGTTAAAAAAGGAAACGGAGTCATTAGAATTAATAAGACTCCTTTGGAACATTACGAACCAGAGATAGCTCGTTGGAAAATCATGGAACCCATCAATATAGCTAAAGATCAAGTTGGAAAAATTGATATCGAGGTCTCAGTAAAAGGCGGTGGTTTTATGAGCCAGGCAAACGCAGTAAGAACCGCTGTAGCTAAAGGAATACTTGAATACACCGCTGATCCAAGTCTTAAAATCGCATTTTTAGATCATGACAGAAGTCTTCTTGTTAGTGATTCAAGAAGAAGAGAGGCGAAAAAACCTCTTGGCCGTGGTGCCAGAAAGAAAAGACAGAAATCATATAGGTGAAAAATTAATGATTATACCTGTAAGATGTTTCACATGTGGAAAAGTCATCGGAGATGCATACCAAGATTATAAAAAACGTTACGATGAATATAAAAAAACAGTGAAAGCTGGGGAAAAACCAAAAGAAACACCCAAACAAATCCTTGATGATCTTGGAGTAGAACGTTACTGCTGCCGCAGAATGATTATAGCACATGTTGACTTGTTAGGTGAATCAGCACCATACGAATAAAAAAAAATCACAAAAAAAATTTTTTTCTTTTTTTCCCAAAATTTTTAACTAGTTTTAACTAATACCAAAAAAAAAAGATTTTAAATCTGGGCGCGTGGCCTAGTCTGGATAAGGCACTGGCCTTCTAAGCCAGTGGTCGCGGGTTCGAATCCCGCCGCGTCCGCTTTATTTTACTCCTGTTGAGAGTGTTTATTACCCCCCTATTTTTAGGGTTTATTGGATTTTGTCCATTTTCCTCTACACTTTTTTTGTGGTATTTAAGGATGGATTTTATCCAATCAAATGGGGCATTGCGATAATATTTTTTGGCAAATTTGACATAATCTTCTGTTGTTCCTATTTTATCATGTCCATGCCAGTCTTTTACTTCCCATATATCCCATCTTTTTGAGTTTACTTTGCTTTGTATTAGTCTTGCTGTTGCACACCAGTGTCTCATTGTATAAAGTGTGTATGGTTGCCATATTTCTTTTACTAGTGGCGATAGTTTTTTTCTTAGATAGTTTACAGTATAGGGTCTTCCATTTGTTTGTAGGTATAGATAATCTCCTGAGTGTTGGTTTTCTACTTTGGGTCTCCAGTTGTCTATCCAGTTTTTTAGGCTTTTACATTGTTTTTTTGTCATAAGATTTTGTTCTGGAAATATTTGTCTTAGTTGGTTATGTTTTTTTGTTTCAGTGATGATCATGTATCCTTCTTCTATGTTGATGTCTGATACTTTTTGTATGACTAGTTCACTTGGTCTCCATCCTATTAGAAATCCATGCATTAATATATACTGGTAGAGTGCGTTTGTGTATTTGTTTTTGCTGTATTTGTGATGTATTATTGTATGTGTTGTTTTTGGTAGTGGTATGATTTTTACTTTTGCAGGTGGTCTACTTGGTGGTATATAACCCCAGGTTTCTGTTGTTTTTCCGTATGCATTTGCTAGCATGTTGATGGTGTTCCATTCGTTTCTTATTGCACATTTTCCAGCGTTTTCTGTGTATTCTCTATGTTCAAGATATGCTATTATCTGATTTGGATTTAGTTGTTTTAGATCAATTGGAAATACTGGGTGTTTGTTCATTCTTTTTGCTATTGCTATTCGTTTTTTTACTGTATTTTCGCTTTTTCTTTTTTTATGGATCCACCAGTATTTGATTGCGTTGAATAGTTCCTCTTGGTTTTTGTATTCATCTGGTTTTAAGATATACGGGTTTTTGAATTGTTCGACATTTGATTCTTTATTTACATAATCTTGGTCACCCATGTCCTCCCCGTCCAACTGGGGATTTATTTGTTTGACAGGGTGCTTGCTTATGTTTTCTAAAAGTTTTTTCCATTCTTGGTTATTACCTCCTACCAACTCATAAAAATTGGTTGAATATGAATCTAAATCTTTGTTAAAAAAGTTGATTGTTGTTTGTAATTTATTATTTGAATAAAGTTTATAATCCGTTTCTTCTTTTATCTCGCTCGGGGCTGTGATACTCATTCTATCATGGCTCCAGGCTGCCAAAGTGTTCGTAGCACTTTGGTGGCCAATCAATATTTTTTATATTATTTGAAGTATTTTATTAATTTTGTATTGTTTTTTCTCCTTATAAATACTTTTATGAGGTCATTGAAAGTATTCAGATAAATTAAAATATAAAAATAATTTTTTTAACTAATATTCTGTGGGTATTCTGCTATTTAGATA
>CAYLLH010000049.1:0-62774 GCA_964384785.1 uncultured Thermoplasmatales archaeon | reverse complement strand
ATAAACACAATAAAAATTGAACATAATGGATCATTTATTGGATATCTACAAGACTCTGATGATGATAATGTTTATGATTCATTTGAAAACAAAGAAACAGGTAACAAGACAACAGTCACTCAGGATAACGATAGCAACTATATGATTGATTCTGATGGCAACGGAGAAATAGATTATTTGTACAATGAAACTACTGGTGCAACAACACAATACGAAGATGATACATCCGGGGATCAACAACCTGATGAAACTGATGATTCTGATAAAAAAGACATCAAAGAAGATGATGATAATACCATGCTTATAGTTGGAGGAATAATTCTTCTTCTGATATTAGCAGGTGTGGTTTTCTTTGTTGTTAAAAAGAAAAAATAAAAAAAACTTCATCTAAAAAACAAAATTTTTTTTTCTTTATTTTTCTAGAGATTTTTAAATAAGGGAAGTTTTATTACAATTGATTGATTTAAGATTTATTTCACAGAATAAAACAATTTGTAAGGAGTTTATCAAAATTATGAAAAATAATAAAAAAGATAGATGTACACTAACAAGTGTTATTGATGATGAACTTGAAATTCTTAAAAGACATATTTCTGTGTTAAAAACTCTTCAGGAAAACCAGCCTATGGGGATTATAAAACTATCAGAGCTCACTGGTTACCCTCAACACATGGTACGATATTCACTAAGGATTCTAGAACAGGATGGTCTAGTGGAACCTTCTAGTCAGGGTGCAGTAACAACGAAGAATGTATCAGGTATTATGAACCGTCTACAAAAAACATTAGAAAATATTAGAAACACCGCTGATGATTTATTAGAAAAACTAAAATAATAAAAAAAAATTGGTTTTTTTAGGGTTAACATATAAATATAGGTTTTTTTATTGAAGACAAAATAAAATCAGTTTAACAATATATGCTACGGTAACTCAGTTGGGAGAGTGCACGGCTGAAGACCGTGATGTCGAGGGTTCAAGTCCCTCCCGTGGCACTCAAAAAAAAATTTTTTGTTTTTTAAGAGCTTTTAAATACAATTAAAAACATTCAAAAAAAATAGAAAGGTTTATTCCTTAAAAAGGTGGAATATAAGGGATTATGAGTCCAACATTTGAAATAAAAGAAGAGGAAGAAGTAAAACCCGTGGAAAAAAAAGATTTTAAAGATAACGATAAAAAATTTGATTCCTCTGAGGATTCAGTTAAAATACAGTTTATAGAAAAAAATGATAATCTTAATGATTATATAACAGATTGGAAAGATAAAAATTTGATAAAAGCAGTTTTTTCTGATAATCTTGAGTTTATCACAACTGAAAAAGATTTTAAAGTCTTTGAAAAAAAATTTAATCTTAAAAATGTAGAGTTTGATGTTAATATTAAAGCTGAGGGAGATAAAACCAATATTCCATCTTTTATTCTTGAAAAAGCCGGTATTTCAAAGGGTGATAAAATCGTTTTTGAGATAGGCAAGGATAACTCTGTAAGGCTTAAAAAAGTATAACTTGTTTTGGTTTTTTTTTATATGCTATCATATGTGCATAATCATTTGCATAAAAATTATATATACATGTAAAAAAATGTTTTTATGTTGGGATGCATATATGAGTAGAGACTTTAAGACTAGTTTATTAGACAAAGGATTTATTGGAAAACTCAGGGATAAAAACATTTGTTTTAACCCTAAACCTTTTTCACAAACAAATGATAATGTCACACAGATGAATACATCTGGTGATGATTTTGTTGATTTTCATATTGAAGTTGTGGAAAAAGTCGATCAATTGATTGCAGAATATGAAAAAGAAGAAAAAATAGAAAAAAAGGTTGTCAATAAAAGAAGGATTCGTAGTAAATAAGAATAGTTTGTTATGGTTACCAAAAAAATTGGGAAAATAATATATATTGTTTGTAACATATGTAAAAAATTGAAGGGATTGGGATGCAGAAAAGAAATTATAAATTTGTAGGAGAGATTTTTTTATGAAGAATTGCCCAAAATGTGGAGCGCCATTAACTGATGATGCACGTTTTTGTACTAGTTGCGGGGCAGGGCTTTCAGCAGCTAAAGCTATGCCGCCAAGACCTAGTAGTCCTTTTGATGAACCGCAAAGGCAGAATCAACAACCACACCGGCCGCCTACTCAACCAATAGCTAGACCACCAACACAACAAGCTCAAAGAAGACCACCGATGAATAATCAACCAAGGCCAAGTATCGCAGGTCGACCAGTAAAACCAAAACCTAGAGCAAAACCAAAAAGACAACCTGGTCAACCAAGGTTCAATGAAACCTCTAAAAGAAAGATAGGTGCTATAGCTTTAGTTTTTTTAGTAATTATTGCTTCAACGTTTGTGTTCCTGTTTGTAACTGGTTTCGGTGGAATACTTGGAGATAAAAGTAATTTTATAGCAGGTGAAGATGATTATTGGGAAGCTGTTAACTCTGGAGTAAGTATGGTTTATGGTAGCAGTTATTCGCCTTCAAGTACCCATTTGTATTACAATTTCAAAAGTGATGGAACTGTTCAAATTCGTATTGTTGAAGAATCCTACCCTGTTTTAGAGTGTGGTAGCTCAAGTTCTAATGATACGATATGGGTAAAAAGTGTTAAATCTTCATTAGATGAGGAAGAGTCAACATCTGGAACTAGTACAATAGAAAAAGCTAGTGGTTCTATTAAAGCAAACTGGTATCTTAGTGATGGAAAATTGTATATTGAACCAACTACAGAGGAATATGAAAAAGATTATAGTAATTTACCGGTTGGTTTCTCTAGTATATATATTAGAGGTTTTGAATATCAATTTGTAGATGATGAACGTATTATTTTAGAACATCCTCTTGCAGGTTCATTTTCACTTGTAAAAAGTTCAAAATCAGAGTTGAAACAACAAACCTCTAACGATTTTTATTGGTCTGATGTGAATATATCAATTTCAAGCAGTTATTCATCTGATGGCATAGATTATGCGGTTATAACTAAAGAAACTGAATCATATTCAGGATTACATGCACCTAGTAATTGGGGTAAAATACAAAAAGGCGATGAAATAGTTATTAATTCTGATGATGTCTCTGTTTACAATATCGGATTTTATTATAGGCCTTTAGGACGTCATTTATATGGTAGAGATGTGAATAATGGTTATAGCTATTCAAACTCTAATGTAATGATAGATCCGATCAACTGATTGAAATATGATTTCAAAAAAAATTGATTACTCTCTCTAAAAAAACCTATCTTTGATTATGGTTTAAATAGTAGTTTGTTTATTACATATAACGTTAGTTAGTTTGGGATGCAAAAATATTTAATTGGATGGTAAAAATTAGTTATTTCGGCTAACGTTAGATAGGTTAAATTTGATGCTTTGAGGGATGATGCTTTTGTATCTTAAAGAAATTCATTTAGAAAATTTTAAATCATTCGGGAAGAAGCTTAAGATTCCTTTTTTCCCAGGTTTTACTGCTATAACAGGGCCAAATGGTTCAGGTAAAAGCAATATCGCTGATGCTATACTGTTTGTTTTAGGACCCAAGAGCTCTAAGGTT
The DNA here is from genome assembly GCA_964384785.1 of uncultured Thermoplasmatales archaeon. Classification (GTDB taxonomy): domain Archaea; phylum Thermoplasmatota; class E2; order DHVEG-1; family DHVEG-1; genus JAZKSG01. Next base: position 59,220 of record CAYLLH010000049.1, on the reverse strand, counting down.
ATGCGTGCCGGGCGTCTTACTGATCTTATTTTCAATGGTGGTAAAAAAAATAAGAACCCCTCAAAAAACTGTACCGTTTCATTGATTTTTGATAACCATGAACGTCGTATGCCTTTAGATGAAGATGAAGTCGTTCTTACCCGTATGATCAAACGAGCGCCATTAAAAGATGATCCTGATAACTATTATAGCCGATTTTATGTGAATGGTAAATCTAGCAGTTTTTCTGATTTTGAAAACCTTTTGCAGCATGCTCGTATGAGCGGAGATGGATATAACATTGTTAAACAGGGTGATATAACAAATATTATCGAGATGGGTAATGTTGACCGTCGTCGGATCATTGATGATATCGCAGGGATTAGTAATTTTGATAAAGACATAGATAAAGCAGAAACTGAAAAAATTGATGTCGATGAAAACCTTGATCGGATTAAAATAATTCTAAATGAGATAAATACTCGGATACGTCAACTTAAAAAAGACCGGGATGAGGCACAACGATACCAGGAACTAAAAGATCAACTTTATGAAGTAAAAGCAAAAATTGCAACAAAGAAAAAACAGGATGTACAAACCCAGATCTCTGAAGTTCAAAAACAGATAGAATCATATGAAAAAGAAAAAAACAGTTTGGATGAAAAAAGCCGTGAGCTTAAAGAACAATATCATAGTTTTCAAAAAGAACTAGATGAAATAGAAGAAAAAATCGCGGATGTCGGCGGAGATGAAGTAAAAGAAATCAAAGAAAAAATAGAAAACATCCGTGGTGAAGAAATAAAAATAGAGGAAAGAATAAATTTTTCAAATAACGAAATACGGAGTCTTAAACAAAAAAATAAAAGTTTAACACATAGAACAGATGAAGTAAAAGAAGAAATAACACAGCTTGATGAACAGAAACAAAAACTTGAAACAAAAATCATGGAGAAAAAAAAGGTTTTTGAAGAAAAAAACATTGAGCTGAAATCAATTAAGGAAAATATCGCTCAAACTGATGATAAATCAATGGATCTCTCACATGAACTAGCGAAAATGAGAAAAGAACATGATGAAAAAAACAGTCTTGTTCATGAACTTAAACTTAAACGTAATCGTTTCACTGATAAAATAGAAGCACTTGAGGTTCAAATAGCAGAACTTGAAGAATCTTTTAAAACTTATGAGTTTGAACTAAAAGATATAGAATGGCAGAAAACAGAGTTTAAAAAAGAACACGGTGAACATAGTAAAAAAACCAAAAAACTAGAAAAAGAGCTTTTTGAGAAAAAAAAGGAACAAGCAAATCTAACCGAGCAGCTTTCCGATATCGAAAACAGTATACGTAGATTGCAACGTGAGAAATCAAAGCTTCAAGCTGAGTTTGAAGCAGCGGAACGAGTAAATCAGAGTTACAACCGAGCAGTAAATGAAATACTTAAACTCCGGGATATGGGAGAACTCCTTGGTGTTCATGGAACAATCGCTGAACTTGCTAATGTTGAAAAAAAATTTCAGACTGCTGTAGAAATCGCAGCAGGTGGACGGATGCAATCTATTGTAGTTGATGATGATAGTGTAGCAGCAAAAGCTATAAAGTATTTGCAGAGTAAACACATGGGTCGAGCTACTTTCCTTCCGCTTAACAAGATGCATTCGGGTAAACCCCGTGGTAATGCTTTGATGGCTGTAAAAGATGAAAAATCTGTTGGTTTTGCTTTTGATCTCGTGGATTTCAAAGAAGAACATAAAGGCGCTTTTTGGTATGTTTTTGGTGACACCGTTGTAGTTGAAAGCCTTGATGATGCACGTCGTCTAATGGGTGGAGTAAGACTAGTGGATCTTAAAGGAAGCCTTGTAGAAAGCAGTGGCGCGATGCGTGGTGGTAGTAAACCACGTCATAGTCTAAGTTTTAGTAAAAAAGACAAAGGAAAACTCTTGCGTATATCTGAAGAACTAGAAAAAGCAATGCATCATCAGGATGAACTCTCTGAAAAACTAAAAGAAATAAAAACAGAAATCACTAATCTTGAAAACGAGTTAAGCAGTCAGAATATAGATGGAAAAGAAAACACACTAAAAGATTTAGATGTACGTAAAAAAGAATTTGAGAAAAAAATAGAGATAGTTAAAAAAGAACTCGATGAGAAAAACAATGAAAAAACTATTTTAGTTGAAAAAAAGAACAATGTTTTATCTGAAATAGATGAAACAAAAAAACGACTTGAAGAACTGAATAATCTTAAAGAAGAAAAAGGTAAACTTCTATTAAAGGGTACTAAAAAAGAACTTGCTCAGAAAGCCAGAGGATTTGAAGAAGAAGTAAACAATCTTCATGATGAAATAAACAGTTTAGATAGCAATATTGAAACTTTTAAGAAAAAAATAGAACTATTAAGTGAAAAAAATGAGGAAATACAAAAAGAAATTAGTGAAACAGAAGAAAAAATAACTGAACATAAAAACAATATAACCACTCTAAAAAAAGAACGAGATATGTATCATGATGAACTAAAGACTTTGATGAATGTAGAACAAAAAATGACAGGTAAAATCAAAGATTTTACTAATAAACGTGATAGTCTTTACAAAAAAACTGTTTCATTAGAAAACCAGATCGATAGTGTTAACACCCGTATTGAATCATATTATGATCTTATCTCACGAGCTAAATATCGTCTTCCAACATTAGAATCATCTGTTGATGAACTTGATCAGGAACTCAAACTGTATGATGTAAAACTAGAAGAAGAGGTTAAACTTCCAAATGTTGAATCCCTTAAGGATTCTGTTCGAACAATTGAGAGTACTATGAGCGAGCTGGAACCTGTTAACATGCGAGCACTTGATGAATATAATCATCAAGTGGAACGTAAAAACAAACTTGATGAGGATATAAAACACCTTAAAGATCAACGAAAAAACCTTGTGACACTTGTTTCAGAGATAACTGAGAAAAAGAAAGAAAAATTCTTCGAAGTATATGATGCTATAAACAAAAATCTTAAAAAAATATATGGTCAGCTATCAGAAGGCGGTGAAGCAGAGCTTAAACTAGAAGACCAGGATAATGTTTTTGAAAGCGGACTTACTATAAAGGCTCGTCCTCGTGGAAAAAAAGTACTTCTTCTATCAGCATTATCTGGTGGAGAGAAAAGTATAGCATCTCTTGCATTTATTTTTGCAATACAGCAATTTGATCCAAGTCCATTTTATGTTCTTGATGAAGTAGATATGTTTCTAGATGGAGTTAATGCTGAAACAGTAAGCCGTATGGTTAAATTAAATGCTGAGGATTCACAGTTTATAATGGTTAGCTTGCGTAAAATTGCTTTAAAAGAAGCTAACTATGTTTATGGTGTTACTATGCGGGATAATGGTGTATCAGATATGATAGGAAATGTTGATCCTAAATCTGTTGGACCAAAGGGTGAGTTACATATTAAACAAAAGGTGAAAGCAAGTGCAGCCAATTAACAATAAAGATATAGAAGTAGATAATGATGTTATAAATCATCTTCTTTTCCATAAATCTATAATAGATGAAGAAACAGATGGAACAAGGATTAATCATTATGTTGAAATGCTAAAAAAAACCAATACTGGTGAATATGTTTCAATAGAAAACCCGTTTGATAGATCTATAGCTATAGCTTTTGAACTTGTGATGCAGCAGCATCTGAACCCTTGGGAGATAGATCTTGTAAATTTTTCCACAATGTATCTTAATAGAGCAGGTAAAGAAGAAATAGATCTGATAACTGCTGGAAGAATAATTTTGATGGCCTGGCGTATACTAAAGATGCAGAGTGATGATCTGGTTTTAAACATGGAAAACCAGGAGGAAGAAGGCTATGAACCATTTGATTGGGCAGATTTGCCAAGTGAAATGTGGCTAAATGAGGATGATGCATACTCGTATACAAATCTTGTGATGAAATCACCCGAGTCACCAATTGAGAAACCAATCCGACGTGAAACACAAAGAAAAGTAACACTTATTGAACTACTGGACGCCTTTGATGAAGCACGAAAGGAATCTGAGGATAGAAAAATAATAGAGGAACAAAGAAGGAAAGCACAACAACGACTTGCTGAAAAAGCAAGAAAAAGAATGAATGATACCGCTCATGAAGACCCTATTGAGGATGATGTAGAACAAGTATGGAATAGAATTCAAAACAAAGGAAAAAAAATAATGACACTATCTGATTTATGTGAAAACAAAAAAAGAGAAGAAATAATCCGAGTGCTTTTATCAATATTATTCCTTTCAAATGATAACAAAATAACAGTATATCAGAGAAAATTTCCATATGGAAAAATATTTATCAAGAACAACGGATATAGTTAAAAAAAAAGGTTTTTTAGGGAAAGGGATTAAAAAAAATTATGGGAACAAATGGAAAACGTCTAGTTGAATCAGTTCTCTTCCAAGCCACTAGCCCAGTTAGTGTAAAAGAAATAGTGGAAAACACAGGGCTTACATCTAAAACTGTTAGAAAAAACCTAAAAGAATTAATAAAGGATTACAACGAAAAAAAGGATACCTCCATGGAGATAACAAAAGCCGGACGGAAATACACAATGCAATTAAAAGAAGAATACGCTGATAAAACTATGATGGTAGCCGATCCAGAAATAAATGAAAATATTCTTAAAACACTGACATTGATTGCGTTTCATCAACCCGTTAAACAAAGTAACCTTCAACGTATGATAGGAAACAAAGCCTATGAACATGTAGATCAATTAACTTCTATGAAACTAGTTAATTCTAAAAAACATCGTAATACCGAGATGCTTACTACAACTAAAAAATTCCCAGAATATTTTGGAATTGAAAGCACAAAACCCAAGGAAATACGTGATTACCTGATGAAAAAAGTAGCAGATAATCAGAAAAACAAAGAACAATAAAAAAAAATTTAACCATAAAACTTTTTTATTTAACTAAGAAACTTTATTAAATAAAGATGTAAAGATTACAGTATAACATATTATAAAAAAATTAGTTTTTATAAAAAAATTTATAACAAACAAAAAGATTAAACAAAAAATAAGATGGGATCAGAAAAAAAAGATAAATTAAGCAAAGAAGAAATAAAAGACCTAATAGACGCCATAAGATATGGAGTAAACAAAATAGAAAGACAAAACAGAAAATTTATGGACAACATTCATCTAATGGCCATATGGGATAATTTAGATGGTCTTGAAAAAGATTTAGAAAAACTAAAAATGGAAGAAAAAAAATAAAAATTTTTTTATTAAATTGTCTTAAACAAATACTACAAAAAAAAACAAAATAATACCCTGCATCATAGAAAAACGAAGTAAATCTGTAGTCCGAGCAGCATTTTCAATATCTAATAATGGAAGAGCAAGAGCATAAACCGTTAAAAATAACAACGGCAGACTCAAAAATAGATACCATACATTTGAAAAAATAAGAAACCCTGGAATATAAATAAAAAACATAGTAAAACCAAGTATAAAACAAGCAACATAACATGCTTTTTTTCTACCGATTAAAACTGGTAGAGTAACACGAGTTTGACGATCTCCTTCAATATCTCTAACATCCATTAGTATCTCACGAGAAAGAAAAATAAAAAAAGCAATAGTTGTAAAAAACAATGGTTTTTCCAAATTTTCCATAACAGCTCCACCTACTGTAAAAGCTAAAGCACTTGTTAATGAAACAAAAAAATTTCCTATAAAACCTCTACTTTTTGAAATTATTTCATATAGAACAACCAAAGTTACCCCTATAACGGTGAATAAAAAAACCATAAGATTAACAAATGTTGATAAGAATAAAGCTATAACAAACATAGTTACAGAAGACCAAAAAGCTGTTGATGGTTTTAAGATGCCTTTAGGCAGAGGCCTATTGGGATGAATAGTTTTATCTATTTCATAATCAAAATAATCGTTAAAAGGCATGCTAGCAGCTCCTATGAGAAAAACAGAAATCATAGCGATAAGTAAATCTAATGAGAATAATTCTGAACCAGCTGCTATTGCTCCAATGTAAACACAGAATATTCCTAAAATTGTTATTTCTGGACGCAGTATCTTTAGAAAAGCGATAATTTTACTAGATTTTTTATATTCCATATTTTTTTGAAACCTAACAATTATTTTTTTGATAACAATTTATAAGTTTTATGGAATATTTAAGTTTTATCTATAAAATTTTATAAATTAAGCATTTTTAAATAACGAAAAGATTAATAAAAGAAATCTAAATCCAAAAAAACGACAGGAAAAAAATGTATATAAAATCTCGAACAGAAAAAATACAAAATGCACCAATACAGAAACTATTAGATGAAACAAACGTCCCAGAAAACACAATAAATTTGGGTCAAGGAACACCATTTTTTAAACCACCAAAAAACGTTATCAAAACAGTAATAAAAAAACTAAAAACAGAAAAACTAAACAACTATACACCAGACGCTGGAACCTTTGATCTACGAGAAACCATCTCAAAAAAACTACTGAAACAAAACAATATAAAAGCAGATCCAGAAAAAAACATAATAGTAACATCTGGTGGAAACCAAGCATTTGTAAACGCTATAATGGCAATTACTAAACCCCAAGATGAAATAATACTACTTTCACCCTATTATTTTAATCAAAAAATGGCTATACAACTAGCAGAATGTAAACCAGTAACGGTGCCTACAAAAGAAAATTATCAACCAGATATAAAAGAAATTTTTAAAAAATATAACAAAAAAACAAGAGCAATAATAACGGTTTCACCAAACAATCCTACAGGAGCAGTATACTCCAAAGAGAATCTTAAAAAAATAAATGATTTCTGCCAGGAGAAAGAAATCTTTCATATCTCAGATGAAGCCTATGAAAACTTTACATATAACAATAAAAAACATGTGAGTCCAGCATCCTTTCATAAAAAAAACAAGTTTACAATCTCAATTTTTTCTTTTTCTAAAACTTTTGGTATGGCTGGTTTCAGAGTAGGTTACATGGTTTTTCCTGAAGAAATAAAAGATGAGATTCTTAAAATTCAGGATACAACAAGTATATGTCCATCTACAATTTCACAAGTTGCTGCATTAGAGGCATTGAAAAACAATATAGATTATCCTGAACAGTTTCTAGAACAAATTAAGGAAACAAGAAATATTTTTATTAAAAATCTTAAAGAAAACCCTAAAATTGATTTTCCTGTGACATATGGAGGATTCTATTTTTTATTGAAACTTGATACAAATAAAAAATCATGGGATATCTCAAAAAAACTTATTGAAAAATACCGAGTTATTACTATACCTGGTTGTGTTTTTGGTTCTATTAAACCAGCCATTAGGATTTCTTATGGTAATTTAACTTCAGAGGATGCAAAAAAAGGAGTTGAAAGACTGAATAAAGGCCTGTTGGAAATCCTTTAAATTTTTTTGGTTTAGAACTGTAAAGAAACATGATAATGTTTGTACAATAAAGGCTTTTAAATAGTTTTTACAAAAATAGTATTAAATCCTCTGTTGGTAAGGGGGAGAGAAAAAAAGATTTTTTTTCTCATCCTTTCACCTCCTCTCCTCACCACCTCCGGTCTCCCCCTTGGCCCAACAGAAATATTTTTTGTGTTTTTTTCTTCTGTTGGTTTATGTATTTTTAAACAAAAAAATAAATTAACACAAGTTAACTTTAAATAGATACTAACTCATTTCCTTTTTTAAACTATATAAAAAAATGGGGAGTGTATAGGTAAATGAAAGCAAAAAAAATTTTAGTAGTACTAGTTGCAATGCTATTTTTAATAACCGCAGCTGGTACTATACTTCAAGCTGATGATACCAACACAGAGAATAATGTTGTAAATTTTGAAACATTAAATAAAAAAATAAGTTTCAGTCAACCAAAAATAATAGAAAAAGAAGAATACACCTCAATTAAACTTGAGGATACAGAATCATCAACTATTGGAATACAAGGAAAACCATTACTACCAGTTAAAAAAATGGTATATGAGTTTCCAATGGGAACAAAAATAGAAAATGTAAAACTAAGCTATTCTGATGTTGAAACAAAAACTGTTGAAAAACATGTTGAAATAACTCCAGAACCGCAACCTTATACAACAGCAACAACTAAAAGTAAAACAACAAATGTTGATCAAAAAACTACAGGATATGAATACTCTGGTTTTTATCCAGAAAAATGGTATGATTACTCAGTAAATATTGGTCTTAATGAAAACAATGAAAGAACTACTTTTGTTACAGTAAATATTTACCCTGTTAGATATTCCGCTTCTGATAAAACAGTGAAATATATTAAAGATATTGATTTAGATGTAGTTTATGACAACATTGAGACTTTTAAAACAGCAGATGACCTCTATGATCTTTTAATTATTTCGGGTTCAGCATACATCGGTGAACTTGAAAGACTAGTGAGCCATAAAGAAAACCGTGGAATAGCAACCAATCTTGTATCAGTAGATGACATAAGTGGTCAAGGTAGAGATCTTGCTGAAAAAATAAAATATTATATTAAAGAACAAATCGAGGAAACCGGCATAGAATATGTGATGCTTGTAGGAGGACATAGAGGATTTTTTGGGTTTGATCAACCTTCTTTACAGATTCCAACAAGATTTGTCCATCTAGATGATGGAGCTGAACCTGGCTATGTGAGTGATCTTTATTATGCAGACATCTACAGTTATGATGATGACACTGGAACATATGAATTTGCTAGTTGGGATACTAACGATAATGGAAAATATGGAGAATGGTATGGTTTCAAATTAGATCAAGTAGATCTTTATCCCGATGTACACCTGGGAAGACTCGCATGCAGAAAAACTAGTGAAATAACAACAATGGTTAACAAAATAATCAACTACGAAAACAGTGGAAACAAAAACTGGTTTGATAAAATGTATGTAATATCCGGAGATGACTTCCAAGATCAACCTAAACTAGATATAAAATGGGACACCACGGGACTAGATGGAGAGTTCACAATACATGCACAAAGCACCAATGAAAAAATGGAAACAGGACCAGAAAACATGGTAACTGTAACTGTTGATCATAGTAAAAGCTCCTCTGTAACATTTTCAGAAGAAGATCATATAACAACAGGATTAAGTTATCCACATCCACCTGTGGCAGAGATAACAGTTCCATCAGAAGGAAATATACTTGGAAGCGAAGATGTATATGAGAGTTCACCACCAGGATCATATCTAGGAGAAAGATGGACTCCGATAGTATATCGCAGCAAAGTTATGCATATAATGGGAAAATCATACAACCCTCAACCACAACCATCAGAAGGAGTAAACACAACAATAAAAGTATGGGTAACAGATGAATCTGGAACAACAGTATTTGGCCCAGTTGAAAAACAATCAAATGTTTGGATGGAAGGAGAATGGGCAACACAGAAAGCACTCGACTACATGCCAAATAATTTCGAAAAAATCAAACTATGGACTTCTAAAGGCACCTTTACAGGTACACCATCAGACCCAGTGTATGGTGTAGTAGATGTAGTAAATCATCTATCAAGCGGCGCAGGATTTGTATATATAGCAGGGCATGCAAGCCCATTAGTTTGGGCAGATCATTACCCAGGCATACCCGGTGGAAGACACAACTCAGATATAATCGGTTTAACGACAATAGACATAGGTCATGGATTAATACCCAGCCTACCATTAAACGATATGACAAATAAAGAAAAACTACCAATAATGGCTTTAAGTGGCTGTCATCCATTACAATTAGATGTAAGCTTCTTAAACCTTCTAACAGACACACAAAACGCTCTATATCAAAGCACATGGGTGTTTGAAAGCCTCGGATGGTGGCTAACAAGATTAGAAGGCGGTGGAACAATAGCAACACTTGGACCCGCTGGACTTGGATACGGTTACATAGGAGCATACGGAACAGAAGGACTCGGCGGATGGCTTTGGCCAGAGTTTTTCAGACAATACAGCCAGGAAGGAAAAGAGGTTCTTGGTGAAACATTCTCACAAACACTAAACAGTTACATAAACACCTTCGGACCGAGAATGAGCCAATCAGATACTAAAACAGTAGAAGAAATGATACTATTAGGCGATCCGACACTTCAGATCGGCTAAAAAAAATCTAAAATTTTTTTCTTTTTTTATATTTTTTTCAAAGACTTTAAAACATAAAAAACTATAACAAGATCTTGTAGTGGATGCATGAAAGAAATCAATGAATTTTACCAGACTATAAAAGATTTACAAACAAAAGAAGAATTTCAAAAAACAATTAAACAAAGACAAAAAGAATACAATTTTTTATTTGATAAAAAAACCACAGCTCTTATGATAATAGATGAACTGGGTCGAAACAAAAAAAGCATCAAAAAAATAAATGATATAAACCCAGGTGATGAATGCACTATAGAAGCTGAAGTCAAAAATATAGGAGCAATCAGAGAATTCAAAAGAAAAAACGGAAGAATAGGACGAGTCATTAATCTAACATTAGAAGACCAAACAGGATCCTGTAACCTAGCAATATGGGATAGAAAAATACAAACTCTAAAAGAAAAACAAATTAAAAACAATGATACAATAAGAGTCATAAATGGTTACGTTAAAAACGGATATCATGGAATAGAAATCAATTTAGGCCGTTGGGGTCTTATAGAAAAAACAGAAAACGGAAAAGAAAAAACAGAAGAGAAAAACACAAAGATAAAAGGAATAATCACAGATATAAAATCCACCCGCTCTTTTATCCGTAACAACGGAGATTTTGGATTCATCTCAGAAATAACACTTAAAAACAAAAAACAAAAATATCAGATATCAGTATGGGATCAAAAAGTAAAAGAAATACAGCAATACAACATAGGTGATGTTTTAGAGATAGAAAAATATGATACAAGAGCAAAAAATGGAAACACAGAGATACATCTAAACGGAAAAAGCATAATAAAAAAAACCTAAACTTTTTTAACAAAAAATAATACTTTTAATTAACTCTACCACAGCTTTATAAATAACAAGTAAATATCAAAATTTAGGGATTATTTTTATGGCTAAAAATGTTGAAGATGAAAACAAAGAAATAGATGAATTACCAGGTGTTGGACCAACTACAGCAGATAAAATAAAAGAAGCAGGCTATCAAGATGTTATGCAAATCGCAGTTGCATCACCTGCAGAACTATCAGATGCCTGCGATATCGGCGAAGCTACAGCTGCTAAAATCATAAGAGGAGCTAGAAGTAAAGCAAAAATTGGTGGTTTTGAAAAAGGTAGTGCCTTATTCGAAAAAAGAAAAAAAATCGGACATTTGACAAGTGGTTCAAAAACACTAAATGAACTACTCGGCGGAGGTTTTGAAACACAATCAATAGTTGAACTTTTTGGAGAATTTGGTTCAGCTAAAACACAAATAGCTCATCAGCTTTGTGTAACCTGTCAACTTCCAAAAGATAAAGGAGGCCTTAAAAGCCCAGCAATTTTTATTGACACAGAAAATACATTTAGACCTGAAAGAATAGTTCAAATGTCTGAAGCATATGGACTTGATTCTAAAAAAATCTTAGATAACATCCATGTAGCAAGAGCATATAACTCTAATCATCAGATGCTTCTGATGGAAAAAGTAAATGAGATGTCTAAGAAACTTAAACCAGGTCTTTTAGTTGTTGACTCGCTTACAGCTCATTTCAGAGCTGAATATGTGGGTCGTGGAGCCTTAGCAAATCGTCAGCAGAAACTCAATCAACATATGCATGAGCTTCTTAGATGGAGTGATCTTCATAATGGCGTAGTTTGTGTTACAAACCAAGTATCAGCTAAACCAGATACTTTTTTTGGAGATCCAACTCGTCCTATAGGTGGTCATATTGTAGGACACACTGCAACATTTAGAATATATTTACGTAAAAGCAAAGGACCAAAAAGAATTGCAAGACTTATCGATTCACCTCATCTCCCTGAAGGGGAAGCTGTGTTTAATGTTATAGAAAAAGGAATTAGAGATTAAAAAAATAATTTTTTTCTTTAATTTTTTTCATTCTTTTAGCCCAGTATATAAAAGGTGTATCTGATCCTGCAACAATCACTTTTAGGATCAGTGAAGTAATAAATATCTGACCTATTATACTCCATGAGAATATTCCAACAAAAGCAATCAATGCAAAAATAGTGTTATCGATTAATTGACTTGAAATAGTTGAAAGATTATTTCTCAACCATAGATTCTTTCCTTTTTGTTTTTTCTTAAGTTTTGCAAAAAACCATACATCATAAGTTTGCGATATCAAATATGCTGTTAAACTTGCAAAAGCAATACGTGGCATAAAAGAAAAGATGGCAGTAATATGTTCACTTAGTAGATCTGAGTTATCAGGTATAAACTGAAGAGTTATCTGCATTAAAACTGTTGTAATAATAAGGGCAAAAAACCCAATCCATACTGCTTTTTTGGCATCTTTCTTAGAATGATTCTCATTTAATATATCTGTTACAAGAAATAACGAAGCATATATTACATTTCCAAGAGCTGTTACCAAACCAAATATTTCAATTGTTTTCATAACTTGTATATTTGCAAGGATAACTGCTACAACAGTCCAAATATAAAGACCAGTTTTTCCAAACAATCGATAGGCAAGTATAACCATAAAAAAACAGAATATCAGTAAACCTATCCAAAGTAATTCGTTTATCATCTAAAAAAAAGGAAATATTTAACCTTCTTATAATCTTTCGATATTTAATGGGTTTTTTAAAATTTAAAACAACAGCAGAAGAAGAGAAAGCAAGAACCGGTGTTTTAGAACTAAAACATGGAAAAATCAACACCCCAGATTTGATGCCTGTTGCCACCAAAGCAACTGTAAAAACATTATCTAACAATGATTTACATGAAATAGATGCTCAGATTCTAATCTGTAACACTTATCATTTGATGCTTCAACCAACAGCAGAAATAATAGAAGAAATTGGGGGACTTCATAAATTTATGAACTGGAATAAACCACTTGTAACAGATAGCGGCGGATTCCAAGCATTCTCATTAGGTTTAGGTAAAGAACATGCAGTTGGAAAAATGTTTTTTCAAAGCGAAGGATACTCAAAGAGTAAAATCAAAGGAAAATCAATAGCTAAAATAAATGACAAAGGAATAAGATTCAGATCAATCTATGATAATTCACGACAGTACTTAACACCCAAAAAATCAATAAAAATCCAGGAAAAACTTGGAGCAGATATAATACTAGTACTTGATGAATGTACATCGCCATTATCAAGTAAAGAATACACTGCCAATAGCCTAAATCGCACTCATAAATGGGCTAAACAATGCTTAGAAATACACCAAACAGACCAAGCCATTGCTGGAATAGTACAAGGCGGACATTGGCAAGACCTTAGAGAAAAAAGTGCAAAATATATAGCATCTTTAGATTTCGATAGTTATGCTATAGGTGGATCTCTTGGAAAATCCAAACAAGATATGCATAATGTTATAGATTGGACGATACCACATCTTAAAAAAAATAAACCACGTCATCTTTTAGGAATAGGCGTAGTAGAAGACATATTTGAAACTGTAGAAAGAGGAATAGACCTTTTTGACTGTGTATCACCAACAAGAATAGCAAGAAGCGGATATGCACATATCAACCCACCAGATGGAACAAAGAAAAACAAATACCGTTTTAAAATTGCATCAATAAAAAACAAAAAAGACACAAAACCCCTTGATCCAAACTGTGAATGTAAAGTATGTAAAAACTATTCAAGAGCCTATATTTACCATCTATTAAAAACAGATGAAATACTTGGTTTAAACCTTGTAAGCTATCACAATGTATATTACATGATAAAATTGATGAAAAAAATAAGAAAATCAATAACAGAACAAAATTTTCAAAAACTAAAAAAAGAATGGTTAGATTAAAAAAACCTTAAGGAGAAAATTAAGGAAAAACTTAAATGCTTTATAAAGCATTCTAAGAGTCCGAGGTAGATAGGAAAAATGGCATATACACATGATGGATGGACATTATATAGTAGGGAAGTTGAACTTAAAGGTGGAAGAAAACAAACAATATATTTCTTCAGTAAAAAAACTCCAAAAAGTGGAACACCATGCGATAAACCTGAAAATATGACTGTTGGTGTAAACAAAAGAACTGGTCTTCCATATCTAAAGAAAAAATAAAAAAATTTTTATTATTTTTTTAATAGCTGACAAAAAAAAATGTTTTTTGTCAGCAACTATACTTTTTTTAAAAAACTATCAATAGTACAGTTTTTATATACTAAATTTTTTATTCAAACAAAGGAAGTAAAACATCATGGGCAAAAAACACAAAATCGGTTTTATCGTAAATCCTATCGCTGGAATGGGAGGACGTGTTGGACTAAAAGGAACAGACGGAGTAGTAGACGAGGCTATAAAAAAAGGAGCAAAACCTGTGGCGGATAAAAAATCAATGGATATGTTGAAAATTTTTGTATCAAAATACAACTCCAAAGACAACATAGAATGGTATACCTGTAAAAACAAGATGGGAGAAAAAGAATTAAAAGAAGCAGGAATAAAAAATTTTAAAATAATTTACAGTTCTAATGATAAAAAAACTTCACCAGAGGATACAAAAAAAGCTTGTAAAAAATTTTTAGAAAAAAATGTTGACTTAATATTATTCTGCGGTGGAGACGGAACAGCTAGAGATATCTACAATACTGTTGAAACAAAAACCCCTATACTTGGAATACCCTCTGGAGTTAAAATGCATTCAGGGGTTTTTGGGATAAACACTGAAGCATCTGCTAAAATGCTTCATGATTTTGTAAATGAAACTTTAACAATTGGTGATGCTGAAATCATGGATTTAGATGAAGACCTGTATCGAAAGGGTGAATGGAAAGTTAAACTATTTGGAAACGCCAAGGGCATAGTTGAACCCACATATGTACAAGTTGGTAAAGCATCATTTCAATCAATTTCTGACGACTACATCAAAGATGAAATCGCAGAACATATAAAAGAAGAAATGGAGCAAAACAATGATTATTTGTATCTAATGGGTTCTGGTGGAACAGTAAATTTTATCGCTAAAAAAATACAGGTTAAAAATACAATACTTGGAATAGATGCAGTTTATCAAAAAGAAAACATTGGAGAAGATTTAAACGAAGAAAAAATTCTTAAACTTTTAAAAAAATATTCAAAAATTAAAGTAATCCTAAGCCCCATAGGCGCGCAAGGTTTTATACTAGGCCGAGGAAACCTTCAACTAAGCCCTAAGGTTATAAAAAAAATAGATTTAGATGACATAATTGTTGTTTCAACTCCTTCAAAACTTTCATCAACACCAGTTCTACGTGTTGATACAGGTGATAAAAAACTTGATAAAAAATTTAGAGAAAAAGAGTTTTTTATGGTCATAATTGGTTACAGGATTAGCCGTGTAGTAAAAGTTCAGACCAATAATTTTTAATAGACTTATCTATTTCCCTGAAGCACATCTAAAAAAAACCGTGTATTAAAAACTAAACGGGGGTTAAAATATTTATGAAACGAGATCCAACAGCTTTTTTAAGAGAAGAATATGAAGAACTTGTAAAAAAAGATTTGAACTGGCAATTAAGAATTCTAGAATCAGCATCTACACCACATGCAATAGTTGATGGTAAAGAAGTTATAATGCTTTGTTCAAACAATTATTTGAATCTAAGCAATCATCCAAAACTTATACAAGGAGCAATAGATGCAGCAAAAAAACTGGGAGCAGGTAGTGGTTCAGTAAGAGCTATCGCGGGAACAATGAAGATACATATGGATGTAGAAAAAAAACTTGCAAAATTTAAAGGAACAGAATCATCACTTGTGTATCAAACAGGTTTTGCAGCCAACGCAGGTCTAATTCCTCAGTTAGTAGGGAAAGGAGATTTAATAATAAGTGATGAATTAAACCATGGAAGTATAATAGATGGTGTAAGGCTTACAAAAGCAGATAGAGCAGTATACAAACATTGTGATATGGGTGAACTTGAAAAAGTTTTAAAAGATGCAGATAAAAAAGAATATCGAAGAATTCTTATCATAACAGATGGTGTTTTCTCAATGGATGGGGATATTGCACCAATGGATAAAATCGTAAAATTGGCAAAAGAATATGGTGCTATGACCTATGTTGATGATGCTCATGGAGAAGGAGTAATAGGACCCGATGGCCGTGGTATAGGAGCTCATTTTGGGCTTGAAGGAAAAATCGATATTGAAATGGGTACATTCAGTAAAGCATTCGGCGTAGTCGGTGGACTAGTAGCCGGAAGTCAAGATCTGGTAAATTATGCTTATAACAAATCAAGAACCTGGCTTTTATCGGGTTCACATCCACCTGCTGTTGCTGGCGCCCAACTAGCCGCGATAGATGTACTTGAGAATGAACCAGAGCATGTTAAAAATTTATGGGATAACACAAAATATTTCAAAAAAGAGTTAGAAAGCATGGGTTTTGATACAGGAGAAAGTGAAACACCAATTACACCTGTAATAGTCGGAGAATCATCAAAAGCAAAAGAACTTAGTGATAAACTAATTGAAGAAGGTATTTTTGCATTACCAATAGTTTTCCCAATGGTTCCTAGAAATAAAGCACGAATTAGAACAATGATGAACGCGGGTCTTACAAAAGAAGATCTAGATTTTGCTTTAAATAAATTCGAAAAATTAGGTAAAAAATTAGTAATAATCTAAAAAAAAATTATTCTTCTTTTTCTTTATCTCTTTTTTTACTCCATTTTTTTTGACTTAAAACCTTATTAACAATGGTTTCTTCATCAGCTTCAACCATTGATTTATCCTTATCAGAAGTATGTTTACGAAGAGCTTTTTCAATGGCATCTGCATCAGCTTTTACTATCATACCTTCTTCTTCAGGATTCTTTTTTTCTTCTTTTTTTTCTTCAGATTTTGTTTCCGGTTCCTGTTCCTCTACACTGAATTTTGATTCTGGCACAGGTGGTTTCTTCTCTTGTTTTCTTTCAGAAATTGAATCTTTTTCTTCTTTTTTTTCAAAACTGAATTTTGGTTCTTGAGAAGGTTTTGTTTCCGGTTCTGTAACTTCTTTTTTTTCTTCAGGTTTTTTGTCAAAAACAGATTTAGATTCTTGTTTTTCAATATCTGGTTTTGGTTTTTTACTAGCTGATGTTACTTCAAAAACTGTTTCTTTTTTTTCAGGTTTTGTTTCCGGTTCTGTAACTTCTTTTTTTTCTTCAGGTTTTTCAGAAAATGGAGAAGACTTTGCTTTTTCTTCCAGTTCCTCTGTTTCAGAAGAACCTGGTGTAACTTTTACTTTTGATTCAGTAGTTTCAGAAGGTGGATTGTATTCTTCATCAGGTTCTTCAACTTCAGGAGTTGGAGTAAATTCTAATTGATTTTCTAAAGGCCTAGAAGGCTCTTTTGCTTCCTCTTCACGTTGAAATGAAGGAGCAGGTTCTTCAGTTTGAGGTACAAATTCTTCAATATCTTCTTCATTTTTTTCTTCAGAAAATTCGGTTTCAGGGGCATTATTCTGTGTTTCAACTGCTGGTTTTGGTCTAAACTCTTTTTCCTGTGAAGGTTCTGCCGCCTCGTTTTTATCGACTGGATTAAAAACGGGTTCCGATTGTGATGAAGACGGTTGAGTATCATTCATTAAATCAAATGTTTCATCCAAAAGTTCTTTTTCTTCAATAGTTGGTAACCATACATAACCTTGGCTGTCTTTGAATATATTTTGAGAATTTTTATCAAAATGAGCTAAAATTTTTAGATCACCAGTATTTTTGTCTCTGTAAACTTCGATTTTAATGTTTATATTTTCATTGTTAGTCATAGAATTCTATCTCTCCGAGGCTAGTTAACTTATATGTTATAAGGTTCTTAATAATTTTTCTTAAAAATCAGAGTGAGAAATATTGAAGAAAAACTGTTAATTATTGATAACAAAAAATTGTTTATATTTTCTGATTTAGTAAAAATGTTATCATTTTTTATATTATTATCTATTGAAGCTCCATATAAGTATATGTTTCCATCTTTGTTTTCATAAATTTGAGATTTTTCAATAGTGTTATTAGATGAGGAGGATAAATAAATTCCATGTACTGTGTTATTATAAATTTTACATTCTGTTATTAGATTGTTATTATTTGATTCAGCAATTGCATCTATTCCACTGTGGGTATTTTCAAAAAATTCACATTTTATAATTTTGTTGTAACTAGAATATTGTAGTTCTATACCATCACAATTATTTGAGAAAACACAGTTTTTTATTGTATTGTTTTCGCATTTTGAAAATTTTGAGCCTAACAAAGCGATTCCTTCATCTTGACTATTTTTGAAAGTACAGTTTTCTATTTTATTATTTGATGTCCATACTAATATCCCTATAGGACAATCTGAAAATACAGAGTTTTTTATTGTATTGTTTGAAGAAGAGATTCGTAGGGCTGTTGTGTAAAGACCAGGAGCCCCATTTGTTACTATTAAATTTTTGATATATATGTTTGGGGCTCCCAGGCGGATTGCATATTTGTTTTTTTCTGAGATGGGATTTATTACGGTATTTTCCTCACCCACTATTTTTACTGTTTGTCTAATGTTAAGTATTTCAGGATAAGTTCCTTTTTTTACATAGATTATTTGATTTTCTTCGGAGTTATCTAATGCATCTTGTATTGTTGTGTAATGTCCAGTTCCGTTGATATCGACTATTATTTCTTGTGGATTGCTTTTTTTAACAGTTATTTTTTCTGATTGTATTGTTGTTGTAAATAGTAACTGCGAGATTAGCAGTATTGTTATTATTGCTATTGCTTCCCTTGATTTCCGTTGCATCTCTACCATACCACGCCAAGTCATGATAATACATGACGTGATATTTTGTGTCAAGAATCATATATAAAATTTATTTGTTAAAATAACAAAACAGAAAAAAGATCAAGAAAATTATCCAATAACTTTTCCACCCAACTCCAAACAACGAGAAACAATCTTACCCCGTATATCTGGAGCACATTCTAAACAAAGAACAATATTTTCTCCATAAGATGAATCAAAAACAAAAGCTTTATCATGAACCCAAGAAACAAAAGAATTAACACCCTCATTAAAAGGCAAAGAAATACTTAACTCAGTCAAATCAGGTAAAGAATCAAAAACTAAATCCAACAAAACATCCATATTTGTTTCTTCTTCAACAGAAGTAAAAACCATTTTTTTATCTTTTAAAATTTCAGAATCTTTAAAAAAATTCTTCCTACTTTCAATCTCATCACTTGACAGTAAATCAATTTTATTAAACACAACAACAACTGGAGAAGAAACACCGATTTCTTTTAATTCATCAAGTGAAACTTTAAGTTTATTCTTTACAGTTTCAATATTTTTACTAACATCAACGACTAATAAAATAACATCAGCAACCTCTATTTCTTCAAGAGTAGAATGAAAAGCATCTACAATTAAAGCGGGAAGATCCTGAATAAAACCAACTGTATCTGTAATCAAAACAGGAACTCCATCATTTTTAAGCCGACGGGTTGTAGTGGAAAGAGTGGAAAATAATTTCCCTTCGACTTTAACATTTTCAGAAGAGAGATAATTTAAAAGACTGCTTTTTCCAGCATTTGTATAACCGGCAAGAGATACAAGATAAAAACCTCCTACATGCCTATGCCTACGTCTAAGCTCCCTTTCCTGCCGGATAGATTGTAGATCTTGTTTAATTTTTTTCATTTGTTTTTTAATCATTTCATAATAGTCATCTACTTGATACTCTCCACCAGCCATAAGGCCAGGATGTTCACCACTTCTGGCTCTATGGATTAATTCTCGAACAAAGGGTCTTTCATATTCAAGTTGAGCTAACTTAACTTGAAGACATGCTTCTTTTCTTTCTGCTCTTTTTTCAAATATTTTTAAAATCAATCTGACCCGGTCATAAACTTCAGTTTTGAATTTTTTTTCTAAGTAAAACCATTGAGATGGTTTAAGTGTACCATCGACTATGATTAGATCTATTTTTTCATTTTTTTCTTCAAGATATTCTTTGATTTCGTTTACCTTGCCTTTTCCAATATAACTTTTTACATCAGGTTTTTTTCTAATCTGAATAAAATTTTTTACAACAGTATAATTTAGGGTTTCTGCTAAATCTATTATTTCAGAAACGTCTCTTGTAAATGATATAACAATTGAATTTTTTGTTTTTGACATATTTATCCATTTAGATTTTTATTTTTACAATCTGTTTAAGGGTTTTTTAATACTTTGCAAATATTTTTAGTATAAAACCTTGTTTTTATTTTATAATTTTAATTTTAACCTAAATATTTAAATATGTTGCACAACAACATATAATAAGGGAGACAATGTCCAAGATAGAAATAATATACCTTAAACACAAAAAAACTGAAAAGGTTTATTTCGAAAACTATCAAAAACAAAAAGACGGATACATACAAGAAAAAAACAAACCAGAAAATCTAACATCCCAAGTAAAAATACACAAAAAACCAGAAACACCAAAAAAACAAATAAAAACAGAGACAAAATCAAATTACACATACAAAAAACAAAATTTCAATCAAAAAAACTACAAAAGAATTTTTTCAATATTCACAATAATCTGTATAATGATAAGCTCGATCAGTTTTATAGCATTTGACACAGGATATCTACCCGTAAAAGCATTCCTTCCAGTAAAAGAACCCGTAGGAACCATAGGAAGTATAGAAATCGACAATTTTATAGAGGAATACAAAAAAATAACTGACATCCCAGATATCGAGGATTTAAAATACAAAATATACATCTCCGAAGCAACACCCGATAATATTATTCAAAATTATCAATACCAACTAGAAAACGAAGGATATAAACTAAAATACCGTGGAATTACAACAAAAAAAGGAATAGAATTCGAATATTATGGATTCGCCAAAGGAATAACAGCAATAGGATTACTAATAACCGATGAAATAGATCAACTCGTATCACAAAAAACAACTATTCTATATACTACAGGTAGCGTCTTTGATTACAAGGACATAATATCCTGGTACAAAGCAAACAACTAAAAAAAAATATTATTTTTTAAAAAAAATCAAAGTACTTATAAATCTTTGAGCAGCTGTAATATTACCAACTACAGCAAAATAAATCAAAACCCATTCTAACAAAGTAATCTCAAGCGGAAGTTGAAAACTATAATGAAGAAGTATATGCTGAATAACAGGAAAAACTAAAAGTAAAAAAATACGATCAGCTCTGCCAAGAAGACCTGAATAATCTCTTTTTGCACCAACCGCCTGTGACTGAGTACCCATATAACTTGTCATCAACATACCAATAATAGCAAGAAGCCCAACACTTGGATGACTATTCCATGAACTAAGGGCAAGACCCCCAACCATAAAAACATCCGCATAACGATCAAGTGCATGATCAAGAAAATCACCACGTTTTGATGCTTGACCTGTAAGTTTTGCTACTTTTCCATCAGCTGCATCAAGAAAACCATTTAAAAAAACAAACAAAACAGCACCATAAAGAAAAAAATTCTGAAGTTCTTCTTCAGGACTAGAATAAAAGAAAAATAAACCAGCTACTGCGGCACAAATAACCGAACTCCATGTTAAAACATCAGGATTAACTCTAAGAAATGGTTTAGATAGTTTCGAAAGCAAAGGATCAATTTTATCTCGTTGTTTATCTAAAACCATTTATTCCACCTTTAACTATTCATTATTTTTTTCTTTTTAATAATTCTTCAGACCAATCAATATGACCAGGTTCATATAACGAATCTGTTTTAAAATTATTTTTTATTTTATCAACGATAATCTCAGAAACTTCTGATGTGTCTTTTTTTGTGGTATCAATCTCGAAAACATTTTTTTTATCATGATTATCCAAAGTTTCACACAGTATTATATCAATTATTTCTGCTTCAAGGTTTTCTTCAACTTTTTCCTTCATCCAATTTTTATCTTTTAAACGATTTTTCAATTTATTTGGATGACATCTAAGTAAAAAAACTTTATCAACACTTTTTAAAAGATGAGAAATATGGGAGTCAAGTATCCATATTTCGTTTTCAGGTTTAATTTTTGAAATATAATCATCTAATTTTTCAATGTTTATTATCTGTGAATCTCTTTTTTTATCAAATCCTTCAAAAAATTTTTTTTCCTTGCAAAGAGTATTTAAGTCAACAATTTTGTATCCTTTTTTTTCAAGTTTTTTTGAAACAGAGGTTTTACCCGTTCCCGGTGTTCCAGTTATAGATATTATCATAAAAAAAAGAAAAGGATTTAGTATATTTCAAGGTATTCGTAGCCTTTGAATCCTTCTTTGAAACAGTAATGTATTTCTTGGAAGTTTTTTCTGAATTCTGCGACATCTTCTGCTACAGTTTCAGGGTTTTCATTGTTTTCTAAAACCCGTATGTAGAAATCTGCGATATCCTGCATATCGTTTTCTTTCATACCAATACGTGTTAATTCAGGTGTACCAAGTCTTAAACCTGATGGGTTCATCGGGTCTTTATCACCGGGTATAGTGTTCATATTTGTTACAATACCTGCATTTACTAGTTTAGAAGAAGCTTCTTTTCCTTTACCTTGACCTACAGCCATTAGTATCTGATGAGATTCTGTAAATCCAAGTTGTTCTCCGAATACTTTGAAACCTCTTTCATATAAGGCTTGAGCGAGGCTTTTAGCATTTTTTATCGTCTGCCTAGCATATTTTTCTCCGAATTCAAGATGTTCAGCATAAGCTATTGCTTTACCAGCTACATGATGAAGATGATATGATGATGTGACACCAGGAAATACACCAAAATTTAGTCTCATTAAAAAAGATTTATCTTCTTTAGTCTCTCCTGTATGATCTGAAATAACCATACCGCCCTGAGGGCCTGGTAGTGTTTTATGTGTGCTACCTGTCATAACATCTGCTCCTTCACGAAGTGGATCCTGAAACTGTTTACCAGCAATAAGACCTAATACATGCGCTGCATCATACACTAGATATGCTCCAACATCATGAGCAGCTTCAGCCAATTCCTTAATAGGGCTTGGGAATAAGAAAACAGAACGACCATTCAAACAAACCTTTGGCTTCGTTTTTTTAATAAGTTTGACAGCTCCATCAATATCAATGTTCATAATATCGTTTTTGAAAGGATACGAAACCAAGTTAATACCACGTAAAGCAGCTGCACCCCATTTTCCAAAACTGATATGAGCACCATTTGCAAGATCTAGAACAGTTGCTGTCTCACCGGGTTTAATAAGCGCTTTTAAAACCGCCATATTAGCAGTAGTACCCGCTGTAGGTCGAACATCTGCATAATTACAATTAAAAAGTTTTTTAGCAAGCTCTATAGCCTTTTCTTCTACTTTATCGAAATACTGACAGCCTTCATAATAACGGTTACCAGGAGTTCCCTCTGCATAACGTCCATGGAAATCTGTAACCAACATCTCTTTAACCATAGGAGATAACACGTTTTCACTTGCTATCATAGGAAGAGATCGGCTGTAAAATTCATTGTTTAATATTGCCTGTTTTTTAATAAATTCAGCATCTTCATACCAACTCATAAAAACACCACTCAGAACAAGGTATAAAAAATACTATTAAAAAGGTAATGGAAAAAAACTAGTTTTATAATACAGTTTTTCAGATGTTTACAATATCTTTAGAAGATTCAGTTAAAAATTCGAAACCATCACCAATGACACGAATATCATCCTCTATTCTAACACCACCAAAACCTGGAATGTAAACACCTGGCTCAACAGTGAAAACCATGTTTTCCTCAAGAACAACATCACTTTCAGAATTTATCGATAAACCAGGATCATGAACATCTAAACCCAGAGAATGACCCGTTGAATGAATAAAACAATCTTTAAATGGACTATTTTGTATAAAATCAAAAACAACCTTATGAACCTCTGATGCTTTCACACCAGGTTTTATTAATTCCAAACCTTTTTGTTGAGCTTGTTTAACGGTTTCATAGATCTTTTTTTGTTTTTCAGAACAATTCCCAAAAATAAAAGTCCTTGTGATATCTGAATTATATTTCATGTAATTTGCACCAAAATCACATAAAACAAAATCACCATCAGAAATCTTTTTTTTACCGTGAGTATAATGCGGCTCAGCAGTGTTTGACCCAAAAGAAGAAATTGTTTCAAAAGCAGGTTTATCAGATCCATATCTTCCCATCAGATATTCCATTTCACTAGCCAACTCAAACTCGTGTATACCCTCAGTTACAATTTCTGGAATTTTTTCTACAACCCGGTCAACAATTTCTGATGCTTTTTTAATAAAAAATATTTCTTTTTCATCTTTTACTCTTCGAGTTTTACTAAAGCTTTCTTCGGCATCAAAAAATTCAGAATTAGAAAATAATTCTTCAAAATTTTTAAAATCCTTGTATGTTATAGAATTAAAATTTAAACCAATTTTTTTATTATTTTTTAAAGAATTTTTTAGATTTTTGATATATTCATCTTTATTTGAATAAACATAAATTTCTGAATCAACTGCTTTTTTTGCACTTACTTCTTCAAGACTTGGCACTATAAGATCTATATATCCATCAGAAAAAAGTACTGCTACAGAGTTTTCAAATAAACCTTTTTTTAGTCCAGTTGTATAAAAAAAGTTACTATCAATATAGGGTTCCGAAGAGTTTTTTATTAAAATTGCTTCAAGGTCCGCTTTATGATTCTCAAAAACTTTTTGCACTCTTTTTTTCAAATTTTATATATCCCTCTGCATACTTTTTTTGAAATAGGCATTTTATAAATATAAAAATAACTAGAAAAAAAAGTAGAAAATTATTTTTATTGAACGAATAATATTTAACCTTTGAACGTTTTAGACTTTGAAATATTTACAGAATATTAGTTTTTATATCTCTGTATTAAACCATGAAGATCATCTAGGTCGTTTTTTATTGTTTCAACCTGTTGCATCTTCTCTTTTTCAAAGCTTTCTAGGATTCTTGGTAAAGGTTTTGTAAGTTTATACAAATGAACTGGACGGCCTTTTCCTTTCTTTTTAAGGTCGCGTTTTTTCGCCCATCCTCTCCTTCGGAGTTCTTGCATTGCTACACTTACTTCAGGTTGTCGGAGATCTGCACCTTGTTCGACATCAGCAGATCTGCACTCTTCAACTTGTGAAATATACATCAATGTTTTCGCAAGATTTTTAGGCATCCCAAGCTCCGTGAAAAGCTCTACGGCTTTGTCATCTTCTTCATCTAAAACGAGTGAGTTCTTCCTCTTCATGTCTCCTCATCTATGTTTAATCATTCATGAGTATTTATATTTTTCTCATTTTTTCAAACTACAATTCTTTTTTGAAATTATTAAAATTTCCTAATTTTAATCTCACTCTCCTGTAGCATTTTTTTTGCAAGCTCATCCGGATAATCACCTGAAAAAACAATTTCTTTTACACCTGCATTTATCAGCATTTTCACACATACTACACAAGGAGTATTTGTACAATAAAGAGTAGAATCAACAATAGAAACACCAAAAACAGCTGCTTGAATTATCGCATTCTGTTCAGCATGTAAACCCCTACACAACTCATGTCTTTGACCAGAAGGAACATTCAACTTTGTTCTAATACAACCTACTTCTTCACAATGTTTTAAACCCTTCGGAGCACCATTATAACCAGTGCTAAGAATATGCTTGTTTTTAACAAGAATAGCACCTACTTTTCTTCTAAGACATGTACTTCTTTTAGCAACAACATCCGCCATTTCCATGAAATATTCATCATAAGATGGTCTATCTGACATTAAAAAACCCCATGTTTATAAAAAAAAGAAACAAGCTTATATTTAATAAAATTATGATTTTTATTAATTCAGGAAAGTTTTTAGTTAATATGTTTTATCAGTTATTATTAAAAACCATAAACACATAATAATTTTTAAGAAAAATATTTTAAGATTGGAGGGTATGATTATTTATGACTAATAGATATGGAATATATCAATCAAGTTCAAAAAGCTGTGTTTTCTACAAACAAGACCAAGATGGAAAACAATCAACTTTTAACATTTTTGTAACAGATGAAGGAGCAAAAAAATTTAAAGCATTTATCGACAACGAGGAATTAGAACAGGATAGTTGGTCAACAAAGGATGAGGCGTCAGTAGAAGATCTTGTTGAAGCATTTGGTAAATGGGCAGATGATGCACCTATGGTTTTCGGTCTTGAAGCTCAACAAAGTATGAGCAAATGCTTAAAATCCACTATGAAAAAAGAAGAATAGAATAATTTATCCTTTAAACCTCTTTTTTTGTGTTTTTTTTATTAAACCATAATAATTATATATAAACTAAATGTTTCTTTTAGTAGAGGTTTGGGATGAATGAAGTTAAATAAAAAAAATTTAGTAATAATTGGTATAGCCGGCGGTATTTTACTTTTTTTTCTTGGTCTTGGTTTAAATTTTTTGTTGGGGCCCACAACTAACACATATCAACTACCACGTCAGATATCTACAATGGTAAGATTAAGTGGTATGGGTATAATCTGCATATCTATGATAATTGGTGGGTTTTTTATCGAGAAAATAGAAAAAGACACGAAAAGCCTGATACTGATTTTTGGTTTGATTTTACTACTAATTAACATTATGTTGTTTACATTCTCAGATACTATATAAAGGAGCTTGTGAAAAAAAGATGATAAAAATAGAGAAGAAAGATTTGATAATAATTGGGATAATTGTTGGTATAGCTCTTTTTTTTGTAGGTGGAATGATTTATAGAGTTTTTCCACCAACTGAAGACGCTCTTATGTCATATAAGGTTTCATCGTTTCTTAAAATGATAGGTTTAGGTTTCTTAACAAGCTCTATGATTGTAGGAGCAATAATCGTAAAAAATATTGATAAAAACCTCAAAATGCTTCTGATGATACTGGGTTTGATAATTTTATTGATCTATGCTATGGCTTCACCTATGCTTATGTGGGACATCTCAGATGAAGATTACGAACCCACAGATGACGATAATTATACTTCAGATGGAATGTATACATCTTCAGAAAAACAAGAAGCATATAAAGAGGCTCCTGAAACACCAGGTTTCGAATTTTTTTACCTAATTACAGCGATTGCAGTTATTGCTTTGTTTTTTAAGAAATACAAAAAATAATATGGAAAAAGAATTCTATGGAAAAAACTGAAGAAAAAGAAACTCCTTTGGGTGTTCTGTTAATTGTCACAGAATGGATATTAGTTGGAGCTTTTTGCCTTTGGCTTAATGCTATTGGAAATGCAAATGGAGGTTTTTCATTAATTATTGCTTTTCCTTTTTTGCTACTTGGTATTTTCTTCATATTTACAGGTTGGGGTCTGTTAAGTTTTAAAAGTTGGGCATATCATTCTTCACTTGTAACAGGTATTTTAGGATCTGTTTTAGCACTTGGTTATATTCCAACTTTATTTATCCAGAGTATTAACAAAATAGTATATGGAAACCCTTTTCAAGAAGTAATGTTAAATATTTCCTTATTAACATTATTTGTAAGTTTCCCCTTGATTGTATGGCAACTATACAAAAAAAGAACATTATTTATTGAGATAAAGACACTATCAATTCCAACCTATCAATCAACTATACCAAAAACTAAATGTTTGAACTGTGGTGAAATGATCCCTTATGATTCATTGATTTGCCCATATTGTGCTAAAAAATTTAGAAGATCAGAAGATTTAATGTAAAAAAAATTTTATTAACTAACTATTACTTTTCATTTTTCTATTAGATATGAAAAGCAGATATTTTTTTGAGTTATCAAAAGAACATAATAGTCTTGCATTGGAAGAGATAAAACAAGTTCTTTTTTCAGAAGGAATCGAGTATAAAGTTTTAGAATACTCTGAAGATTTTTTGTTAATAGAAACAAATAATATACTCAAAGAAAAATTAAAGAAAATATCAAATAGACTCACTCAAACTTTTGTAATAAACAAATTTCTTTTTACAAATAGTATTAAGTTAGAAGATTTAAAAGAAAAAGCAAGAAACAATAATGATATCGCTAAGGGTTCTGTTGCAGTTAAATATAGGAATCGATCAGAGAATATTGATTCACAAGAAGTTGTCAAAGTACTTGCTGATGTTTACACAAAAAACCGCGAAGTTGATTTATCAAATCCCGATGTTGAGATTCGTGCTCTTATAACAGATAAAAAGATTTATGTTGGCATTAAAAAAGCTGTTGTTAATAGATCCGATTTTGAAAAAAGAAAAGTTCAGAATAGACCCTTTTTTTCACCTATTACTCTGCATCCTCGTTTAGCAAGAGCTTTAGTAAATATTTCAGGTATAAAAAAGGATGAAGTATTGTTTGATCCTTTTTGTGGAACTGGTGGTTTTTTAATTGAAGCAGGTCTAATAGGTTTTAAAATAAAGGGAAGCGACATTGAAGAAAAAATGATTAAAGGATGTAAAAAAACACTTGATTTTTTTAAAATAAAAGATTATCATTTATTTGTTTCAGATATCGGAGAAATTGATAATTTCGTAGAAAACATTGATTGCATTGTTACAGATATGCCATATGGCAAGGCTGCAACTACAAAAGGAGAGGATCGATTAATTCTTTATAAAAGAGCTTTTAAAAAAATTTCAAAGGTTTTAAAAACAAATGGAGTAGCAGTAGTTGGTGTTCCTGACAAAAAAATTGTAGATGTTGGAAGAAAATATTTAAATTTTGAGAAAATGTTTAGTTTTAGAGTTCATCGTAGTCTAACACGTTATTTTTTAGTTTTAAAGAAAAAAAATTAACCATAACACTTTTAGATTAACTTTGTTTTCCTCTTATTTGGAATAATTGTAAAAATGACACAGCTTAGTATAATATTTCTTGGAACCGGTGGTAGTTGGCCTACTGTTAAACGCAATGTTACATCTATTGCAATAAAAAGAGAAAGTGAGATAACATTATTTGACTGTGGAGAAGGAACTCAGCGTCAGTTTCAGAAATCAAATCTTAGTTATATGCAGATAAATAAGGTTTTTATTTCTCATTTCCATGGAGATCATTTCCTAGGTCTTCCAGGTTTGGTTCAAACTATGCAGCTTAATGACCGAGAGAAACCATTGCATATTTATGGTCCATCTGGTATGATCGAACTAGGTACAAGATTACTAACTCTTGGTTATTTTAAACCAAATTATCAAATAATTCTTCATGAGTATGAAAAAGAAGAAGAAATTGATTTCAAAGATTATAAGATCAAACCCTTTCAAGTTGATCATAATATTCCAGCTTACGGTTTTGTTTACCAAGAAAACATGAGACCTGGAAGATTTGATAAACCTAAGGCTTTAAAACTTGGAGTACCTGAAGGACCTTTATTTTCAAAGTTGCAGAAGGGAAATAATGTTACTCTTGAAAATGGTGAAAAAATTACCCCTGAGATGGTGATGGGCCCATCAAGACAGGGTAGAAAAATTGTTATTTCAGGAGATACAAAACCCTGTAAAAACACTATTAAACATGCAGAAAATGCTGATGTTTTAATTCATGAAGCTACTTTTAATTCAGAAATAAAAGATGCAAACAAATATGGTCATTCTACCGCAGCTCAAGCAGCTGAAATAGCAAAAAACGCAGATGTTAAAAAACTTTTTTTAACACATATCAGCCCGCGTTATAACAACCATAATGAGATTCTTGATGAAGCAAAAAAAGTTTTTAAAAAATCTTTTGTTCCCAATGATTTCTATAAAACAGAGGTTAAACTAAAAAAGTAACAAAAAAAAAGATTTAGTCTTCTTCATCCTTTTTTCTTTTTTTCTTATCTTTTTTTACTTTTTCATCTATTTTTTCTTTAAGACTATCATAGCCTTCGAACCATTTATCTATTTGTTCCTCATCAACCTCTCCAGTTATCTTTCCAATTTCATATTTAGCATCTTCGTTTCCTTGGAACCAGTCATCGTCTCGTTTTTTCATTTTTGCATCCTGAACAACTTTTTCAGCTACATCTTTTTCTTCTTCAACTGATACCACTTCTCTTTCTTTACGAGGTCGTCTGATTCTTATTTCTTCTACTTTTGAATTATTTTCATGTGTAGATCTTATTGGTTTTGGATGATAAGGATTTTGATAAATATTTTTTTTATTTTCATTTATATTTGACTGATTTTTTGTCTGTGTTGGTTGTTCTTTATTAGTTGTATTGTTTTGTGATGTTGCATATTTTTGTAAAATATTGTCTTTTGATATTTGTGTTGCCCTGTTATAAATTGATTTTTTTTCTCTAAAGTAGACAAATATTATTGCACCAATTAAACATATTCCGCCTAATATAATTGGAAATGTGGTTGTCTCCCAAAATGGAGGTCCAGCATCAACCCTGATTTCTCCTTTAAATGGAGAATAACCGTTTTTTGTTGCAACTATCTGATATCTTCCCTGTTTTGATGGAGCTGTAAGATATGCAACTCCATTTGAGTTTGTTTCGATTTCATCCATACCACCATCTATAGTAACTTTAGCATCTTGTATTTTTGTTCCATTTTGATCTGTAACAGTTACTGAGAATTGTTCATTTGGTTCTACTATCCAATCATCTCTATTGATTTCCAACGTTGGTTTTTCTGCAGCTTCTACACATATTGTTGATAAAGTCAAGATTAACAGGAAAGATAATAGTAATATTGTTGAATAACTAAGTATCCCTCTTTTGTTTGTTTTTTGCCTCATCGACCACCTTCAAAAAAATCTAATAAGATCTTTTTTTGCTATTCGTAAGATGGTTTTAGGTGTATTTATTTTTTATCAAAAAATGCTTATATCCGTCTATTTTACCAAATTTTCATGTTATTATTAATATAAAAGGTATTTATAGGCAAAATATTTATTAAATATTAAATATATTATTAAGTATAGGGGCCATAAAAAAAATGACGGAAAAGCAGGTAAAAATTAAAATGACAACTCTTGTAAACAAAGATTTATATATTAATGACCCGAAATTATCTTATGCAGGTGAAGAAACCACATGATACATAACAAGAAATTCAGAGCATACTTCATCACTTTAATCTTTATTCTCAGTATACTCTCAGTTGTTTTTATCCCTTCAGAGAATGTAAAAGCAGCAGACAACACCACTGGATCTTCTAACAAAATATACTTTGCAGATAAAACAATTTCAAACATTTTCAAAACTAATCAGAGCATGAAAGACATGTTCCCTGATGAATTCTCTCTTTCCAACATTACAAATTTTGAAGAAACAATATTAACTATAATAGATAATCTTATGTCTAACACTGAAGGTGGAATAACAGATACTTTAGAATTTATATCAAACTTAAAAAAACAACCAAGTATGACATCTACTGCACCAACTTCCACAGAGGATATTATATTTCCTCCAGATCCACTTATTTTATCACCCAAAAGAACAGAAAATGGAGAATTTATCTCCTGGGCATTACTATGGTTGATAAACAAAGCAGGCGAAGAATTAACTGAAAAAGCCTCTGAATATTTAGGAGGAGAAATCAACTATCAAGATTTAATAGAACTTATTACTGGCGGTGAAATTGATTTAAACCCTTTGAAAATGACACATGTTTATAATATAGAAGATACAAGAATATTATCTGGGGACTTTAAATTTAATTTATATCATTCAAATTATATTCCATCTAGACTCTCTTCATCAAAAATTGCATCATTTATTGAAGATTTTTATCCATTGGGAATAAAAGATCAGATAAAAGTACAGGTTTACAAGGCAAATTCTGAAGAGAAAGATGTTTTAATTTGTGATCATACAGTAGATGTTGAAAACAATCTTTTTGACAAAATTAATAATCAAATTATTAACGCAGGATCAGCAAGTTTAGCTATTAATAAAGGTGAAAAACTAAAATTTTCTGTTGAGGTAATCCCAGGTGAAACAAAACCTATAGATTTTTTTACTAAAGATCTAAATACTAGCAACTCGGGCTTAATAACTCTGATTGAATCAATTGGAGAAATTGCACTTAGTATTGCAGAAACAATGAAGAATCAAGATCAAATAGAAATTCTAAAAGAATATGGTAAAGAATTAGAGAATATAACCCAGTTAATAATAGGTTTTGCTAATTCAACACTTGAAGATTCAAATAATACTTTTATTTATGATTTCTTTCATGATGCAACAGCAGCATCAATAATATATGGATCAAGCTCTCATACTTCATATGTGGATATTCCTTTAGATGTTAAGGGACAATATACCGTTGATTACTTGTTACATGATGAAAATAAGTTAATAGACTCTGAAAATTTTGATGGAGAACAAAAAAAGTTGGACTTATCAGAAAATGAAGGTTCTTGGAGTACTGTTAATAGTTTAAGTAGGAGCAAAATAATAAAACAAGCTCAAGCAAATATCTATATTGATTATCATGACCTTAAGTTGATTAATAGAGACGCCGTAAGTATAGTGGGAGAATTATATGATGTTAAAGGCAATAATGAAGATCTCATCAAAACTTCTGAATATGAGTTAGATTTTCGTTCATCCCTTTTGAATTCAAATAAAATTGTAATTGATTTCGGTGAAATAAACGAAGAGATCCCATTTGATCATAATTTAAAATTAAAAATTAATGCTGAGTTTGATAAAGGCATATTAGGACTAACCAGAGACTCGAAAATTCTTTTCAATGATGAAAAATCACCGTCTTCTTTAACTGTAGAATATGAAGATACAGATCATATTCAGATAAATAGCATTCAAATTGGTGACGATAAAAAATATACTGCAGAAGATTTTCCAAATATTTACCCAATGGCCGCTGGTGAAAATGAATTCTTTGTTTTAAATGTTACCAGCAAGTATGCTGAAGAATTAAAGATTACAACATCAAAGGAAAGTAATAACTGGGAAATTGAATTAATTGATGATTCTTATGATATCTCTAAAGATGGATATGTCTTAATTCCTTTTTATGTAAACCATACCTTTGAAAACCTGGAAGCATATGAAAACGATGATTCTATCTATGTAGAATTAGAAGTAGGCGGTAAAACTGGTTTAGATAAACTTGGTTTTCTAGCTGAAGTTTCATATGAGGGTGTTGATTATGATGTTTTAATCAGCGATCTATCTACCAAATTTGTTGAAACAGGGAAAACAAATAGTTTATCTTTTAGTTTAGAGAACAACAACAATGGTTTGAAAATAGATGACTATGAATTATCGGTTAAGTTTGCAAAAGAGGAGTGGAAAGCTAGTTTATCTGATGAAAGCTTTGATGGAGTTGAAGCTAAAGAGAAACTTGATTTTAACATAAAAGTAAATGTTCCTAAGGACACCGATCTTGAAAAAAATGTTTTAATGATAACAGTTACTTCTAAAGAAAGCGGGGAATCATTTGTTTTTAATGTTACAACTAAAGTTAAAAATCCTAGTATTTTTGAAATGATTTATAATGTATTTCAGGATGCAGCTGAAAGTATGGGATTAGATTCAATTCTTGGTGATTTCGCTGGAGGGTTTTTGTTATTTGTTGTTCTATTTATAATATTGATATTTGTAATAGCTGCTATAGTGATAATTAAAAAGGAATACATGGAAGTTATATGTGTTGACCGTGTAAGAGAGATATCTGCTGATGAAGCCGCTGAATACACAATAACTGTTCATAATCCATCAAATAAAACTATGAATTATCAGATTAATGTAGAAAGAAAAACTGATTCGGAAGGCTGGATGGTCACCCTTGACAAAGATAGTGTTATGGTTGAACCTAAAGGTTTTAAATCTGTTAATTTAACAGTTGAACCATCTGATTTAATAGAATCTGATGATTGGATAGAAGTTAAAATAACAGTAAGAGCTATTGAAAAACAAAAAATTGAGGAATTATCTGTTATTACAACTATTACGGATCAAAAACCTGATCTTCGTATTTCTGGTATGTTTCATTGGCCTCGTGCTTTTAGGGAAGGAGATAAGGTTACTACTTCTTTTAAACTTGAAAACAAAGGCGGGGTTGCTGCTAAAAATGTTAATGTTGTTTTAAAGGTGAACGGCGAAGTTAAAAACAAAGTAGAAAACATTGATATTCCTCGCGGTGGTTTTGCTGAAATTGAGATACCTTGGATAGCCGAAAAAGGTAAAAACGAGGTTGATATTGAGGTTAATCAATAAAACATCTCAAAAATTACAACAAAAGCTTTATAAAAAGTATTTATTCCATTTTTTTTAAAAAAAGGCTTCAGTAGGGTTTTTCTTATGGTTGATAAAAACAAGAAAAAAGAAGAAATCAAGGATCTTCGTGGTGCCGAAAAAAAATTTCAATCCTATATCGAAAAAAGAAACGAACTTAATGATATGGCCAAAGGTCTTCGTGAAGAACGTGACATGCTTAATGATGAAAAAAAAGAAGTTCGCGAGAAGATGAAGAAGACCAAAGAAGAACGTGATGATTTTGTTTCGAAGATGAAACAGCATAAAAAAATTAGAAATCAGCTTCAAGAAGAAGCTAAAAAACTTATTGAGGCGAAACGTAAGAAACGTGGGGGACTTTTTAAAAATCTTCCTATGCGTGTTGAAGAACTTAAAGCAGATGTTCAAATGTTGAAGTATAAACAAGAAACAACTCCTTTGAGCACTGAAGATGAACGTGATTTAATCGATAAAATCCGGGAAAAAGAAAAAGAACGTAAAAAAGCTGAAAAGGAGCTTTCTAAGCAAGAAAAAATAGAGATTGATATTGAAGACAAGGATAATGTTATTGATGAACTTTTTAAAAAAGCTGATGAGGAACATGAAAAAGTTATGAAGTTTCATCGTGAGAATCAGAAGAAACATGATGAGTACATGAAACTTGTAAATGAGCTTTCGGTTTCTATTGCTGAGGCTGACAAGAAACATGAGGAGTACATAAAAGTTAGAGATGAGGCTCAGAAGTATCATGAAAAAGCTTATGATATGAAATCTAAGATTATGGCGATCAAAGGGGAGCGTCGTGAACGTTATCGTAAGGCTAAGCAGGCTATAAAGGATCAGAATGTTAAAGCTCGAAAAGCTGTATCTGATAAAGAAAAACTTAGAGAGTTTGAGGAGAAATCTGTGGAAGCACTCAAAAAAGGAAAAAAAATATCTTTAAAATAAAAAAAGGTTAGTTATATCCTTTTATATTTCTATCGTAGAGTTGTCTGCTTTCACTTAGAAGCATTGTGAAGGTTTCTTTTGTTTTTTTGTAGTTTTCACCTTCAAATAAACCATATAGTGTTGTATAGTATGGTTTAATGTCTCCGCTGTGATCATATTCCAGAGTTATTATTGTAAACATTGGGAAACCATCGATGTTATCCTTGTCATATATTTTATAGGATTCTTCACGAACTTTGTTTTTGTTATCATCAACAAATATGTAAATATAGTAGAAGCTTAGATTTCTGTTTTCTATTTTTGTTTCAAATGATTTAGGTTTTTTTTCGGGAAATGTTAGATTAAAATAGGGTTCCATTACATTTTCTATCATTAGATCACAGCCTTTACATGCACTTTCACCATACTGTATTAAGATTGGACCTTCTGTTTTTAGGATTTCTTTTACAAATTCTGGATGATCTTTATTGTTAGCTGTTTGAAAAGTGAAATCTGCTGAAGTTTTAGGCTGTAGTTTTATGCAACTAAGACATAATACATCTACAATTCCATTTTTTACATCATCATAAACATTTGTTTTTACAACAACTCCGGTTAATCCTGCTGTAAAGAATAGTAGTATGACAATTTGTATCGAAAAAAAATTTTTTATCATTTCGTACCACTCATTTTAAAGTTAATCGCGTTTTCAGGGCAAATGTTTACACATTTCCCGCACATTATGCATTCAGGATCTCTATTCATATTTGGTACATCTATACCCATAGGACATATTTCTGAACATTTGTTACAATGAATACATTTCTCAGCATCTACGTTCACATAAAGTAAACTTATTTTGTTAAAGGGTGCTAGAATAGCACCTACCGGACAGAAATAACGACACCATCCTCTTTCTACAAGAAGTATCAAAAGAATAAAAAATACTAAAACAATTAATGCAGGTAAAAAATATCCTGAAGGAACAAACTGACCCGGGTTTAAAATCATAATAGGGATAGTCCCCGTGAGAACACCCACCGGGCAGATATCAGTAAACATAAAACCTATAAAATATGTAGTAAGTATAACTAAACCTATAAAAGTGAAGTATTTGGAATACCTAAGATAATGATCTATTTTATTTGGAAAAACAATTTTTCCTAAACGTGTTTTTTTTATTTTTCTTGCAAACTTACCTGTTGCTCTTTGAAGTAAACCAATCGGACATGCCCATCCACATACTGCTCGTCCAGATAAAGTTCCCACGAAACCTATTATTAGTAAAGGAAAAAATAAAAGCTTCCATTTGAAACTATTATCATAAACTCCTTTCTCTATAGCTCTTAGAGGACATGCTCCACTAGCCGATGGGCAGGAGTGGCAGTAAAAAAAAGGGAAACAGAAACCTGTTTTAAAACCAAATACACCTAAGTTTACGGATATAAATACTGAAATCTGTGTTATTAATCTTTTAATTTGGAATAGTATCATTTTTTTCTTACCTTTCTAACATAAAAAACTATTAATAGTAAAGCAAGAAAGAATATAGCAAATTTCATACCCGGTGATTCTTTTTTGTTATCTGAATCAGACATGTTTTCAATATTAACCGGTTGAAGCGTTATTTTTGTCCAGTTTTTTTTAGATTCTGCTGAGCCATTAATTGTTACTTCTAAAAGATACTCCATATATATAGCAGTTTTATCACTTAAATCAATCTCTCCAGTGTATCTATTTGAACCACTACGGTTTAATGTTACATATTTGTTTTTACTACAAACAAATTCTTTACTACACTCATGATATTGTACTCTTACCTTTTCTACAAAGGAACTATTATTGAATGACACATTAAAAGAAATTGATGATCCTGAATCAGGAAGATCTGGAGAAGTATTTATTTGATAATCCGGGATTTCAGCTGAGACATTTAAAAAAGGTAAAATTAGAAAGATTAGTGTAACAATCATTATAAATGTTTTTTTTGGTTTTCTATTTTTTTTTAAAAAAACTACCACCTCATTTTTTTTTATTTTTTTTTGTTCTTTGTTTTTTTTTTGTTCTTTGATGAGATCATAAGTAATAACTTTTTTTATTTTTTTGTTTATAAAAGTTTATCTATTTCATCTTTCAAGAGTAAAAAATCTTTTTGAGATTGTAGTTCCTGTGGCACTTCATCGTAAAAAGACAGCCCTGATTCTTTTTTTTGTATTCTTCCTAGTTTGTCAAAAATAGTCATAGCTGGTATACCTCCACCGTGCACGTATTCATCGAGATTTTCTTTTTCTCTACCAAAAAACCATTCTAGTTTATATCCTGACTGTTCAAATTGATAAAGAAAATCCTTAATTACATCTTTAGTATCAGGAGGGTGAACATTTATTGAGAGTATTTTTACATCTTCTTGGCTATAGTTTTCGTATACTTTTTTGAGCTCTATCATTTGATATTGACAAGGTTGACAGTATGTAGCCCACAGGTCTAAAATTACTACTTTCCCAACATAATCACTAAGATGCTTAACATTTCCCTCCAAATCATAAAAAGCAAAATCTTCTCCTTTAAAAACCAATGAGTTGTCAGAGTCATCTAAGTTTTTAGAATTATTTTGATTTTGTGGGTTATCTTGTTCTTGTAAAATTGTGAAGGCAGCAACAGTGGAAGCTAAGATAAGAATGATGATTGCAGCTAAAACTGCAAAGGTTGTTTTATTTTTTTTGTTTTTAGTCGTATTTGCTCTTTTTCTTT
Source organism: uncultured Thermoplasmatales archaeon (assembly GCA_964384785.1). Lineage (GTDB taxonomy): Archaea > Thermoplasmatota > E2 > DHVEG-1 > DHVEG-1 > JAZKSG01. Next base: position 21,256 of record CAYLLH010000049.1, on the reverse strand, counting down.
TAGACACCTATCATCATTTCCTTATAGTGGTATATTTTCTAATTTAGGATAAAGAATGATCATTGATATTGTTCTATTTTTGGCTTTAAAACTCCTTTTGGCATTGCTCCAACTATCTTATCAACTAGTTTTCCTTCTTTGAAAACTAATAGTGAAGGGATACTCATTATTTGATATTTCATTGCAGTCTGTTTATTTTCATCTACATTGAGTCTTCCAAAAACTATTTCCCCTTGTTTCTCTTTTGCTAACTCCTCTATTATTGGATGTATCATTCGGCATGGGCCACACCATGGAGCCCAACAATCAATTACAACCATGTTATATTTTTGTAAATGTTCATTTATATCTGCATCTGACATTTCTATTGGTATATCTGGCATATTTTCATTCATTTTTTTTTCTCCTTTCATGTATTCCTTCTTTAATTGTTCAAGTTTTTTCTTTTTTATTTTTTCTAATTCTTCATCCATAATTATCTTGCATAGTATTAATACATCATATTTAATGTTTGTGCAATATTTTTGCACAACCGCTAATTTTTAAAAAAAATCAACCATTATCCTGCAGCCATTTACGAATACGAAGATAACCCACTAACTTATCACCATCATTCCACAAAATAGGAGCAGTCTTCTGCAAATCCTCAAAAACATCATAATTTTTAGCCATCTTCAACTCCTTATCAGTCCAATCATTCAAATCATGAGGAAAAGTAACAATCCTGATATCATCACGACCCGTAAGAAGCTGCTTCGTCTGCGTACATTTCATACATTTTTCCAATGAAAAAAGAATCTTCTCCGACATAAATAACCCCAAAAAAAGCATATAACATACGGCTATAAAAAAAATTTGCAAAAAAAATTATTGTTTTCTATCAAAATAATCTTTTACAAAATATACTAAACCAGCAAACAACAAAATCGAAATAACATTAATAACCGACAAAATCCAGAGATTTAAATAAAAAGGAGGACCCGCAGAAGTAGTTTCAGCTATAGTAACAGAAACTTTATTGCGATAAGGTTCCTCATAAGTCTCAATAGTTCCACCGTAAGACGTGGAAAGCTTTAATAAACCTCCTGCAAAAAAAATCATAAACAAAAAGTTGATTACTAAAACAGAAAGAAACAGCGAATCTAAAAATCTTTTTTTATCAATATTCATAAACAAAAAAAACATACATAAATAATAGTATATAACAATTTCTCAAAAAAATGGACAAGGTCGGAATTAAATACTTTATAAGATAATCCTGGGTAAACCTTTACAGAGTTTTTTTATTTAGTTAACATTATGAAGGAAACAAAGTCTTTTTTGATTTCTTAGATTTTAATTCTATTGTCTTTATATTACGATTTACCACAAAATCTATTTACATGATTATTGATGCAAATTAAAGATAAAATTTTGTGGATGGATGGAAAAGATGGAACAAAATTTCAATTTTAAAAATTATAATGAAGAAATAGAACGTGTAAAATCTGGAATCAATGGTTTAGATAATTTTATGCAAGGAGGTTTTCCTAAAAGCTCAAATATTGTACTATCAGGACTACCGGGTACCGGAAAAACATTATTTGGAATGGCATTTATCGCAGAAGGTTGCAGAAATAATGAAAAATGTTTATATATAACTGTTGAACAAACACCAGATGCAATAATTAAACAAGCAAATCAATTCAACTGGAATTTTTCTCAATGGCAAGATCAAGGTAACCTAAAAATTGTTCATTTTGATTTCATGAAGCCAATTAATAAAAAAATGGTTGAGAATATATTGCAAGACGTTGAAAATGATTCTTATAATAGAGTTGTAATTGACAGTATTAGTGCTATAGCACATTCACCTCTACCAGTGTCTTATTACGAGTTTCTTGAACTTTTTGAAAAAACAACTCAAAATGGAATAACTACCCTTTGTATAACTCAAAAAGACGAAAAAGAACCAACCAACAAAATGCTTGGATACATTGGAGATGGCTTGTTATCATTGAATAGAAAAATACTTGGTGAAACATCTAATCGAACTATAGAGATTGAAAAATTACGATGGACAAAAATTAATGATGTTCCCCATAACTTTGAATTCAATGATAACGGCATTGTGATTACCGATTAATAACATTATAAAATTAAAAGATAAGAAGTTTTTCTCATGCCAGTTAAAGACAGAATTGTATCGTGGTTTATAAAAAATGTAATTATACCAAAGCGAGAGATTATTGAAAATCCTGGATTCATTATAAATACATTTGGTGGAAAAAATCAGCTAATATCATTAAGAGAATTTTTTTTATCTGAACATTTATTAGAATTAATTGAAAATAAAATCGTTGAACACTACGGAGAAGAAGGGAAACAAACACTTTATTCTGCAGGAAAAAAATTTGGATACCTTTATGCGTCTATGTCTAATTTTCCAACAATAAAAAATACTAAAAACAAAGAATTTTTAGATTTTGCCTATTTTCTCGTCAGATACATCGAAACATTGTTTGCCACTAATGCAACACACGAAATAAAACTTAGAGACAAAGTTTTAACTATGTCCGTTAAAGATTATATAATCTGTAGAAAAAACGGCCTTGGATATGTTATGACTGATGGAGGAATAGCAGGAATTTGGTCATACGCACTTTCAGATAAAACAATTGAAGGAAAACAAATCGAATGTCAAGGTAGAGGGAATGAAAGATGTTCAGTAATCTGTGCTCCCAGAGAAAAACTTAAAGAAAAAACTAATGATTTCTATATTGAAACAAATTTATTTGAAAAGAAATTTGATAGTACTTACAAAACATTAAATGAGATTAGACAGACTACCTATTCCAAGAACTCTTTAAGAGATCTAATCGATTCAAAATTTTTTAAATATCATGAAGGCATCCTATCTTATAAAAAAATTAGATTTTTTGCATGTGATTCACATTTATTATACATTCTTGAGGATGAGATAATAAAATTGGAAAACGGTGAGCAAATTCTTTTTGATATTTGTTTTGAATATGGAAAATTTTTAAGAGAAACATATGGGGGAAAAGATTACAAAAAATTTATCTCAGATTATTATCCTGCACTTGGTTTTGGAGACATAATTGCATTTGATTCAAAAAATCCTAAAATTGCATCTATTTTTTACCCATGGACTTCTTATTCAGAAAAATCTAAATATATAATTTTTAGAGGAATTATGTCAGGTATTGTTTCGGATTCCATTGGTAGAAGGATTGAATTTAGAAATTTTGATGTAAGTATTAGTGATTATCTTACTTTAACCATTAAAGAGTGAGAATATCTCCAAAAATTTTAATCATGCAAGTATATAAAATCCTATTAGCAAAATTAAGGGCCAATAGATAAATTCACCATCGACAACAACAGCAGACAAATAACTAAAAACATTATTTTTATCACGTGATACTACAATATAATAAAAACTATAACAAAAAGCAAAACCAATTATTAGAAACAAATAAACAGGAAGTATTTGAAAATAAATAGCAATCAAAGCAAAAAGTAATGATGCTAAATTTAGAATTTGAATTAAGGTTAGAAATTTTTCTTGACCAAAGATAACAGGGAATGTTAATAAATTATTTTTTTTATCAACTTGCATATCTTTAATATCACAATAACTTGTACCTATAATAAAGCGAGAAAAACAAAATAACCCAAAAGATATTACCATTTTGTCTATTGGATGAGAATAGTAAATTGTGGTAAACAATATCAAAAGAGAAAGAAAAAATGATGTGTAAAATGACTTGAATCCTATTATTTTATATGTTACTTTTTTAAAAACATCTGTAAAAAAGAAGCCAAATAGCAATAATATAATACCAAAAATTATACTTTTTAAATTTCCGTAATATATTAAAAAAACAAAAAACAGAGAAGCAAAAATAAGTATAGTATACGGCAATATTTTTTCATATTTTTTTAAATGATTTGTTCTTTCGGTGTTTGACTTCTCATCAAATTTTATTTCCTTATAATGATTATATCTATAGATACTTATTGTTCCAAGATATATTATTAATAAAAACTCCCATCTAATACAATCGTTAAGAAGAAACATAGTACAAAGAGATATTGATATACATCCAAATGATATCCAATGATCCCCATATATAAATTCATTCCATATGAAATCAGAATATTTCATTTGATGGGTTAATTGATTGGGTTTATTTAAATAATACTAATTTAATTTATAAGAAAGGATAGATTTTGGGTTTAAAACGTAAAAATAAACATGTTTCCCAAAATTAAAAAAATTGGCCATAAAATAAATTCACCATCAGCGATATAACTTGATAAAAGTTGAAGATCAGCTGTTGATGATCTTGCTTTTTGAATATAATAAAAACAGTAAAAATAGAAAATTAGTAAAATAGATGCAAAGAAAGGAAGAATTTCAATAATTATTGAATATGCTAATATTGAAAAGGTTAGGATATTAAGAATGTGAAGAATTAATAAAAATTTTTTTTCTCCAAAGTATAAAGGCAACGTTTTAAGATTTTGTTTTTTATCAGCTTTTATATCTTTTAAATCACAAAAGCTTGTATTTACTAAAAAACAAAGAAAAACAAATAAAACAAGAACCCATATTGCTAAATTTAAAGGATACGAGTAATATAAAGCAATAAAAATAACCAATAAAGATGCTGAAATTGAAGTATAATAATTCTTAAAACCAGGGATTTTCATTGTCCATCTCTTTGAATATTTTGTATAAAATATTCCGATTAATAATAGGAAACTACCAAATATTAAACTTAGAATGTTCCCAGATATAAACAATAATAAAAAAAACATTGACATGTAAGATAAAATAATGAAAGGAATAAAATTGTAATGACCACTCAAATAATTACTTCTCTTAGAGTAGACTATAGCATCAATCTTTAACCATTTAAAATGATCATAATTATAGACAGATTGGCTTAAAAAGTAGACAATCAATAAAAATTCAATTTTTACCGTCACACCAATCAAAAGCATTAAGGCTACAGAAAAAGTCGCAACTCCTAAAGAAAGCCAATGCCCGCCATAAATAAACTCTTTAAAAAGAACTTCTTTGACTTTAGATATATTTTCCACTATATTTTGTGTGCGAAAATACTCTTTTTTGTAAATGTTTGTACATTCACATTCATTCATTCTCTTGTTTGCCTCTAATTAACAATTAATAAAAGCAACATAAAGCCCCACTCCAAAAAAATCCTACAAACTTCTAAAAAAGGTAAATTTATTTTATGTTTGTAGGAAATTTATAATAAAATTGATTTTTTTATAAATAATATCAACATGAATCTATCAAGAAAATCAGATGGGCCAGGCCGGAATTGAACCGGCGACCTCCGCGTTGTAAGCGCGACGTCATAACCCCTAGACCACTGGCCCGTTTTATAACTGGGTGAAATACTCTTTTTATTTTAGTAGTTTACTATTAAGAAAATAAAAAAATTTTAAAAAAAATATTTTTTTATAAATATTGATTTTCACTTGATTCCTCAAAAGCATTATAAGAATCATTATCAAGATTTCGTTTAGTAGCTTTGTCAAGCTCACGAATCTCATCTTTACTTATCTCTACAATACCAAGCAGGGAAACAAGATTAAGTTTGGTTACATATTTTCGGCAAACATTCATAAGTTCTGTATGAAACATTGCTTCGGCTCTTTGATATTCTTCAAGCGTTTCAAAATAACTATTTCTTTCTGAGTGCATAATGATTTCTCACCAAATGATTATGTATTTGTAAACATCAGGGAGTTAAAAAAACTATTGTAAAAAAAATAACAAAATTTTTTTTCCAAAAAATTCAAACATAACAAAAATTATACATTACAGTTTAATCCATGAAACCAAAAGATATTTACCTGTCACTAATAAGTTATTTTGGGAATCAATACTGGTGGCCAATAGACAGGAAATATCATAAAAAAAATAACTGTGATTCACGATTTGAAATAATAATTGGAGCAATACTTACCCAGAACACTGCTTGGTCTAATGTTGAAAAAGCTCTTTTTAATCTTAAAGAGAACAAAACCTTGGATTTAAAAAATTTACTTGAAACAAATGAAACTGATCTTAAAAAAATGATAAAACCTTCTGGTTTTTTTAATCAGAAAGCTAAAAGATTAAAAATTACTGCAAATTTTTTTAAAGAAAAATATAATGGAAGCTTTGATAAATTTTTTAATCAAGACACAAATGTTATTCGCAAACAGCTTTTGGATTTAAATGGGATTGGTCCTGAGACTGCTGATTCAATCTTGTTGTATGCTGGATGTAAACCTGTTTTTGTTGTTGATGCGTATACTAAACGTCTATGTAAACGCATTCCTCTTAACACTGAATGTAGTTATAACCATATACAGAGTTTTTTTGAACATAATCTTGAAAAAAATTTTTCAGAAAATGATTTAGTTGAAATCTATCAGGAGTTTCATGCGCTTATTGTTGAACTTGCTAAAAATTTCTGTAAAACCAAACCAGATTGTAAAAACTGCCCTATATCTGATAAATGTGAGAAAAAACTATGAGTTTTTTTTATTTTAGTATTTCTCTTACTTTTTCACCGACCACACCCGCGGGTATATCCGGTAGAGATATGATTTGTGTGGTCCCCAGATGGCCTTTCCCTGATTTTTTTATATTAATAAAACCAGCGTTTTCCACCTGTTTAAGATAATTCCAGAACATAGTATGAGACCTTGGTTTCTCATTGTATTCTTCACATGTCACAGCATAGGTTTCCTCGGCTTCACCAGTGTTAACATATGCAGTTTGATCTTTTTTGAGTCTTTTAGATATCGCATAAAGTGTTAAGAGTTGATGACGTTCAAGATTTCTTAGTTTGGTTTCAGTTACAACTGAATATGTTTCTGCTTTAGCAGCACGCACATGTTCAGGTGTAACCATCTCAGTATGCTCATTATCAGCTGCTATCCCTGCTTTCCAAAGAAGTTCTATTGCAAAACGTGCATCACCCCATTCTGATGCGATATCCGCAATCAAATCAATGCATTGATTGTCAACTGTTCCATTATGAAAAGCAATTTTTACTCTCTGAGTAATTATATCAGCAAGTTCATCCCTTTGATATTTATCCAAATGTATTACATTACTTCGTTTAAACGTGCTAAGAGAAGAGGAATCTAGCAGTTCTAAAACATTCTTCTGAGATATAAGAAGCAGCGAAACATTTATTTTTTTTGTTGTAGCATCATCTGAAAAACGTGTTAGATCATAAACCAAGTTGGAATCCTTTTTTTTCAAAAGAGCATCAGCTTCATCAAGAACAAGCAATAGTTGCGCGTTTTTTCTTTCAAGGTTTTTACGCAAGACTTGTAGCATTTCATCCACAGAGAAACCACGATCTGGGAAACGTGGATCAAAATGATTTAAAACACCCAGAAGGGCCATAGCATCCGTTGAACGTTTCCGACAGTTGATATGAACATATTCTATGATTTGTCCTTGCCTGCGAGCTATCTCTGTTAGTCTTTTACAGAATTTTTTAGCCATAGCAGTTTTACCTGTTCCAACAGGACCCTGAATCAGAACATTTTGTGATATATTTGAAAGAAGCGGTTTAAACATCTGAGCAAGCATACGAAGCGGTTTCTCACGATGCAGCAACTCCTCTGGAACATAATCAAAATCAAGTTTCTCAAGATCTTTAATAACTGATGAGGACATCAACTCATCTTCGATAAAATCTCCCATAGTAAGAAAATTGTAAATTGTTTGTAGTTGATAAAACTTTATACTAAAAAACTATTTTAATTACAAAATAAAAAAAACTTTTTTTGGGAAAGAATATAAAACATATAAAAAACATCACATTTTCTTGTTTACAGAAAGATGAACCAATACGATCAAACAAGAAAAAACCTAGAATTTTTAAAAAACCGTTTCGGCGAATACTATAAAGAAAATAAGTTGTCAATACCTGACAGGTTTCCTAAAAGAGAATTCGCCTTTGTTTTCTTCGGCGGTAAAGGCATGCTACGTCATCTTTCTTTTCAAAAAAAACAAGAATACATAGATTTTTTACAGGACAGAAATCCAGCTCATGCCTATTACTCAACAGCATACTATCAAACACCTGATGCACCCACGATGAAAGAAAAAACTTGGATGGGGGCAGAGCTGATATTTGATTTAGACAGCGATCACCTGCCAGGTGTAGAAAACATAACATATGAGGAATCACTTGAAAAAGTAAAAGACGAATTTTACAAACTCGTAGATGATTTTTTAATCAAAGATTTTGGTTTTGATGAAAAAAAACTAGAACTATACTTTAGTGGAGGACGAGGGTATCACTGCCATGTAAAAGACCCCATGGTTTATGATTTGGATAGCAATGAAAGAAAAGAAATTGTTGACTACATCACCGGACGAGACATACGAGATGACATGATATTTTATGAACACACAACAGGTGTAAAAAGATATGGAAACAAGGTTTATCCAAGTGGTAAATCCTTAGAAATGCCTAAACCTGATGAACCAGGTTGGAAAGGAAGAATAAGCCAAGCAATAATAGATATAATCAATGAGATAAGAGAAAGCGATAAACCTGTAGAAAAACTAATGGAATACGGGGTAAAAGAAGAAAACGCCCAGAAACTAATAAAAGATTTATCAGAGGAAAGAATCAAAAGAATAGAAAGAGGAAGAATCGATCAATCAAAAGCCATACGTAAATTTTTCCTAAACAACGCACTTCGACGTACAGCTGTATCAATGGTATCAGGTGAAACAGATGAACCAGTCACATGTGATGTTAAACGCCTAATCCGTCTACCAGATTCTCTGCATGGTAAAACAGGTTTTAAAGTAACTAAAATAAAATTAGATGAACTTGATGATTTCGATCCATTAACTGAAACATTGGTTTTTACTGATGAGAAAGTAGAAGTTGAAATTAAACAAGACTATAAAATTATACTAAAAAACCAAAAATATGATTTACAAAAAGGTAAACAAAAAATACCTATTTTTCTAGCTGTTTTTCTACTGGGAAGAAAAATAGCGGATATAAAAGAATAAAAAAAGGGTTTTTTAGGACTCGTAATTTATTTAACATACTTACAGATTTGGTTTTTTCTAGAAACATGGAAGATGACGAAGAGATAAACTATAGAACACTAAGAAAAATACAACAGAGTGAGAAAAAAACTCCTTTTCTAACACAGCTTTACTCAGGTTTTTATCAAGATCTACAAGAACACTTGGATTCGATGAAACAACGCCTTAAAGAAGAAAAATCTGAAACAAAAATCAATCTTTTAAAAAATGAAATTGAAAACAACAAAAAAATAATTTTAAATATTTACGAACACCGAGAAAAAAAAGTAGTTTTAGCAGCTGTAACCAAAGCACGCGGCGGAGACCCTGATTTAAAAAACATACTTCCATCGGAAAAAAACATTTATGATTCAATCATTGAAATTCTTAAAACAAAAAGAAATAATTTTTTTGAAAAAAAAACCAAAGAAACTCAGGATGATACACACGAAGAGGAAAAAAAAGAGGAAGAAACTCAAAAAACTGAAGAAGAACCAGTAGAAGAATTAGAGGAAGAAAATGATTCAGAGGAAGAATCATCTGAAAGAGAAAGTAATGATAATCCAGTTATCAGGGTTATAAAGAATATGCCTGAGTTTATGGGTACAGATAAATGTAAATATTTTTTGAAAAAAGATGATGTATTATCTATACCAGAGGATATGGCAGATATGTTAGAGAAACGTAAGGCTGCTGAAAAAATAGATTACGAGGATTAACAAAAAATCATCAAAAGACAATGAAAAAATCTTTTTGACTAAATCAAAAAAAACTTTTTAATTTACAGAAAAAAATAATAAGTATAACATCCTATTGTTTGTTATCTAGATGGATAACACTATTTTGTTTAAAGCCTTAAGCAGCAAAACAAGAATAATGATATTAAAGATTCTTTTGAAAGAAAAAATGCATCTTTCAAAACTATCAAAAAAAATAGGTTATTCTAAACCGGTTATTTCAAAACATGTTAAAATTCTTGAAAAAGCAGGTTTAGTAAGAAAAGAAAAAATAGGAAATGTTCATCTTTTACATGCAGATATTTCTAAGATAGACCAAATTTTTGAGTCATTTATCGAAGAAAAAGAAGTTGAAATAGAAAAAAATAATACACTTTTTGATGGTTTAAAACAAATACCTGGTATCAAAATAAAGAAAAAAAATGGTAAACAGTACATAACATCTATTGATGGAGAAAAAGGTTTTTATATTTACGAAGTCAACGGTGATACACCTGAGGTCCCTATTGATGAATTCAAACCAGAGAAAAACGTAAATATCAAAATAAAAAGGATAACTTCTGTTGAAAAAAAAGATATAAACATCAAAATCAAAAAATAGATAAAATCCATAAATTATTTAAAAAATAAAAAATACTTTTACCAATAGGAATAAGGTTTGCTTACCTTTTTATATTACCTCCCTATTTACCCATTTCACTTTAAATTAAAAGCTTATAATATAATACAGAGGAATCATATGCAAAGACCACGTAAATTAAAAAGATATTGTCCATACTGTAAAAAACATACAACTCATGAAGTATCTAAAATCAAAAAAAGAAAAGCTAGTGAGTTCAAACAAGGACAAAGACGGTTCAGAAGAGTAATGAGAGGATACCGTGGATTTCCAAGACCTAAACCCGAGGGCCGGGAGAAAACAAGTCGAAGAGCATATCTAAAATACACATGTACAGAATGTAAAAAAAGTCATCAACCTCCAAGTCAAAGAGCTAAAAAAGTACAAGTAGAATAAAATAATATGAAAAGGTGAAGCATTAAAAATGGATGTAACAAAATCAAAATTTATAAAAGTCAGATGTAAAGACTGTGAAAACGAACAAGTCTTATTCAATAAGGCATCTACAGAGGTATCATGTCATATCTGTGGAAGTAAACTTGCGACACCATCTGGCGGTTTAGCAAAACTTAAAGCAGAAATTTTAGAAGTAATAGAATAAATTAGAAATTTTTTTCAACTTGAAATGGGTTTAAAAAATTATGGCTATAAAGAAAAAAGAGTATCCTGAAGAAGGAGAATTGGTAGTCGGAACCGTAAAAAACGTTCGTAGTTTCGGGGCTTTTGTAACTTTAGATGAGTACGATGATAAAGAGGGTTTTATCCATATAGCTGAGATTGCTACAGGATGGGTAAAAAGAATAAAAAGACATATCAAAGAAAAACAGAAAGTAGTCTGCAAAGTTACAGATGTAGATGCTGAAAAAGGCCATATAGATCTTTCCTTGAAACGAGTGAATGAACATCAGAAAAGAGATAAAATACAGGAATGGAAAAACAATCAGAAAGCAGTAAAACTTATGGAACAACTTGCTGAACAACTCAATAAAACAGTGGATCAATGTTATGAAGAATTTGGTTATGATTTAATTGAAAAATATGGATCATTGTATGCAGCTTTTGAAGAAACAGCATATGATCCTAAAATTCTTGAAAGAGATGGTTTCGAAGGAGAATGGACTTTAGCATTTGTAAATATGGCTGAAGAAAATATAACTATACCATTTGTTAACATAAAAGGTTACATGGATGTACAATCCTGGCGTCCCGATGGAATAGGTCATATTAGAGAAGCTTTAAAGAAAGCTGAGAAAAGTGAATATGATGATGTTGAAATAGAAGTTAAATACGTTGGAGCTCCTCATTATATGATAACAGTTAAAGCTCCAGATTATAAAATAGCTGAAAGTGAACTAAAAAGAGTTATACAATTAGTTGAGGAAGATATAACTCAAAATAACGGGGAGTTCAGGTTTCATAGGAAACTTGAGGAATAAAAAATAATTATGACTAATCTTTTTTATTGTAAAAAATGTAAAGTTTATACTCTTGAAAAAAAATGTAAAAATTGTGGAAATAAAACAATTATTAAACATCCTCCACGTTATTCACCACAAGACCGATATGGCAGATACAGAAGAAAATTAAAAAAAATGGATAAAATGAAGTGATAATTTATGGATTTGGTAACAGCTAATTTCATTGGAAAAAAACCGAAACTTAAAAACCCTGTGTTAATCGAAGGACTACCCGGTATTGGAAATGTTGGAAAATTAGCAGTAGAACATCTGATAGATGTATTAGAAGCAGAAAAATTTGTAGAGATAAACAGCAAGGATTTCCCACCACAGGTTTTTATTAACAGTGATGGTACGATTAAACTGGTTAATAATGAGTTTTATTATTGGAAAGCAAAAAAGAAAAATCAACCAGATCTTGTTCTCTTAACTGGTGATTATCAAGGTCTTTCTTCACAAGGACAATATGAGCTTGTAAGTAAAATTATTGACATCTGTGAAGAATTCGGTGTAAAAGAAATGTACACTCTTGGTGGATACGGCTTGGGTCAAGAAATAGAGAAACCTGAGGTTCTTTGTGCAACAACACATAAAAACTGGGTTAAAAAACTTAAAAAACAAGGTGCAGTTTTTAAGAAAAATGAACCTGGTGGAGGAATAGTTGGAGCAAGTGGACTTATTCTTGGACTTGGTAAACAAAGAGGCTTAAAAGGCGCTTGTTTGATGGGTGAAACACCTGGTTATTTAGTTGACCCGAAAAGTGCTAAAGCTGTTTTAAAAATAATTATGAAACTGACAAATATCGATGTTTCCTTGAAAGCACTAGAGAAAAAAGCAAAAGAAATAGAAACCATTGCTGAACAACTAAAAGAAATAGAAGGAATGACTGGTTCCAAGGATAGATCCGAAGAACTCAAGTATATAGGTTAAAAAAACCACTTATCGATGTCTTTCAAATTTAGAGACCTCTAAAACAATGTTACCTAAATTACCTTCAACGACTTTACCTGTAAACAAATATTCAGAACCCTCTTGAATATTATCTACCTGAGTCTGATTTAAATTCGACAGATCAACATCCATCTGCTTTTTTGGATCGTAATTACTTTGTTGCAATTGAGAACTACTTTCCTCATGTATCATATTAAAATCTGAATCATAATAAGCAATAACATTAACCTCTTTACCAATATATTTTTCAGCATTCTGGTTAATATCAGATATATTCAAAATTTTTTCCTCAGGTTCTGAGCTTAATATTAAAAGCGCTACAGCTATGATGACGACTATTATCAACAAAATAAGAAGATTATTCCTATCAGCTAAAAAGCTTAATAATCCTGGTTTTGGTTTTTTTGCAGTCATAAATAAAATACTCCTCTAAAAACTCAAATAAAATAACTTATTTAAAAACCTACTCTTTTAATTCAATCCCATAAGTTTTCTCAGGATTTATCTTATGAATCATGTTAATTTCTTTTTCAGATACAATTCCATCCTCAAGAAGTTGCTTTGTTCTCTTTGGAACAGTTTTAGGACCCAAAACTGCACCAGGACGCTTAGGATCATCAATATAATCTGTTTCCATCATAAAACGAAAACCTTTCTTAACAGCAGCACCAATATTTTTTTTACTAGCAAGAACAGATGGCATCAAACCAAAATTTTCATTTTCTAATATCAAAGGTGGAGAATAATGTTTAACTATTTTATCAGCAGATAGCCCAGTTTTTTTCCCCATCTCTACAAACTCTTCACAGGTTTGAGGAGTAGTACTCTCAGTATGCAAAACCACAGGAACATCAACCTCTTTTGCGCACTTCATACCATACAAAAGTATTTCATTTGAATCCTCAAAAATTTTTTCATCAACATCAAAATGAGGACGACCTATCTCACCAATCCCGATACATTTATCATATTCTTCACAAAAAAATGCTGCCTCATCCATACCTTTTTTCATCAGAGTAACAGCTTTCTTTCCACCAATTCTTTTTTTGAAAAAAAGATAATCTACAGGGTAAGGACCTACAGTGATATAAGCAGTAACACTTGTTTTTTCTTCAACTTCCTTAGCCATCATAACTGTTTCATCATAATTTTTTTTATATGAATTGTTCTCTAAAGCTTTTTCTGGGTGGGGATACTGACATAAAACAAAATGTGTGCCACCAGTTTTTTCAAAATCCCTAATCGCATCAATAAATCGTCCATGTCTACGAAGATGAAGATGATTATCAAAAATTATCATTTTATATTATACCTTCAAAATCTAATTTTTATTAAAAAAAAATAAAAAAAGGTGTTAATAAACAATTTGAAAAAAGAATAACTTTCAATATTTGTATTTTTTACTTCTTTTTTTACTAACATAGTATGAAACACTTTGGTCTTCAGGTGCATCTCTACCAGTTATTGTTTCTATAACACTTTGAGCTAAAATCCATCCGAAATATCCCATAAAAAAGGTGAAAAAACCTGTAATACTATATCCTATAATAAGTTGAATGTATTCACCTCCACCAGTTAGAAACAAAACAAATATACCTATTATTACAAACAAGAAGATAAGTAAAAAAACCCATCTTAATGCATGAATAGTAACTCTCATTGTTTTGACCGGTAAATCTTCAAATGGTATTTTTTTATCCAAAAAATTTGAGAACATCCTCTGATCATTTCTTCTATGCAATACTATTTTTCCTCCTAGTAAATATAATAATTTTTTTTGGAGCGATCCCAATAAAAAAGTAAGCAATGTAGATTATAAAAAACTATTTCGCAGATACATATGCAAGTACAAAACATCTACATATGCAAATAAAAAAAAATGTCAAAAGTTTTAATAAGCGAAAAATGCTTCTAAATAGTACAAAGGAGGGAAATGGAGAGACATAGAACTATGAGTTACTATGATGACATTGTATCAGATGATGAATTTTTCAGAGAAGCAAAAAGAGAACAACTCTCTAAAGATCAAATTTTAGATGAAAATTTTAAAAAAGCAGAAAAATCAAGAAGAAAAAAAGATACTAAGGTAAAAAATACGGAAAAAAAACCTTTTTTGAAATCCGGGATCCTTCTTTTGATAATTGCAATTATTTGTTTAGTTATAACTAATCTTCTTCCCTGGGTTTATGTTAAATGTGATGATAGTTCAGGTAAACAAGAAATTGAAAAATTTGTTTATTCTAATGAGGATGCTTCAGATATCGAAAATCCTGAAGTTTTAAATATTTTTGATACACCTGAGGTTAATGCTACAGTTCATAGTTCAAATTTTATTGGTATTAGTTTTAATGATTTTAAGAGTTCAGCAAATATCCTTACATTTGGTTTTATTTTTTTAGCTTTGATGGCAGTTATTTTTATTATTTTTCAGATACTTGACAGATCTAAACAAGTTTTTAAGAATGGTTTTATGCTATTTCATACTTCTTTTTCATGTTTAGTTATATTGGCTTGTTTTTTTCTTTTATTTACAGTGGTGAGATTTTTTAGTGTTTATCCTCTTTTGAGTTATAATAATAATTTCATAAATACACAAAATATTTTTATTTTATTTCCTGTTCCGATAATATTATCGATTGTTTTACTTATCGTTATAAAAGCAGCGTTTAGTATAATCAAGATTTATATGAAAAAGATGCGTAGTAAAATTGATGTTACAGATAAAAAAGAAACGCCTTTTTCGTTTTATGGTGGTTAGAAAAAAATAATGGATGAAAAACTGTATAGAAAAATACGGATTATAAATTCATGGTTCATAATAGTTTTAATGATAGGCTTATTCTTCTGTTATTATATACCCTGGTTTTCTATCGATGAAACACACCCGGTTCAGGATAACCTTTACTTTAATTTGAATATGATGAAGAAAAGTGCTGATGAAGAAATCCTGGGTTTATCCGAGAATATTGAGTTGTTAATTATATCAATGTGGATTATGTTAATTTTTGCACTTTTTTCTCAACTTGGATTATCAATTTATACATCTCCAGAGTATGATACTATAGGTTTATTGTTTATTTTATCAGGAAGTTTAATTACTGTGATTTCTAGTTTTCTTGCCTTTATTTTTAATTATATGATTATAAATGGTATCCAGGGTTTATCTGCATCTGTTTATCCATCCTATGTTCTACCTGGATTGAATTACTATTATCTTCCTATGATTTCAATTATTTTTCTTATGATTCTATCTGTGTATTATACTTTACTTGTTGCACCTAGTTGTCTTACTCCTTTGAAAAAAATTGAAGTTGAAGAAGACAAAGAAATTTGGAGGAAAGCTGCTGAATCACAAAAACAAAAACTTTTCTTAGATCCACCAGATTCTGAGAAACTTTCAAAACCTAGTAAAGATATAAAACTTCCTGCAGGTTTCCAAGGAGATGATCTTAATAATCAGGTTAATCAGAAAACTGGTTTTTTTGATGATGACCAAAACGATTTTAAAAAAAATTCCAAAGATAATATTTCTGATGATTTCATTAATCAATCTGATTATAAACAACATAAAAATGATAAGTCATCTTTTGAGGAAGGAAAACCTTTTTTTGATCAAGATGAAAAATTAAGTGAAAAAAAAGAAAAAGATAAAGAAAGTGAATTTAGAGGCCCTGTTGTTGATAATGAAACACAAAAATTAAAAAATGAAAAAATAGGCTCAGAAAAAAATGATTACGATTTTAGTAAAAAAGCAAAGGAAACAGAAAATGAATATGTAGACGTTACAGAAGACGACGTCGAAGATGAAGGAAAAGCAGAGGGTTTTGAGTTTGAAGAAGAAATAGATGAAAAAGATGATCTTAAAATTGAAAAAACAACAGAAAAAAATGAACAAAAATATCCTCAACAAAAACAGGTTTCTGTTTTTGGAGACTCTTCTGGTGGAAAACAAGAGTTAGAGAAAACAAAAGAGGTTTTACATAGTTCAGATGATGATAAAATTGAAAACTCTGATGCTTTTGAAAAAACTTTTCTTACAAAGTTTCAAAAAAGATTAAGTGAAAGAAAACAAGATAAGGGTTCTACTGATTTTTCAGGAGAAGAAAAAATTGTTCAAAATGATAATGAGGAGAAACAAGATCAGTTTAAAACTGAAGAACCGGGAATTAAAAGTAGTTTTAGTAAAGAACAAGCTCGTGCTGAAATAATGAAATTTTTAGAAGAAAATCGAGATAAAGCAAAGAATGTGGATAATAAAGAACCGCAAAGAAATGATAAAGATTTAAAACCAGATGAAAAACCAGAAAATAATTCTCCAGTTTTAGAAACAACTGCTGAAAATATAAATGTTACAATGGAACAAACTATTGAGGAAAAAGAACAGATAAATGAAAAATATGAAGAAAAGAAAATACCTTCAGAAGAAAATATTCATGATGAAACAGTAGAAAATGTTGAAGACAGAACAGTTGATGTGTTAACGGTTCGTTGCCCAAAATGTAAAACCGAGTTTGATGTAAACACTAACGATGATGAAAATGTTGTCCAAATTAAATGTCCACACTGTGGAGAAAGCGGTGTATTAAAAAAATAAAAAAAAATTTTTATGAATCAGCTACGATTCTTATAACATCTCCATCTTCTAGTTGATGATCAGATCCGATTACTCTTTTTGTTTTTGCATCCACAGCTCGAATGAAATTATTTCCAATGTCTGTATGTACTTTGAAGGCAAGATCTTGGGCGGTACTTCCCTTTTTCATAAAATATGCATCGGGGAGAACGCGATTTTTTTTATCAGTTAAATGTGTTTCATCTTCAACAGGGTAAACAACTATTAGATCAAGTATTTGTACTGATTTTTCTATACATTTTTGAACACCTGTTGAACCAAATCGTTGTAGGATATGTTCTTTAATGTAATTTAGTGCTTTTAGTTGTTTTTCTGACAGATCCTGTTTTTGTATTATATTAAAATCGTCTGCTCCAGGGGTGTAATCTATTAGTTTTTTTTCCATAGCATTTACTAGGGCTAGCTCGGATTCTGCACTTGTTGGTACTACTATGTATCCTTGTTTTTCTATTTCTTTAATTTTTTCGGTTATATCATCTTGTATGAGATCGCATTTGTTGAATGCTATTAGCATGGGTTTACTCGTTTTTCTTAAGACATCAGAAAGTTTCAAAAGATCTTCATCGGTGCATAAGGATGGTTTTTCATAGTCTAAATCTGCTTTTCTAATAGCATCATGTATGTATTCTTCTTTGATACCTAAACCTGTTAATTTATCTGAGAGTAGGTCTTCGATTTTTTTTCCTTCTAGTTCACATTTTCTTGCTATTGATTCCCAGCTTTTTTTTATTATTTGATTGAACCAGTAGTTGATTTCTTTTTCCAAAAATTCTACATCGTTTATTGGATTGTATTTTCCTTTTCCACAGGGGTTTCCTTTGGCATCTGTACTTCCTGATCCATCTACGATGTGTATGAGTGAGTCTGCTTGTCGTAGTTCATCTAAGAATTTGTTTCCTAGTCCTTTTCCTTTGTAGGCATCTGGTACTAGTCCTGCTACATCTATGGCTTCTATTGGAACAAATCTTGTTCCATCTATACATTTTGAGTTATTTGGTGTGCATGTTACTTCAAAGTGTTTACAAGGACATGGTTTTCTAACATACATTACGCCGCGGTTGGCATCAATGGTTGTAAAAGGATAATTTGCAATTTCTGCTTCTGCATCAGTAGCAGCATTAAAAAAAGTGGATTTACCTACGTTGGGTTTTCCAACGATTCCTATTTGCATACCCATAATGTTTTTTTACTCCAACATTTGTTCTACTTCATCAACAACGTCGATATTTTTTTCAAAACGTTTAATTTTTTCCTCTGCCTTAAGTTTTGATGGAGAGATAAATGTTATTCCTTTTTTTGCAAAAAGTTCATTTTCAACGTTTGCTTTTTTTGACATATATATTTTGTCTGCAGTTATATTTCCGTTGATTTCTGTTTTTTCTTCGATTTTTACATCTCCAGAGGATTCTATGTTACCCTTGATTTCTGTTTTTTTTCCGCAGTAGACGTCTCCTGTTGATTTGAGACTACCGTGGATTGTTGATTCTTCGTTGATAAAGATGTTTCCTTTTACATCAAAGTTTCCGAGTATTTTGGAGTTTTTTCCTATTTGGAGGTTGGAATCTACTTTTGATTTTTGTATTCCTACTATTGAGTTGTTGGGTATGTACATGAATGTTTCTGATATTGGTATTGTGTCTCCTTCGTTTTTTTCCATTTCTTCTAGTATTCTTTCGATTTCTTCGCTATGTCCCATTTTTAAAAGTTGTACCATATATATAAAAATATATATTACCATTGGTATGGGGCTTCTTATATTAATCCATCCTTTGGCTTCAAAACCATTTTCTAACTCAACACTATCTCCAACATCGAGATCTCCATCTAAAGAAAGTTTACCTTTGATTTTACATTTTTCACCGAAGTACACATTGCAACCACTTTTCACATCTCCACCGATGCTACTAAAATTATCAACACGAACATCTCCTTCAGCTTCTAACGCACCATCAATTATTGCATGTTCACCAACAAAGATTCGTCCATCTGTTTTAATCCCAAATCTAAATAGGCATCTATCTGCAATTACTACATCACCAGTAGTGGTAATGATTTTTTCTTCAAAGCGCGTCCCATCTGGAATAACAAGAGTTTTTCTATCAAAAGACATGAGATTACAACCCGTAACAAATAAAACAATTTAAATGCAACGGAAAAACCGTTAACATGTGTTATACAAAATTTTTTATCGCTCCTCGGTCAACCACTTTTCGTCAATACGCGTATAATCACAAAGTTCATCATCATCAAACCACAAATTAATCTCAAACTCAGCAGTATCCTCACCATCAGAACCATGAACAATATTACGACCAATAAACTGACCAAAATCACCACGAATAGTACCCGGCGAGGCATCCTGAGGATTAGTTTTACCCATCATACCACGAACCATATCAATAACATTCTCACCCTCAAGAACCACAGCAACAACAGGCGAACTACAAATATACTTAACAGTCGGCTCAAAAAAAGGTTTACCCTTATGAACACCATAATGTTTCTCCGCAAGAGCCCTACTAACAGAAACCATTTTCATACCAACAATTTTAACACCTTTTATTTCAAAACGACTAATGATTTCACCAATCAAACCTCTTTGAACCGCATCCGGTTTAACCATAACAAAAGTCCTTTGCTTAACCATAAAATCTCACCATTAACAAACATTTTTTACTAATTACAAATAATCGCATATACAAACCCTTTAAAGAATTAACCCACAAAAAAACTATCCTAACATAAGCCATAGGAAACTTGTAACGTTAAACAAAATATGAGCAAAAATAGCAGAATAGAGATTACGAGTTTTTAAAACCAAATAACCTAAAATTAAACCTATAAAGATGATCAATAAACCTGGAATAAACTTTTGATATGAAAGATGAGCAACACCAAATAAAACCGCTGTAAACAAAACAGCAAAATGTTTACCCCACAAAGAATTAGCTTTATCTAATAAAAAACCTCTAAAGAAAATTTCTTCAGGAATTGGTTGAAAAACAACAAGAATAAACATAGTAACAGGCGAAAAAATATTAGCGATATCCTGAGCGTTACCTAAATCCTCTACTTCAAAACCAGCTTCAATCAAAACAGACTCCATAATAAAAATCACTAAAAACATTAAAACTGCTGCTATCCCTGCAAAAACCAACAATTTATCAAGATTTTTTTTCTTCAACATCAAACTTTTAAAAATTTTTTTCAAATCATATCTATTAACCAGAAGATACCAGATCAATGGAACAAAAATCATAAAAAAAATAACCAACGCAAACTGAATAAGTAATGTAATTATTTCAAACATTAATCTAAAAGAAGGCGATAATTGATTAATTTGTTCAAGATTTTCTGTTTCGGCAGTACCAAAAAAACCAAAAAAAGAAAAAACAGGCATAACAACAATAATTAAAAAAGATAAACTAAGAAAAAATAAAGCAAGAATATGCAATGGTTTTTTAAAATTAAAATCCATAAAACATCAAATCAGAAACTGAAACTGTTTTTTGTTTGATAAAAGTTTTTAAATATCAGTCTTCAATACCTCTTCCCAAAAAAAATTCTTTACCTCATGGGCCCGTGGGGTAGCTTGGTTTATCCTCGTGGCTTTGGGAGCCATGGACTCCGATTCGAATTCGGGCGGGCCCACTTATTTACTTATTGTTTTTTTAGATAATCATTAAATAGGAATCTTTTTATTACTAGAAATAGATTTGTATATGCAGTTGCAACTGCATATGCACTAGGATGGATGGG